>NZ_JBSGWY010000002.1:392102-411914 GCF_053609145.1 Streptomyces sp. NPDC054961 | reverse complement strand
CAGATGTGGAAGCCCGGTAACGGGTGGAGCTGACTGGTACTAATAGGCCGAGGGCTTGTCCTCAGTTGCTCGCGTCCACTGTGTTAGTTCTGAAGTAACGAACTGTGTTCATATCCGGTTGGTTAACTTCATAGTGTTTCGGTGGTCATAGCGTTAGGGAAACGCCCGGTTTACATTCCGAACCCGGAAGCTAAGCCTTTCAGCGCCGATGGTACTGCAGGGGGGACCCTGTGGGAGAGTAGGACGCCGCCGAACAATCATTGTGGGAAAGCCCCGCACCAGGTAACTGGTGCGGGGCTTTTCTGCGTTTACCGGGTCTTTTGGGCGGGCGCCTCGCGCCCACTTGCTCGCGCATACTCGGATGAACTCCGGCAGGCCTGCTGATTAGAATCCCGAGCTATGAACGAGCACGAGATACGGCCCGTACGCGCTGACGAGTGGGCGAAGGTCAAGGAGCTGCGGATCGCGGCCCTGCACGATCCGGTAGCCGCCGTGGCCTTCCTGGAGACCGTCGAACAGGGCGAGTCCAGGACCGATGAGTTCTGGCAGGACCGGGCGGCCGGTGCCGCGTCCGGGCGAGCGGTGCGACAGTTCGTGGCCGAGGCTCCTGACGGGCGGTGGAACGGGACCGTGACGGTCCTGGTGGAGGCCGCCGGGACGAGTGACGTCTTCGAGGGAGTCGTCGACCGCACGCAGGGGCACCTCGTGGGCGTGTACGTACGGCCCGAGGAGCGGGGGACCGGGCTGGTGGAAGCCCTGTTCGAGGCCGCGCTGCAGTGGGCCTGGTCGCTGGAGGAGCCGGCGCTGGAGCGCGTACGGCTCTTCGTGCACGAGGACAACCCGCGGGCGGCCGCGTTCTACCGGCGCTTCGGGTTCACGGCGAGCGGGCACGTCGTGTCGATGCCGGACGATCCGTCCGCGAAGGAGCTGGAGTACGTCTTCGCACGGCCGTAGCGGCCGTAGCGGCGGTAGCGGCGGTAGCGGCCGGCGCGGCCAGACGGGCCCTAGGGGCCGACGATGACGGGCAGGTCCGCTTCCGGCCAACGGGAGCGGGCCTGTTCGCGGCTGCGGCACAGGGCGACGAGGGGGAGCGTGTCGTCCTGGAGGAGCTGCGGGAGCTGGGGGATCGGCGCGACGGCGGCGATGTCGTCGAAGACGAGAGCCAGTGGTGGGTCGAGCCGACCGTGGGATGACCGTGCGGCCACGCGACGGCCGTGCTCGACCACGCTGGAGACGAGTGCGGTCAGCAGGGGCATCGCACCCGGGTGGGTCCGGGGATCTTCCAGCGGTTCACCCACCACGTAGAGGGTGCCCCCTTCGGAGACGAACGATGCCAGGGCGAGCGCGTCGGTTCTGTTCGGGGTGCAGGACTCGCGGATGTGGATCGAGGAGAGCGCGCTCAGCGCGCGGGCCGTGAGGTGCTGGGCGAGTTCGCGGCGCTCCGGGTGGGCGGTCAGGGCGCTCTCGAGCTCACCGGCCGTGCCGGGGGCGGCGGTTGCCGCCTGGGGATGGGTACGGAGGATGCGGACCGGCTCCTGGGCGTTCGTGCCCTGGGCCCAGCGGTGGAGCTGCTTGAACGGGCGGTTGTCGAGGGCGGCGGCCTGGAGCCAGCTGCGGAGGAGCGTTTCGGCGGTGTCCGCTACCGCGGTGTCCATGCGGGCCTGGGGGCGGACCGGGGCGAGGAGTGCGAGGGCGCGGGCGGCGGCGGTGTCGCGGTCCTCGCAGCCGGTGGCCGGGTTCCAGTGCAGGCGGGCCGGGGTGTCGCAGAGGTGGGACGGGTCGTAGAGGAGGACCGGGCCGAGTTTGGCGCGGGCGTCCTTGGTCTGCGACCAGAGGTCGGGGGAGGACGTGACGACGAGGATTGGGCCCGCCGCGGCGGAGATCGCTGCGCTGGCGGTGGGGTGGCGGTGTTCTGGCGGGGCGTAGATGAGGCGGCGGGGGGTGAGGGACGGCGGTGCCGCGTAGTCGTGGTGCGGGGTCGTTGCCGGGGGCCAGCCCCCGGAGCCCTGCGCCTCAAACGCCGGCGGGGCTGGAGTTGGCGTTGGCGTTGGCGTTGGCGCGGCTGGGACGGCCGCCGTCGGGCCGGGATATGCCGTCTGAGGGGCTGGAATGGCCGCCGGTGGGGCTGGAGTGGTTGGGGGTTTGGGGCGGGATCTGGTGCGGGCCAGGGTGGTCAGGGCGAAGGTCGTGAGGACCAGGAGGATCAGCAGTTGGCTGATGAAGAGGCCCCAGAAGAGGCCCCAGCCCGAGAGCGACGCGGGGGTGGTGTCCGGCCAGGCGGCCGGGAGGTCCTGGGGCTGAGCTATCAGGGAGCGGACCGCGGTCGGGGTGCGGGTGAAGGTGACCGTGTCCGGCCAGGCGCCCTTCGCGAAGAGGGCGGACAGGCCGGTGGCCGTCCAGACGAGGACGGCCAGGCCGAGGAGGAGGGCCAGCAGGCCGACCAGTAGTCCGTCCGGGATGCCGCCCTGGGGGCGGCCCGTGCGGTCCGTGCGGTCCGAGCGGTCGGGCATGTCAGGCCACCGTTGTCGCCGAGCCGGCGCCACCGCCGTTGCGGTGGCGTTCCATCAGGAGGGCGCGTTCCTCCGCCTCCAGTTCGGCGGCGAGGAGGTCGGCGGGCAGCCGGTGCTGGGCCGAGGTCTCGGTCATGGCGCGGTCCGTGTAGACGAGGGGGCGTTCCGCCTCGGTGATCAGGTGTTTGACGACCTGGACGTTGCCGTTGACGTCCCAGACGGCGATGCCGGGGGTGAGGGTCGGGATGATCTCCACCGCCCAGCGCGGGAGGCCGAGTACACGGCCCGTCGCTCGGGCCTCGTCGGCTTTCTGCGCGTAGATCGTGCGGGTGGAGGCCATCTTGAGGATGGCTGCGGCTTCGCGGGCCGCCGCGCCGTCGACCACGTCCGAGAGGTGGTGGACGACGGCGACGAAGGACAGGCCGAGGCGGCGGCCGAACTTGAGGAGCCGCTGGAACAGCTGGGCCACGAAGGGGCTGTTGATGATGTGCCAGGCCTCCTCGACCAGGAAGATGCGCTTCTTCCGGTCGGGGCGGATCCAGGTGTGCTCCAGCCATACTCCGACGATCGCCATCAGGATGGGCATGGCGATGGAGTTGCGGTCGATGTGGGAGAGGTCGAAGACGATCAGCGGGGCGTCGAGGTCGATGCCGACGGTGGTGGGGCCGTCGAACATGCCGCGCAGGTCACCGTCGACGAGGCGGTCGATCACGAGCGCGACGTCGAGGCCCCAGGCCCGGACATCGTCTATGTCGACGTTCATCGCGAGGGCGGATTCGGGCTCGGGGTGGCGGAGCTGCTCCACGATGTCGGTCAGGACCGGCTGGCGCGTGGTGATGGTCTCCACCACGTACGCGTGCGCGACCTTGAGCGCGAAGCCGGAGCGCTCGTCGAGGCCGTGGCCCATGGCGACTTCGATGATGGTCCGGAGCAGCGCGAGCTGACCGGTCGTGGTGATCGCCGGGTCGAGTGGGTTGAGGCGGATCCCGTCGTCGTTGGCGGCGATGGGGTCCAGGCGGATGGGGGTTATTCCCAGCTGCTGGGCGATGAGGTTCCATTCGCCGACGCCGTCCTCGCCCTGGGCGTCGAGAACCACGACCTGGCGGTCCTTGAAGCGCAGCTGGCGCAGGACGTAGGTCTTCTCGAGGGCCGACTTGCCGTTGCCGGATTCGCCGAGGACCAGCCAGTGCGGTGCCGGGAGCTGCTGGCCGTACAGCTGGAAGGGATCGTAGATGTAGCCCTTGCCGCTGTAGACCTCGCGGCCGATGATGACCCCGGAGTCACCGAGTCCGGGGGCGGCCGTGGGCAGGTAGACGGCCTGCGCCTGGCCGGTGGAGGTGCGCACGGGCAGTCTGGTGGTCTCGACCTTGCCGAACAGGAAGCTGGTGAAGGTGTCCGTCAGGGCGGACATGGGATCTCGCATGGGCGGCCATTCCCTCCAGCTAGCGTCGGATGCCGGTGGCGAACGGCAGGGTGTTGACGAAGGCGCGGTGGTGCTCGCGGTCGCACCATTCGAGTTTCAGGTAGGACTTGCCCGCGGAGGCGCGGATGGTGCGCTTGTCGCGGGCGAGGGCCTCGGGGGACCGCGAGGACACGGTGATGTACCCGACGAGGTTGACGCCCGCCGCGCCGCTCGCGAGGTCTTCGCCCCGCTGGTCGAGCCGGCCGTGGGCGGCGATGTCGCGGGGGTCGACGGTGCGGTTCATCTTGGCGGCGCGGCTGGCGTCGGCCTCGTCGTTGGTCTTCTCCGTGAGCATGCGCTCGATGGCGATCTCGGTGGGCTCGAGGTCCATCGTCACGGCGACGGTGCGGATCACATCGGGGGTGTGGACGAGGAGCGGGGCGAGGAAGTTGACGCCGACCGGGGTCATCGGCCACTCCTTCACCCAGGCGGTGGCGTGGCACCAGGGGGCGCGGGTGGAGGACTCGCGGGTCTTGGCCTGGAGGTAGGTGGGTTCCACGGCGTCGAGTTCGGCGGGCCAGGCGTTGCGCTTGGTCATGGCCTGGATGTGGTCGATGGGGTGGTCCGGGTCGTACATGGAGTGCACGAGGGAGGACAGCCGGCCCTGGCCGAGCGGCTGGCGTACGCGGATGTCGGCCTCGGCGAGGCGGGCGCAGATGTCGGTGAGCTCGCGGGCCATGACGATGGCGAGGCCGGCGTCGCGATCGAGCTTGCGGCCCTTGTACGGGGTGCCCGCGCGGGCGATGGTCTGGGCCTCGGCGGCGAGTTCGCGCGTGAAGTGCATGCAGGCGACGAGGTACGCGCGGTGCTGCTCCGAGGACGTGGAGACCATCGACTGGAGCTGGTCGTAGGAATCGCGCAGCCAGCCGGGGGCGTGGGTGTCGCCGCGCTGGGCGACGTCCTTGGCGTGCGCGTCGGGGTCCGCGGGGAGGGTGCGGGCGAGCATCTGGAGGCGGGTGACGAAGCCGTCGCCGTTGGCCACGTGCTTGAGGAGGGTGCCGAAGCGGTCCACGAGGGCCTCTTGGTCCTCGCTGTCGCGCAGGCCCACTCCGGGGCCCTCGATCTCGATGGCGGCGGTGACGGTCCTGCGGTCCGCGTGGAGGAGTACGGCGATCTCGTCGGGGCCGAAGGGCGCGGCGAGCCAGTTGATGCGGCCGATGCCGGGGGGCGGGCCGACTTCGACCTCGCGGCCGTCGGCGGTGCGGATGCCGGCTTCCATGGCGCCCGAGCGGAAGGTCGTGCCGCGGCGCAGGGTGCGCTTGTAGCTGCGGTTGATCTCGAACCAGCGGTAGAAGGTGCGGCCGCGGAAGGGGACGTAGACGGCGGCGAGCGCCAGCATCGGGAACCCGGCGAGGGTGACGATGCGCAGGGTGAGGGCGGGGACGAGCAGTCCGCTCATCATGCCGAGGAACGCGCCGGCGATGATCAGCGCGATCTCGCCGGTCTCCCGGTTCTTGCCGACGATCGCGTTCGGCCGGGCCCGGCCGATGAGATAGGTGCGGCGGGGTGCGATCGGGTGGAGTTGGTGGAGCTGGTGGGACTGGGTCGTCACCGCCCGTCACCTCCTGTGTTCCTCGTGCTGGAGCCCGTACGGGGCGGGGGCGTGGCGGCGGATCCGCCGCCGGTGCCGCCGCTTGTGCCGCTTCTGCCGCCGGAGCCGCGGCTGCTGTGCGCGGCCATGCCTCCGGACATCTGGTTGCCGCCGCCCGCGCCGCCGCTCGCGCGGTGGTCGCCGCCGCCGCTGCCGCCGCCGCGGCTGCTGTGGGTCTTGATGCCCTGGGAGACGAGGGAGGCGGGGGAGCTGATGACGGCGGCTGCCTGGGCGCCGTCGGTGGCCTTGCTGCGGGTGGAGCGGGCGGAGGCGATCTCGTCGCCGAAGCCGGGTACGAAGCGGTAGATCATCGCGGAGGCGAAGATCGCCAGGAGGATGATCGCGAGGCCGGAGACGACGGCGGAGAAGGCGTTGGGGCCCTTCTCGCCCGCCAGGGCCCCGGCGAGGCCGAGGACGATGACGATGACCGGCTTCACGAGGATCACGGCGATCATGATGCCCGCCCAGCGGCGCACGTGGCCCCAGAGGTTGCGGTCGACGAGGCCGGCGTAGACGACGGTGCCGAGCAGGGCGCCGACGTAGAGGAGCGCGGCCCGGATCACGAGCTCGAGGCAGAGGATGCCGGCGGCGAGGACGGTGACGAGGGCGACCACGATGAGCATGATCGGGCCGCCGCCGATGTCGTCGCCCTTCTTGAGGGCTTCGGCGAAGGAGCCGAAGAAGACGTCGGTCTGGCTGCCGGTGGCGGAGGCGATGACCTCGGTGACGCCGTCGGTGGCGGAGACCACGGTGTAGAGGATGAGGGGGGTGAAGGCGGAGGCGAGGACGGTGAGCCAGAGGAAGCCGATGGCTTCGGACATGGCGGTGGTGAAGGGGACCCCGCGGATGGCTCGTTTGGCGACGGCGAAGAGCCAGAGGACGAGGGTCAGGATGCTGGAGGCGGCGAAGACGATGGCGTACTGCTTGAGGAAGGCGCCGTTGGTGAAGTCGACGTTGGCCGTGCCGTTGACCGCCTTGCTGAGCTCGCCGACGATCCAGGCGGCGGCGTCGGCGCAGCCCTTGGCGAGGGAGGTCAGGGGGTTCAGGGCGTCGGTGGGGTCGCTGGGGGCGAGGCCCGTGCGGGGGGCTCCGCCGGTTGCGCCGTTGCCTTGCTCGCAGTATTCCCGGGCCGGCCCCGCGATCAGCCCGCAGGGGTCGTTGCTCGCGCTCGGCGACGGCGACGGCGACGGTGTCGGTGCGGCCGTCGCGCGGGCGGCGAGGAGGATCACCGCGGTCTGGAGGGCAGCTGCCGTGGCACCGATGCCGCGGAGCGAGAACCTGTGGCTACCGGGCATAGGTGAAGCCTCCGAATTCGGTGACGGCGCGGCCGATCTCGTCGGAGGTGGATACGGGGTTGTCGCCGGTGACCGGGGTGGGGCCGTCCTTCTGGGCGGTTTCGACGACTTTCCAGTCGGAACCGTTCCACTTGAGGGTGAGGGAGATGGTGAACCACCCGTTGGTCACAGGGCGGGTGGATTTCTCGCCGGTCAGACCGAACATGCCGATGCACCAGACGTCGACCGAGGCGGATCCGTCGGAGAGACTTTTGACCTTGGTGCCCACCGGCACGGTCCGGTTGACGAACGTGGATCCCGTCGGGGCGAGACCGTCCTTGGTCAGACCGATCTGGGCGAGCAGGCCGGCCGAATAGTCCGCGTCGAATCCGCTCTGGAGCTTCGCCCGGGTGCTCTCGTCCGCGACGGCGTCGACGATGGCGTGTCTGCGCGCGGGATTGAACATGCCGTCAGAACCCAGTGCCGCAGCATAGTTCGACGCCGCCGACTGGGCGCCCTGTTCGGTCTGGGGGAAGCCCTTCGGGATGCCCGCCGATTTGGTGTCGACCGGGGGGACGCCCGTGGCTGCCGTGGGGTTGGCGGCCGGGGGTTTGTCGGAGGCCTGCGGAGGGTCCTGGGGGGTGTGGGACTGGTTCGCGAACGCGATGGCGGCGATCAGGAGGACGACCACGCCGACGACCGCGACCAGGCCGCGGGAGGCGCGGGGGGCGCGGCGGGGCGAGCCGTAGGAGTCCGAGGAGGACTCCGGGAGGCGGGTACGGGTCTGGCCCGTGCCGCCGACTTCGCCGTGGCCCGAGCCGCTGCCACCGTACTGGTCGTCGCTGCTCATTCGGTGTTCGCCCCCTCCGCGTCGTTCGACGGTCGCGCTGGTATCCGCGCAGGCGCGGCGTGGTGAGTCCTCATCAGGGCTCTGGCTAGACGGCCATTCCGTAGACGATGGTGAAGAGCGTGCCGAGCGAGCCGATGATGAAGACGCCCGTCAGGCCGGCCACGATCAGGCCCTTGCCCTGTTCCGCGCTGAACGTGTCGCGCAGCGCCGTCGCGCCGATGCGCTGCTTGGCCGCGCCCCAGATGGCGATGCCGAGGCAGAGGAGGATCGCGACGGCCATGACCACCTCGACCATGATCTTCGCTTCGTTGCCGAGACTGCCGAACGGGCCCCAGTTCGGGGCGATTCCGCCGATGATGGTGGTGATGTCGCCTTTTTCGGCTGCCAGGATCATGTAACTCACCGCCCTGAAGGGGTAGTTCCGGTTGCCCAGTGCCCGGACGGCATGGGTCACGCTCTATCTTCGCTGATGAAACCCTCGTCGTATGTCGACTTGACTGCTCTCTTTACCCGATCTGCGCCCGCTGGTTCCGTTCGCCCGCTCTGACCTGGGCTCGGGCGGCGTGTGGGGGAAAGAACGTATGGTCACTCTGTGTATCACGAGGGGTGACCCCGGGCAATGATTGGGCTCCCGTCGTAACGGGTGCCTGCCGCGGGGCCGCCGTTCGGCGCAGTCGGAGCGCGTGTCGTTGGGCCATGTCGATGACATATGTCCGACTTTCCGTCAGTCATTCCTTCCTGGAGCGGGGTTGGGGGATGCTCCACGTCGTCCGGTACGAGCTGCCGCGCGGTGCGGCGAGGTGAGGAGTGGGCGACGGATGGGTGGTTTCAGCAGGGTGGGACGGCGGGCCGTGTGGGTGGCCGGTGGGGTCGCGGTGCCCCTGGCGCTGCTGTTCACGGGTGTCTCGGTCCCGGTGGCGGTCGCCGCCGGCGGTGGTTCGTGTGCCGGGCCCGGCGGGGACGACGGCCTTCGGTCGGTGAGGGCCGCGCCGGGCGCCGGGGCGGCGCCGCTGGGCGGTAGCGGGTGTCAGGGGTCGCGCGGCCCGAGAGGGCCGAAGGGGGACCGGGGGCCGAAGGGCGACCGCGGTCCGGCCGTTCCGTGCGCCGACCTGGACTCGGTCAAGGTCGGCGCCGATCAGGAGCTCAGTGCCGCGCTGAGCAAGGGGCGCGCGTACATCGGCCGGCGGACCGTGACCGCGATGACCGTCGGCCCGTACGTCTGGAAGGACCTCACCACGCGGGCGAACCCCGGATTCCCGAGGGACGCGTGCAGCGTGTCCATCACCTCCACCGGGAACCGGGCGTACGTGAAGGTGCTGACGCGCGGCGGGGACGTCTCCGAGATCGCCTGCACCTACTCGCCCACGAACATCAACTGCCCGCTGGGCTGGCAGGCGGTCGTCAAGCCCTGACGGCGGCCGCCCGGCCGACCGGCCGCCCGCCCGGCCGACCGCCGGCGCCGCGTCCGGGGTACGAGCCGGGCGCGGCTTTCCAGGGGGTCCGGTCGGGGCACCCCCGGGGTCCGGTCGGGGCCCGCGAGCGCGGGGTCTCTACGGGAGCCAGTGCGCGGGGTGGTTCAGGGCGGGCGGCAGGAGGGTGGCGGGGGAACCCTTGGCCGCGTTGAGCTGGGGCTGGGTGAGGAAGAGGGTGTCGCGGAGGTCGGCGCCGCGGAGGTCGGTGTCGCGGAAGTCCGCGCCGATCAGGTCGGCGGAGCGGAGGTCGGCGCCGCTGAGGTCGGCCGCGATGAGGTAGGCGCCGCGGAGGTTCGCGCCGCGCAGGTCCGCGCCGGAGAGGCGGGCGCCCATCAGGTCGGCGCCGCGGTGGTTCTTCTTGCGGCCCGGCACCTTGGCCCGTACGAGCTCGCTGGCCTTCAGGAGGAGGCCGTTGACCTCGTGGCGGAGGGGGCCGATGTCCAGTGCCGCGAGGGCCTGCGGAGTCGCTTCCGTCCAGCGCGCGGTGTCGGCGAGGGCGGCGCGGAGGTCCGCGTGGACGGGGCGGGCGGTGGGGAGGGTGAGGGCCTCGCGGACGTACGCGAGCAGCTCGTGCAACTGCCGCATCACGGGGAAGACCTCGAACATCGCGGCGGCCGTGCCGGGATGGGAGCGCCAGTCGCGGCCGCCGAAGGTGACCTGGGAGACCTGCTGGCCCGCGCCGAAGCAGTCGAAGACGGTGCAGCCGGGGAAGCCCTCGTCGCGCAGCCGGGTGTGGATGCCGCAGCGGAAGTCCTGCTGGAGGTTCTTGCAGGGGGTGCCGGCGGGCTTGTTCACCGCGAAGTCGGTGGATTTGGCGAAGGGCAGGGCGACGCAGCAGAGCGCGAAGCAGCGGGCGCAGTCCGCCTGCAGGACGGGGAGCGCGGTGCCGGCGGGCGCGGCGGGGGTGGCGGGCGCGGCTGGGGAGCCGGGGGAGGCAGGGCTGGCGGGGCTGGCGGGGGAGGCGTGAGGCTTGGGCACGTCGTCATTGTCCCCCGGTGGGGGAGAGGGGGGCGAAAGGCGCCCCTAGGGGTCCTGGGCGTCACCGGGAGCGCGCCCGGGGTGCCGCGGGGGACGCAGGGGGCACCGGGGGACGCGGGACGGTTGCGAGGGCCGTCTGCCGGGGGCCACGGAGGCGGATGAGGTCTGGCGGGAGTGGGTTACTTGTCGGTAGCGTTAGTGGCATGGGTGAGGTGGAGGCGTTCTACGAGCGGATCGACACGGGCCGGTTCCAGGCCACCGGCTACACGCGAGGCCCGTGGGACCCCGGATCGCAGCACGCCGGGCCGCCGGCCGCGCTGCTCGGCCGGGCGATCGAGGAGCGGCCGGGCGGGCGCGAGGACATGCGGATCGCCCGGATCACGTACGAGATCCTGCGCCCGGTGCCGATCGGTCCGCTGGAGCTGACCACCAGCGTGGTGCGGGCCGGCCGCGGCACCGAGGTCGTCGAGGCCACGCTGGCCCCCGCCGGGGCGGCGCCCGTGATGCTGGCGCGCGCCCTGCGCATCCGGGTGGCGCGGGAGTCCGTACCGGCCGTCGCGCCGGGGCCGGAGCTGCCGCCGCCCGGGGAGGTCGGGGTGACGTCGTTCTTCCCGGTGCCGTGGGAGACGGGCTACCACACGGCCATGGAGACCCGCTTCACCGAAGGCGCGTTCGTCGAGCTCGGTCCCGGCACCTGCTGGATGCGGATGAAGGTGCCG
The DNA here is from genome assembly GCF_053609145.1 of Streptomyces sp. NPDC054961. Lineage (NCBI taxonomy): Bacteria > Bacillati > Actinomycetota > Actinomycetes > Kitasatosporales > Streptomycetaceae > Streptomyces > Streptomyces sp. NPDC054961. The sequence goes on along the minus strand of NZ_JBSGWY010000002.1, from coordinate 401,058 downwards.
CTGGTGGCCGGGGAGGAGACCAGGCCCCTGGACCGGGTGCTGGTCGCCGCGGACTCGGGCAACGGCATCAGCTCCGTCATGGACTTCGGCCGGTACGTCTTCGTCAACGGCGACCTCACCGTCCATCTGCACCGCCACCCGGTGGGCGAGTGGGCGTGCGTGGAGGCGCGTACGAGCGTGGACGCGGCCGGCATCGGCCTCGCTGACGCCCGTCTGCACGACGAGAAGGGGCCGATCGGGCGGAGCGCGCAGAGTCTGTTCGTGGCGCCGAGGCCTTAGCCGGGGGCCGGCTGGTGGCCGAGGTGTGCGCCCGGCCCGGTCAACCCGCTTGATCCGTACGGGAGTCGCTGTGGCACCCTCGTGCGGATGGAGGCTCTGAGGGATACCGACCCCGCGCACATCGGGGCCCACGCTCTGCTCGCCCGGCTCGGCGCCGGCGGGATGGGGCAGGTGTATCTCGGGCGTTCGCCCGGCGGGCGGCTGGTCGCGGTGAAGGTGATCCGGGACGAGATCACGGGCCATCCGGAGGCGCTGGCGCGGTTCCGTCGGGAGGTCCGGACCGTCGGGGCGGTGCGGTCCGCGTACACGGCGAACCTGATCGACGCGTCCCTCGCCGCGCCCCCGTTCTGGCTGGCGACGCAGTACGTGGCCGGCCCGACGCTCGGTCAGGCGGTCGGGGAGCGCGGCGCGCTGCCCGCGCAGACCTGCCGGAGGCTGTTCGCCGCGCTGGCGGAGGGGCTGGCGAGCGTCCACGCGCACGGGGTGACGCACCGGGACCTCAAGCCGCAGAACGTGATCCTGGGCGCGCAGGGGCCGCAGCTCATCGACTTCGGCATCGCGAGGGGCGTGGGCGAGACGGCCCTCACCCAGGACGGCCAGGCACCGGGGACGCCGGGGTACACCGCGCCCGAGGTGTTGCTGGGCGCCGAGGCGGGGCCCGCCGCGGACGTTTTCGCGCTGGGGGCGACGCTCGCCCACGCGGCCACCGGACGGCCGCCGTTCGGCACGGGCGTGGCGGCGACGGTCAGCTACCGCGCGGTGCACGAGCCGGTCGATCTGGCCGGGGTCGAGCCGGAGCTGGCGGCCCTGATCGAGGCCTGTGTGGCGAAGGATCCGGCGGCCCGGCCGGGGCCGGCCGAGGTGATCCGGCGCTGCGGGGTGCGGGACACGCTGATGGACGACGCGTCGTACGCGGCCCTGGGCGCCCTGGGCGAGGCCGTGCCGGTGCACGAGATGCGGACCCAGGGCCCGGGTGCCCCGCCGCCGCACGCGCCCGCGAGGCCGTACGGTGCTGCGCCCTCGGCCCCGTACGGGTACACGCCCACCCGGAGCGTGCCCGCCGCCCCGGTGCGCCGGGGCCGGGCCGGGGCCTGGCTGGCCGCGGGGGTGGCCCTGGCCGTCGTGGGGGCGGTCGCGGTGTGGAAGCTGCCGCTGGGCGGGCCGGGCGGGGACGGCGACGGCGCCCGCGGCGGGGAGCAGGGGCGCGGTCCCAGCCAGAGCGCGGCTGCGAGCCCGGCTGCGACCCCGGGTGCGACCCCGGATCCGGGACGGAGCGGCGATTCGTCGGGGCAGCCGTCGAAGGCCGCCGCCGGTCCACCGGTGTTTATCGCGCAGACGGCGCCGGACTTCGACGACTACGACCCCACCAAGAACGTCTGCGCGGAGCCGGCGCAGGAGGACGCGAAGTCGGTCTTCCAGATCTCGGTGACCACGGCCGGGACGGACGCGTCGCACGAGGTGAAGCCGGGCACGGTCCAGATCGGGTTCCGGGTCAAGTCGGCGGCGTCCGACATGCCTCCGTACTACGTGGCCGTCGTGGTGAAGCCGCAGCACGAGGTGGACGCGGGCGGCCGCTCCACGGCGGTGACCGACAACCGTCAGCTCGGCTTCGTGGCCAGGGCCCGCGACGTCTACGAGGGGACCCCGACCGACTGGAAGTTCCTCACCTATCCCGACGACTTCTCGATGCGGCTGAACGGAAAGACCGTCAAGGCACCGCCGCTCGCGCAGGATCCGGGTGGCTGGACCGTGGTGTTCCGGCACGCGGTTTCGGACACGGAACACAAGAGTTTCTGGTGTACCGGTTTCGACAGCGGTCCGCCATAGGGATGACTACGGGGGATGCTTCGACACGGACGGTGAATGGCGCGGGATTGACGGTTTGATGGGGGAGGGTTGACGGGTGCGCAGAGTCTGGGTGATCGGCGGTATCGGTTTCGGAGCGTGCCTGTGCTTCGTCGCCCTGCTCGTGGTCGGTACGTACTCGGCCGCCGCGGGGTTCGCGAGCGGTGCGGGCGGACGGGCGGTGGGCCTCGCGAAGGGGGCCGTGCCGGGGAAGTACCAGGCGCTCGTGCAGAAGTGGGGCAACCTCTGCCCGACCTTGACCCCGGCCCTGCTGGCGGCGCAGCTCTACTCGGAGAGCGGGTGGGACCCGGGCATCGTGAGTCCGGCCGACGCGCGGGGCATCGCGCAGTTCATTCCGGGTACGTGGGCCACGCACGGCATCGACGGGGACGGTGACGGCGACCGGGACATCTGGGATCCCAACGACGCGATCCCGTCCGCGGCTTCGTACGACTGCGAGCTCGCGCGCTACGTGAACAAGGTGCCCGGGGACGCCGTCAAGAACATGCTCGCCGCCTACAACGCCGGTCCGGGCGCGGTGATACAGCATCAGGGGGTCCCGCCGTTCCGGGAGACCCAGGGGTACGTGAAGACGATCACGACGCTCGCCAAGAGCTTCGAGGCCCCCGTCGGGCGGGTGGCGCCGTCGCAGCAGGCGGCCGGGGCGATCTACTTCGCGCAGAAGCAGTTGGGGACGCCCTATCTGTGGGGCGGGAACGGAACGGCCGACCAGGGCGGGCGGTTCGACTGCTCGGGGCTGACCAAGGCGGCGTACGAGTCCGTCGGGATCGACCTGCCGCGCGTGGCCAACGACCAGTACAACGCCGGGCCGCACCCCTCACGGGCGGAACTGCTGCCCGGGGACCTGGTGTTCTTCTCCGACGATCTGACGAACTCCCGGGAGATCCGGCACGTCGGGCTGTACGTGGGCGGCGGTTACATGATCAACGCCCCCTACACCGGCTCGGTGATCCGCTTCGACAAGATCGACACGCCGGACTACTTCGGCGCGACGCGGGTGACCAAGGACGGCGCGGAAGCGCTGCCGCGGCGCGAGGGCGCCGGCAACACAGCGTGAACCGAAGGCCCTGAGCTGCGACGATGAGTCACTCTTCGATAACGTTGGAGTGATCATTCGGTGGAGAGTGGAACGCCGCGGCCAGAACGGGCGTTCCATGGTCACGGGGACTGAATCACCGGACTGCATACCGGGGGGCGAAGGGGCGCACACAGGAGTGCGTCCACCGGCGTACCGAGGCAAGGGCAAGGGGCCGCATCACCATGGCTGGACTCACAACGGGTGGGCCGAACGTGGATGTAAGCCTGCTGTACGAGATCAACGGGCTGACCCGCCATGCCCCCCCGTGGATGGACCGGACGGTCGCGCTCGTCGGCGAGTACGGGATCCCGCTGGCCCTCGTGCTCCTGGTGCTGTGGTGCTGGCGCGGGGCGCGCCGCCGGCAGGACGAAGCCGCGGCCGTCGAATCCTTCACCGCCCTCGTATGGGCCCCGCTCGCCGCGGGAGCCGCGCTGCTCCTGAACGTCCCCCTGCGGGAGTTCGTGGGCCGGCCGCGGCCCGCCGCACAGCACGAGGGGGTCGAGGTGCTGGATCCCGGAGCCGGGATCAGCCACAGCGCCTTCTCCTTCGTCAGCGACCATTCGACCCTCGCGATGGCGCTGGGCGTCGGGCTGTTCGTCGCGCACCGCAAGTTCGGCTACGCCGGGATCGGGCTGGCCCTGCTGGAGGGCTTCACCCGGGTCTACATGGGCCTGCACTACCCGACCGACGTCATCGGCGGATTCGCCCTGGGCACCGCGGTGGTGCTGCTGCTCGCCCCGCTCGCCATGGCGCTGCTGACCCCGGTGGTGCGGGCGGTCGCCCGGTCGCCCCGCCTGGGCGTACTGGTGCGCGCACGGGGCCGCGTGGTGGCCCGGCCGGTGGACCTCGCGACGCCGACGCCGCCCCCGGGGCGCGGCCACGAGAGCGACCTCGCCGCCTGAGGCCGGGGCGGGCCGAACTGGTGGCGACCCGCCGGTGGCGACCCGCCGTTCGTCACCGGCCGTTCGTGACCGGCCGTTCGTGAGCCGCCGGTCATCCGACGGAGTACGCCTTCCACACGGCCAGCGCCGCGGCGGCCAGCAGGCACAGCGCGGCTGCCCCGAAGAAGAGGCGGACCGCCGTCGGGCGCGTGCGCGTGCGCGGGGTCACGGTTCCCCGCCGTCGGTGCCTTCCACGGCTTCCACGGCTTCCGCGTCCTCGCGGCGGTAGTGCGAGCGCAGCCACAGCCCGGTCGCGGCGGCCGCGCCGGTGGTGACCCCGATGGCCAGGGCGACGTCGCCGGGGCCGTCCGCCGTACCCACCGGGCTGGCCCGGGCGGGGGCGGTGGCGGCGCCGACCGTGGCGGCGGGGGCCGCCGCGGCCGGGGCGAGCGCGATCAGCGGTGCCCCGAGGAGGGCGGCGAGGCGTGGCGGGAGCGCGGGTCCGGGCATGAGACAAGGGCATCCGGTCCCGGGCGTGCGGGCCAGCGGGGTCGTCCGATCGGGCGACCGGGCCGGCGGGGCCCGTCCGCGGGCCGGGCGCGGCGGCCGGCCGGGACGGTGCGAGCGGGGTGGCCGGTGCGGTTACTCCGTGGTGTGCCGGGTGGCGTCCTTGCGGGCCAGGTCGCGGGATCGGCGGGCCGGGCCGCGCCATCCGCAGGTGCAGGCGGCCAGGCAGAACGAGCCGCGTTCGGAGGTGCTCGTGGAGTGACCCGGGGGCGGCAGGTCCGGTCCCAGCGGGTCGCGGGGCAGCGGTACGGCGGCAAGCGGAGGGACGAGGGTCGCTTCGGTGTGCGGGTCCACTCCACCACGGTACCCGGCATGTCCGGGCTGGGGGACTGCCGGGAACCGGTCGGTTCCACGGTGCGGAGCCGGGACCGCAACCGGGGGCCGGACCGGAGCCCGGACCGGAGCCCGGACCGAGCCCGGACCGAGCCCGGACCGAGCGCGGACCGAGCGCGGACCGAGGTCGGACCGAGCCCGGGCCGAGGTCGGACCGGGCGCGGCACGGGCGCGCCACGGGAGTCGGACCGCGCATCGGACCGTGAGCCGGACCGGGTGCGGCAACGGGCTCCGGAACGGCGGGTGTTGGTTCCTGGAGGTTCGCCCGCCGTTCCCCCGGGGTGCGCGCACCGTTCGAGGAAGGGTCCGGCCCGTGACGGGAGACCCCGGACCTCGTTAAACGGAGCGGGTGGGCCTCGGGCAAACAGCGGTCACGCGTTGGGGGTTGGCAGGCGATGGTGGTGCACCAGCACAGGCGGCGGCCGGGACGCGCTCAGGCGGCGTTCGCGGTCGGCCTCGCCCTGGCGGTCGCGGCGTTGAGCGGGTGCGGCGGTGACGCGGTCGCGGGTGACGACGGCAAGCCCGCCCGGGACCCGGCGGCCACAGTCCGCGCAGCCGCCGACGTGCTCGCGAAGACGGGCAGCGCGCGGGCCCGTACGGCGATGGAGATGGCGACCGGGGGCACCAGGGTCACCATCCGGGGCGAGGGCGGCGTCGACTTCAAGAACCGGATGGGCCAGCTCCTGGTCATGCTCCCGGACGACGCCAAGGGCAAGGCCGAGCACCGGCCGATCACCGAGCTGCTGGTCCCGGGGGCGCTCTACATGAAGAACCGGGGCGCGGGCGTCCCGGACGACAAGTGGGTGCGGGTCGACACGACGGCCCTCGCCGACGGGAACCTCGTCACGGGCGGGGCCACCGACCCGGTGGCCGCCGCCGAGCTGCTGCGCGGCGCGCAGGAGGTGACGTACGTGGGCGAGACCGAGGTGGCCGGGACCAAGGTGCGGCACTACCGGGGTACGACCGACATCGCGCGGGCGGCGGCCGCGGCCTCGCCGGCGGTGAAGGGGGCACTGGAGGCGGCGGCGAAAGGGTTCAGCAAGGACGCCGTGCCGTTCGACGCGTACCTCGACGAGGAGGGCCGGCTGCGCAAGGTCAGCCATCGGTTCACCTACGTCAACCATGGCGTGATCGATGTGTCCTCCACCACGCTGCTCTACGGGTTCGGGACCCCGGTCACCGTCGTACTGCCCCCGGAAGGGGACATTTACGCGGGAAAGATCGCCGACTAGCCGGTGGAGGGTGCGCGGGGCGACGCGATCGGGCCATGCCGGGTATCCGGAAATGGTCCATCCGTGTCATGCGCGGGGAGCCTCCCGGTCCCTACGCTGAGAAACCGAGCGCCGGCGACCGGACGACGGCAGAGAGAGGTGACACGCGTGACTCCCGCAGGCGGTACGACCGTGCAGGACCACGTGGCTCTCGCCGAGATCGACCTGTGCGGCGAGCTGATCATCGCGGCCTCCGCCGCGCACGAGGACCGGCTCAGCCAGGACCGCATCGACGAAGTGCTGATGGGGCGCTAGCCCAGCCCGCCGCCGTCTCCCCTCAGGTGCGCAGCAGCCGTGCGATCGCCTTCGTCGCTTCCTCGACCTTGGCGTCGATCTCGCCCCCGCCCTTGACGGCCGCGTCCGCGACGCAGTGCCGGAGGTGCTCCTCCAGCAGCTGGAGCGCGAAGGACTGCAGTGCCTTCGTGCTCGCCGAGACCTGGGTGAGTATGTCGATGCAGTAGACGTCCTCGCCGACGAGCCGCTGGAGGCCCCGGATCTGGCCCTCGATCCGGCGCAGCCGCTTGAGGTGCTCGTCCTTCTGGTGGTGGTAGCCGTGCACCGCGCCGGTGGCCGTACTCGCGTCCGTGTTCGCGTCCGTGCTCCCGGTCGCGTCCGTGCTCGCGAGCAGGCTCGCCTCCGTGCCGTCCGCCGCTGCGACGACCGTGCCCGTTTCGGCTCCGGAGCCCTCCGCCTGGATGGCAGTCATGCGTCCTCCTGTGGTCCGGATCGAGGGGTGCATACCCCTCATGGGTATAGGGTACCGGGCTCCGTCCGCGGGGGCAGGGGTCCGTCGTCCTCAACTCTGCCCGATGGAGGACACTGGGGAACTGCCGGTTAGCCGTGGCCGGGGGATGCGCCTAGCATCAGCCTGACCGAATCCAATGCACCCCGAGGACCTCACGTGCGATTTCGTCTGACCCCCAGGGAGACGAGCTTCTACGACATGTTCGCCGCATCCGCGGACAACATCGTCACGGGCTCCAAGCTCCTGATGGAACTGCTCGGAGCGGACTCCTCCGCCCGAGCCGAGATCGCGGAGCGGATGCGGGCGGCGGAGCACGCGGGGGATGACGCCACGCACGCGATCTTCCACCAGCTCAACTCCTCCTTCATCACGCCGTTCGACCGCGAGGACATCTACAACCTGGCGTCCTGCCTCGACGACATCATGGACTTCATGGAAGAGGCGGTCGACCTGGTCGTCCTCTACAACGTGGAGGAGCTCCCCAAGGGCGTCGAGCAGCAGATCGAGGTGCTGGCGCGCGCGGCCGAACTGACCGCCGAGGCCATGCCGCACCTGCGCACCATGGAGAACCTCACCGAGTACTGGATCGAGGTCAACCGTCTCGAGAACCAGGCGGACCAGATCCACCGCAAGCTGCTCGCCCAGCTCTTCAACGGCAAGTACGACGCCATGGAGGTGCTGAAGCTCAAGCAGATCGTCGACGTGCTCGAAGAGGCGGCCGACGCGTTCGAGCACGTCGCGAACACGGTGGAGACCATCGCGGTCAAGGAGTCCTGAACCTCGTGGACACCTTTGCTCTGATCGTGACCATCGGTGTCGCGCTCGGATTCACCTATACCAACGGTTTCCACGACTCGGCGAACGCGATCGCGACCTCGGTCTCGACCCGTGCGCTGACGCCGCGCGCCGCGCTCGCGATGGCCGCGGTGATGAACCTGGCCGGCGCGTTCCTCGGCAGCGGGGTCGCCAAGACGGTCAGTGAGGGCCTGATCGAGACGCCCCAGGGGACCCGGGGCATGTGGATCCTCTTCTCGGCGCTGGTCGGCGCGATCGTCTGGAACCTGATCACCTGGTACTTCGGCCTGCCCTCCTCCTCGTCGCACGCGCTGTTCGGCGGCATGGTCGGCGCGGCGCTGGCCGGCGGGACCGAGGTGATCTGGTCGGGAGTGATCGACAAGGTCGTCATCCCGATGTTCGTCTCCCCGGTCGTCGGCCTCGTCGTCGGTTACCTGGTGATGGTCGTCATCCTGTGGATGTTCCGCCGCTCCAACCCGCACAAGGCCAAGCGCGGTTTCCGCATCGCGCAGACGGTCTCGGCGGCCGGCATGGCGCTCGGCCACGGTCTGCAGGACGCGCAGAAGACCATGGGCATCGTGATGATGGCCCTGGTCATCGCCGACGTGAGCAGCGCGGGCGCCGAGATCCCGATCTGGGTCAAGATCGTGTGCGCCGTGATGCTGTCGCTGGGTACGTACGCGGGCGGCTGGCGGATCATGCGCACCCTCGGCCGCAAGATCATCGAGCTGGACCCGCCGCAGGGCTTCGCGGCGGAGACCACCGGCGCCTCGATCATGTTCGGCTCGGCGTTCCTGTTCCACGCGCCGATCTCCACCACCCACGTGATCACCTCGGCGATCATGGGCGTGGGCGCGACGAAGCGGGTGAACGCGGTCCGCTGGGGCGTCGCCAAGAACATCATCCTGGGCTGGTTCATCACCATGCCGGCCGCGGCGCTCGTGGCGGCGGTCAGCTTCTGGATCGTGAACCTGGCCTTCGTGAAGTAGCGGTGGCCGTCCGCGCCCCGGCGCGCGGGCGAGGACGGAAGCGGGGGGGGGGGCCCCCCCCCCCCCGGGGCCCCCGCCCGGGGTTTGTTAGGCCCCCCGGGGGGCGGCCCCCCCCACCCCCCCCCCCGCTGAGCGACACCCCCCCCCCCGGG
>NZ_JBSGWY010000002.1:362109-392092 GCF_053609145.1 Streptomyces sp. NPDC054961 | reverse complement strand
GCGCGCGGTGGTGTGGCCTTTTTTGGTTTTTTCAATGGTGTTTTGTTCCCTGTGGGGGGGCCCCCCCCCCCCGGGGGGGGGGGGGGGGCCGGCGGGGGGCGGGCCCCCCCCCCCCGGGGGGCCCCGGCCCTTTTCTTTCTTCCGCCGTGCGGTGGCACCGCCATGCAGCACCGCAGGACGTCTGGTCCACGCGGCCGGGCCGCATGGTGTTCCGTGCCGCGCGGCGGTGCCGCGCGGCCTCCCGTGTCTAGCCGAAGCGGCCGGAGATGTAGTCCTCGGTCGCCTGGACGGACGGGTTGGAGAAGATCCGGTCCGTGTCGTCGATCTCGACCAGCTTGCCGGGCTGGCCGACCGCCGAGAGGTTGAAGAAGGCGGTGCGGTCGGAGACGCGGGCGGCCTGCTGCATGTTGTGCGTCACGATGACGATCGTGAAGCGCTCCTTGAGCTCGCCGATCAGGTCCTCGATGGCGAGGGTGGAGATCGGGTCGAGGGCCGAGCAGGGCTCGTCCATGAGGAGGACCTGGGGCTCGACCGCGATGGCGCGGGCGATGCACAGGCGCTGCTGCTGGCCGCCGGAGAGGCCGGAGCCGGGCTTGTTCAGGCGGTCCTTGACCTCGTTCCAGAGGTTGGCGCCCTGGAGGGACTTCTCGACGATCTCGGTCAGCTCGGACTTCTTGAACGAGCCGTTGAGCCGCAGGCCCGCCGCCACGTTGTCGAAGATCGACATGGTGGGGAAGGGGTTCGGGCGCTGGAAGACCATGCCGACCGTGCGGCGGACCGCGACCGGGTCCACGCCGGGGCCGTACAGGTTCTCGTCGTCCAGCAGCACCTTGCCCTCGACGCGGCCGCCGGGGGTGACCTCGTGCATGCGGTTCAGGGTGCGCAGGAAGGTGGACTTGCCGCAGCCGGACGGGCCGATGAAGGCCGTCACGGAGCGCGGCTCGACGGTCATCGAGATGTCGTCGATGGCCTTGTGGGTGCCGTAGAAGGCCGACAGTCCGCTGACGTCGATTCGCTTGGCCATGAGGGGTCACTTCGCTTTCGTAAGTCGCGTCAGCGACCGGTCTTGGGAGCCTTCCAGCGGGCGATGCCGCGGGCCACCAGGTTGAGGATCATGACGAAGGCGATCAGGACGAGCGCTGCGCCCCAGGCCCGGTCGTAGGAGGCTTCACTGCCGACCTTGTACTGCTCCCAGATGTACAGGGGGAGCGAGGACTGGGCACCTTCGAAGGGGTTGTTGTTGATCAGCTGGGAGCCGAAGACCAGCAGCATGATCGGTGCGGTCTCACCCGCGATACGGGCGACGGCCAGCATCACGCCGGTGGAGATGCCGCCGATGGCGGTGGGCAGCACGACCTTGAGGATCATGCGCCACTTCGGCACGCCGAGGGCCAGGGCGGCCTCGCGCAGCTCGTTCGGGACGAGCTTGAGCATCTCCTCGGTGGAGCGGACCACGACGGGCATCATCAGGATCGACAGGGCCATCGCGCCGGCGAAGCCGGAGGGGCCGAAGCCGAGCATCAGGTTCCAGGTCGTCAGGACGAACAGGCCCGCGACGATGGAGGGGATGCCGGTCATGACGTCGACGAAGAACGTCACGGACTTGGCGAGCGCGCCCCGGCCGTACTCGACCAGGTAGACGGCGGTCAGCAGGCCGATGGGCGCGGCGATCGCGGTGGCCAGGGCGACCTGCTCGATGGTGCCGAGCAGTGCGTGGTAGACCCCGCCGCCGGCCTCGAAGCTGGTCACGCCGTTCATCGAGTGGCCGAGGAAGTCCCCGTCGAGGACCTTCATGCCGCGGCTGACGGTGGTCCACAGCAGCGAGAGCAGCGGGACGACCGCGAGGACGAAGCAGACCCAGACCAGGGAGGTCGCGACCCGGTCCTTGGCCTGGCGGCGGTTCTCGATCACCGAGCTGGCCGTGTACGTGACGGCCACGAAGAGGAGGGCCGCGAGCAGGCCCCACTGGACCTTGCTGTGGAGGCCGGCGACGGCGCCGATGCCGCAGCCGAGCGCGATCGAGAGGACCGCGATGCCGGCCGGGGCCCAGCGGGGCAGGCTGCCCTGCGTCAGGCTGGTGGGCGCGACGGACGTGCGGGCCCGGGAGGGGCGCGGGTCCTGGAGTGCGTGGCTCATCAGGCGTTCGCCCCCGAGAAGTCCTTGCGACGGGCGATGATCAGCCGGGCGGCGCCGTTGACCAGCAGGGTGAGCAGGAAGAGCACGAGACCGGAGGCGATCAGCGCGTCGCGGCCGAACTCGTTGGCCTCGTCGAACTTCGCGGCGATGTTCTGCGCGAACGTGCCGCCGCCCGGGTCCAGGATGTGGCCGGAGATCAGGAAGCTCGGGGAGAGGACGGTCGCCACGGCCATGGTCTCGCCGAGCGCGCGGCCGAGGCCGAGCATCGAGGCGGAGATGACTCCGGAGCGGCCGAAGGGCAGGACCGACATGCGGATGACTTCCCAGCGGGTCGCGCCGAGGGCCAAGGCGGCTTCCTCGTTCATGCGCGGGACCTGCAGGAAGACCTCGCGGCTGACGCTGGTCACGATCGGCAGGATCATGATCGCGAGCAGGATGCCGACGGTGAAGAGGGAGCGGGCGACGCCGACCTGGGTCTTGTCGAAGACGTAGGTCCAGCCCAGGTACTCGTCGAGCCAGAGGTTCAGGCCGTTGAGCTGCGGGACGAGGAAGAGGGCGCCCCAGATGCCGTAGATGATCGACGGCACGGCGGCCAGCAGGTCGACCACGTAGGCGAGGGGGGACGCCAGCTTGCGCGGCGCGTAGTGCGAGATGAAGAGGGCGATGCCGACGGCGATCGGAACCGCGATGGCCATCGCGATGATCGAGCTGACGACGGTGCCGAAGAGCAGGACGGCGATGCCGAAGACGGGGGGTTTGGCCGACGCGTTCCAGTCGAACGTGGTGAGGAAGTTGCCCTCGTTGTCGGCCAGGGCGATCGAAGCGCGGTAGGTGAGGAAGCCGGCGATCGACGCCATGATCACCAGGAGCAGGATGCCGGAGCCCTTGGAGAGGCCGGCGAAGATCTTGTCACCGGCGCGGCCGGTGGACCTTCCGCTCGTGGCGACAGGCGGAGCCGTGTCTACTGGGGTGGGTGTGGTGGAAGCCATGATCTTTCCGGTCTGGTGGGGGGCAGGCCCCCTGGCGGCGGTGCACCGGATCCCCCGGGTGAAGGGGAGGGTCCCCGGGCCGGTCCGCCCCCCGGACGGGGGGAGCGGACCGGTGGTCCCGGGAGTCAGGACTAGCTGAGGGTCGCGATGACTTCGCGGACCTTGGCGACGATCTCGGCCGGGATCGGCGCGTAGCCGTTCTCGGTCAGGACCTTCTGGCCCGCGTCGGACGCGGTGTAGTTCAGGAAGGACTTCACGGTCGGGAGCGTCTCGGCCTTGTTGCCCTTGTCGCAGACGACCTCGTAGGTCACCAGGACGATCGGGTAGGCGCCCTCGGCCTTGGTGGCGTAGTCGAGCTTGAGCGCCAGGTCGGAGCCGGTGCCGGCGATCTTGGCGGCGGCGATGGCCTTGGAGGCGTTCTCGCCGGTGGCCTTGACCGGGGCGGCGGCGCCCGTGTTCACGTCCACGGTCTTGATGCTCTGCGAGGAGGCGTACGAGAGCTCGAAGTAGCCGATCGCACCGTCAACGGCCTTGACCTGCGAGGCGACACCGGCGGAGCCGGAGGCGGCCTGGCCACCGGGGGCCGGCCACTTCTTGGCGGCCTCGTACGTCCAGGCCTCGGGCGCGGCGGCCTTGAGGTACTTGCCCAGGTTCTCGGTGGTGCCCGAGTCCTCGGAGCGGTGGAACGCCTGGATCGCGGTGGAGGGAAGCGTGACGCCGGGGTTCAGCTTCTTGATCGCCTCGTCGTCCCACTTCTTGATCTTGTCGTTGAAGATGTTGGCGATCGTGGTGGCGTCCAGCGTGAGCTTGTCCACGCCGGCGACGTTGAAGCCGAGGGCGATCGGGCCGCCGACCATCGGCAGGTCGATGCCCTGGCCGCCGGTGCAGACCTTCTTCGACTCCTCGACGGCGTCGGGCTTCAGCGCGGAGTCCGAGCCGGCGAAACCGACGGTGCCCTGGTTGAAGGCCACGATGCCCTCACCGGAGGAGGAGGACTTGTAGTTCACCTCGACGCCGGAGCAGGCCGCCATGTAGTTCTTGATCCACAGGTCGACCGCGTTCTTCTGCGCGGAGGAGCCGGAGGCCAGGACCTTGCCCTTGGCGTCGTCACACTTGATGTCGCTGGCGATCGTGGTCGGCTTGCCGGACGCATCGGCGTCGGTCTTGGTGTTGTCGTCCGAGCCGCACGCCGTGAGGACCAGGGCACCGGACACGACAAGCGCCCCGAGGGCGGAGGCACGAAGCATGTTCTTGCGCTGAAGCTTCACTTTCGGGTGTTTCCTTCCAGAAGCCGCCGGCCGCTTTCTGCAATCGGGGCGGCGTGCGAAGAGGACTACGTCGGTGTGCCCGGGAGAACCGTTCGCCGTGGCTGCGATTCGCTCCGTGCTTCAACGAAGTTAGGCAGATCAGGTGAAGCGGCCGACCGGGACAAGTGAACGGACGGTGAACCATGGCGGGCGGGGCGGTGCGTGAGGAGCGGGTCGCCCCCCGGCGACATCTCCCGTTATCCCGCCGTTACCGTAGCGTGATCGTGGTGGGCCGAAATGGCACCGCTGTCCCTGGCCTGCCCCGAACTCCGGGGCTCACACGCCCCCGGCCACCGCGGGGAGATGTCCTCTGGCGTGGCCGGAACCAGCCGGCTGCCAGAGGTGCCGGAAGGTGAGCCTCGAGGCCTCGACCTCGTGCCGCTGGTCCGCGTGCAGGACGCCGAGGGCGTAGGCCGTCGCCGGGGCGATCCGGGGCGTGCGCGCGGCCGTCGCCGAGGCCCCGGCGGCCTCCGCCGCGTCGCGGTGGCGGTCCAGCGCCTCGCCCGCGACGGCCAGCCGGGCCACGTCCTCGCACAGCGTCTCCCGCGCGTACCGGTGGACCCGCAGCAGGCGGCGCACCTCGTTCCACGGGCCGTCGTGATCCGCGTCGTAGGGGTGCGACGAGGAGGGGTCGGGGAGGGCGGCCACCGCGGCCGACAGCCGGGATCCGGCCACTTCCGCCAGGGGGACCAGGACGTCGTCCACCCGGCCCCGGGCCGCGACCGGGTCCAGCGGGACCTCGGAGGCCAGCACGGCCACCGCGTCCGCGACCGCGTGGAAGCGGGAGGAGCCCAGCGCCTGGAGCGTCGCCGAGTGCGCGCGCGTACGGGACAGCGTCAGCTGCCGCTCCAGCAGTGCGCCCGCCCGCGCCGAGCCCACCGTCAGCGAGCCCGTCGTACCCCGGGGCGCGGGCACTTCGGAGCTCCCCGACAGCCGGTGCAGGGCGTCCATGAGCCGCGTCAGCCGGGCGGCGTACGCGTGCTCGTCGGCCAGGGTCGCCGAGAGCCACGTCAGCTCCGTGCGCAGCGAGTCCGCCCAGGCGGATTCGGCCACCGCTCTGAACGTGGACAGGGTCGAGGAGATCCGGCGCGCGGCCCCCCGCAGGCTGCGCGCCGCCTCGCTGCCCTCGGCGGCCGCGCTCGCCGCGCCCTCGTGGTGCAGGCGCAGCGCGCGCAGGAAAGCGGTGGCCTGCGCGCGCAGGTACGTCCCGAGCAGGTCGCCTGCCGTGCTCGCGGTCGGGTCATGGTTTGGCTGAGCCACGCCGGCGCCTCCGGGCGTCTATGAGCATCTCCTGAACGTGCCGCAGCGGCTGGCCCTCGCCGTCCGTGCTGTGCCGGGTCCATTCGCCGTCCGGGCCCAGGTGCCAGGAGGAGGTGAGGTCGGACATCCCGGTCTCCAGCAGCCGGTCCACGGCCGCGCGGTGGGCCGGGTCGGCGACCCTGACCAGTGCCTCGATACGGCGGTCGAGGTTGCGGTGCATCATGTCGGCGCTGCCGATGTACACCTCGGGTTCGCCGCCGTTGCCGAAGGCGAAGACCCGGGAGTGCTCGAGGAAGCGGCCGAGGATCGAGCGGACCCGGATGTTCTCCGAGAGCCCGGGGACTCCGGGGCGGATCGCGCAGATGCCGCGGACCCAGATGTCGATGGGGACCCCCGCCCGCGAGGCCCGGTACAGCGAGTCGATCAGTGCCTCGTCGACGATCGAGTTCATCTTCAGCCGGACGTAGGCGGGGCGGCCCGCCCGGTGGTGGGCGGCCTCCTTGTCGATCCGGGAGATCAGCCCGTCGCGCAGCGAGCGCGGTGCCACCAGCAGCCGGCGGTAGGTCTCGCGGCGCGAGTAGCCGGACAGCCGGTTGAAGAGGTCGGAGAGGTCCGCGCCGACCTGCGGGTCGGCGGTGAGCAGGCCGAGGTCCTCGTAGAGCCGTGCCGTCTTGGGGTGGTAGTTGCCGGTGCCCACGTGGGAGTAGCGGCGCAGCGTGTCGCCCTCCTGGCGGACGACGAGCGACAGCTTGCAGTGGGTCTTGAGGCCGACCAGTCCGTAGACGACGTGGCAGCCGGACGCCTCCAGCTTGCGCGCCCACTTGATGTTGGCCTGCTCGTCGAACCGGGCCTTGATCTCGACGAGTACGAGGACCTGCTTGCCGGACTCGGCGGCGTCGATCAGGGCGTCCACGATCGGGGAGTCGCCGGAGGTGCGGTACAGCGTCTGCTTGATCGCGAGGACGTCCGGGTCGGCGGCGGCCTGTTCCAGGAAGGCCTGCACCGAGGTGGAGAAGGAGTCGTACGGGTGGTGCAGCAGCACGTCCCGCTCGCGCAGCGCGGCGAAGATGTCGGGCGCGGAGGCGGACTCGACCTCGGCGAGGTCGCGGTGCGTGCCGGCGACGAACTTCGGGAACTTCAGCTCGGGGCGGTCCAGCGAGGCGATCCCGAAGAGCGCGGTCAGGTCCAGCGGACCGGGCAGCGGGTACACCTCGGAGGGGTTGACCTTCAGTTCCTGCACGAGGAGGTCCAGGACGCCGGGGTCGAAGGACTCCTCGACCTCCAGGCGCACGGGCGGGCCGAAGCGGCGCCGCATGAGCTCCTTCTCCAGGGCCTGGAGGAGGTTCTCGGCGTCGTCCTCCTCGACCTCCAGGTCCTCGTTGCGGGTCACGCGGAACATGTGGTGCGCGAGCACCTCCATGCCGGGGAACAGTTCCTCCAGGTGCGCGGCGATGACGTCCTCCAGCGGGACGTAGCGCTGCGGGGAGGCCTCCAGGAAGCGGGAGAGGAGCGGCGGGACCTTGACCCGGGCGAAGTGGCGGTGGCCGCTCACGGGATTGCGTACGACGACGGCCAGGTTCAGCGAGAGGCCGGAGATGTACGGGAACGGGTGCGCGGGGTCCACGGCCAGCGGGGTGAGCACCGGGAAGATCTGGTTGCGGAACAGGGTGAAGAGGCGCGCCTGCTCCTTCTCGGTGAGGTCGGGCCACCGGATGAGGTGGACGCCCTCCTCGGCGAGCTGCGGGGAGATGTCCTGCTGGAAGCAGGCGGCGTGGCGGGCCATGAGCTCGCGCGAGCGGGTCCAGATCTGGTCCAGTACCTCACGGGGCTGCAGGCCGGAGGCCGAACGGGTGGCGACACCGGTCGCGATGCGGCGCTTGAGGCCGGCGACGCGGACCATGAAGAACTCGTCGAGGTTGCTCGCGAAGATCGCCAGGAAGTTCGCGCGCTCCAGGAGGGGCGTCGTCGGGTCCTCGGCGAGCTCCAGGACGCGCTCGTTGAAGGCCAGCCAGCTCCGCTCGCGGTCCAGGAAGCGCCCGGCGGGGAGCTCGCTGGTGTCCGTGGCCTCGTAGGAGTCGAGATCCGCGTCGAGGTCCGGTTCCAGATCCACGTGGGGGCGGTGGGCGGCTATGGAGCCGAGACGCGCGTGGGCGCCGCTGGCGGCGCGCGCGGCGACGGCTTCCGGGGAGGCCGCGGAGGCGTGGGACGGCTGCTGGGCGGGAACGTCGGTGGGAGCTGCGCTGGACTTGTGGCTCATGACTCCATTCTTCCGCGCACGCGGCAGGAAAGGCGCGTCGGAAGAGTCGGCGGTCGGTCGGAGTCGGGGCTGCATTCCGTCAGCTTCGCGACCGTGCATTAATGCGTGGTTAATGGCGTGTGGCTTCCAGGGTCCGGGCGGGCGGCCGCGGCGTGCCGGTGGCTGTGGTGGGGGTGGGGGCTGTGCCTCCGGGTCCCGGACCCGGACCCGGCGCCTGGGCCCTGGCCCTGGGTCTCCCGGCCCCGGCCCTGGGTCTCGGCCTCGGCCCTGGCCCTGGCCCTGGCTCTGGGTCCGGCCTCTGGCCCCCTGGGCCTCTGGCCCCCCGGCCCAGGCCCGGGGTCCCGGCCCCTGGGGGAGGGTCCCGGATCCCGGGTGGGGGTTTGCCGCTGCGCGGGGCTGGTCCCCTACCCGCCCTTCCACCGTTCCCCGGGCTCCGCCCGGACCCGGAGATCCTGGGGCTCCGCCCCAGACCCCGCGCCTCAAACGCCGGCGGGGCTGGGTTGGCGCGCCTCAAACGCCGGCGGGGCTGGGTTTGGCGGGGCTGGGTTTGGGCGGCCCGGGTTCGGGCGATCCGGTTCGGGGGCGCCTCAAACGCCGGCTCGCGGCTGGGTTTGGCGTGCCTTGGACGGTGGCGGGGGGTGGGTCAGCTTTCTGTGCGGTACATCAGGTCTGTTTCGTGGGTGGTGAAGCCCAGGGACGCGTAGACGGACAGGGCGGCCGGGTTGTCGGCGTCCACGTAGAGCATGGCCGTGGGGAGGCCCGCGGCGGCCAGGTGGCGCAGGCCGATGGCGGTGAGGGCCTTGCCGAGGCCGCCTCCCTGGGCGCCGGGGCGGACGCCGACCACGTAGACCTCGCCGAGCTGCTGCTCGGCGTGGATCTTCGTCCAGTGGAAGCCGACGAGTTCGCCGTCCCGCTCGGCGAGGAAGAAGCCCTTGGCGTCGAACCAGGGCTGTGCGATGCGGTCGTTCAGGTCCCGCTGGACCAGGGAGCCCTGTTCGGGGTGGTGCGCGAAGGCGGCGGCGTTCGCGGCGAGCCACGCCGCGTCGTCGGTGCCGGGGACGAAGGTGCGTACGGTCACGCCCGGCGGCAGGACCGCCTCCGGCAGCGGCGGGGCGTCGGGGCCGCTGAGGGGCCGGCGCAGCTGGCGCAGCTCGCGGAACAGGGTCAGACCGAGGACCTGCGCGAGGTGGCGGGCGGCGGACTTGCCGCCGTGCGCCCACACCCGGATCCGCTTGCCGGAGGCGGCCAGCAGGGCGGTGCCCAGGGCCCGCCCGTGCCCGCGGCCGCGCATCGCGGGGTGGACGACGAGCTCGGCGGCGGGGGCCTCCACCGGGTCGGTGTCCTCCAGCTGCCCGTACCCGGCGAGCCGGCCGCGCTCGGTGACGAGGAAGTGCCGGATCCCCTCGCGCGTTCCGCCGCGCAGTTGGAGCCGTCCCTGCTCGGACACGGCGGTGGTGCCGTCGCTGCGTGCCGCGTCCTCGATCAGGGCGAGGACGGCGTCCGCCTGTTCCTCCGTCAGTTCGTCGAGGGTCTGGATCTGCCGTCCCGGCTCCCGGGCCGCTGCTGCGTCGTCAGTCATGAGCCGAGCCTACGACCACGGCGGGAGCCCGCGTCGGTGCGGGCGCGACGGCAGTGCGCCTTCCGCGTGTAACCAGCTCGATACCCGGTACCCCTGTCGCGCTACGCGCGTTGACTCTAGGCTTCGGCCGACCTCCCAAGATGTATCGCTGTCCGCAAAGGGGACTAAATGTCAGCGACGCCACAACGGCACCGCCGAGCCCGCCGGTTGACCCTCACCGCCCTCGCCGTCACGACGGCGGCCGGCGCGATGGTCGCCGCCGCCCTTCCGGCCGGTGCCGCGAGTGGTAGCGGTAACGGCCACGACAAGAGCCGCACCGTCGACGTGCAGATGCTCTCGTTCAACGACCTCCACGGCACGCTGGAGCCCCCGCAGGGCTCCTCCGGCAATGTGACCGAGCGTCAGGCCGACGGCACCACCAAATCCATACCCGCGGGCGGGGTCGAGTACCTGGCGACCGGCCTGCGCGAGGCCCGCAAGGGCCACCCGTACTCCGTCACCGCGGCGGCCGGCGACATGATCGGCGCCAGCCCGATGGTGTCCGGCCTCTTCCACGACGAGCCGACCATCGAGGCGCTCAACGACCTCGACCTGGACGTCACGAGCGTCGGCAACCACGAGTTCGACGAGGGCAGGACCGAGCTGCGCCGCATGCAGTACGGCGGCTGCCACCCGGTCGAGGGCTGCTTCGAGTACGGCAAGAGCTTCGACGGCGCGGACTTCCAGTACCTCGCGGCGAACGTCGTCGACCAGAAGACGAAGCGCCCGATGATGAGCCCGACCTTCATCTGGAAGAAGGGGGACGTGAAGATCGGCTTCATCGGCGTCACCCTGGAGGGCACTCCCGACGTCGTGACCGCCGACGGGGTCAAGGGCCTCACGTTCGGCGACGAGGTCGAGACGATCAACAAGTACGCGGAGCAGCTGAACCAGCAGGGCGTGAAGTCGATCGTGGCGCTGGTCCACGAGGGCGGCCTGCCGGCGAGCGGCGCGTACAACTACGACTGCGACGTACCGGGCGCGGGCGCCGGCATCTCCGGTGCCATCGTCGACATCGCGAAGAACGTCTCGCCGAAGGTCGATGCCCTGGTCACCGGCCACACGCACCAGGCGTACGCGTGCACCATCCCCGACCCGGCGGGCAACCCACGCACGGTCACCTCGGCCGCCTCCTACGGCCGGCTGTTCACGGACAACACCCTCACGTACGACCTGAAGACCAAGGACATCGTCCGTACGCCGGTCGCCGCGCCGAAGCCGGTCCAGAAGGTCGTGACCCGGGACCAGCCCAAGGCCCCGGACCTGACCGCGCTGATCCAGCGCTGGAACGCGCTGGCCGCGCCGATCGCGGGCCGTCCGATGGGCTACATCGCCGGGGACATCGCGGGCCGCGGCTCCGAGTCCTACGAGAAGCCGCTCGGTGACGTGATCGCCGACGCGCAGCTCGAGGCCCTGGCCCCGGCCGCCAAGGGCGGCGCCCAGCTCGCCGTCATGAACCCGGGCGGCATCCGCGCCGACCTCGCCTTCAAGGCGGCGGGCGGCGAGGGCGACGGGGTCGTGACGTACGGAGAGTCGTACACGGTCCAGCCGTTCACCAATATGATGAACGTCGTCGACCTGACCGGCGCCCAGCTGATCACCATGCTCCAGCAGCAGGTCAGCGGCACGGTCAACGGCCCGAACCCGAAGATCCTTCAGGTCTCCAAGGGCTTCACATACACCCTGGACACCACCAAGGCGGGCGCCGAGCGCATCGTCGTGGACTCGGTGAAGCTGAACGGCGCGGCCCTCGACCCCGCCACGACCTACCGGGTCGCGATGAACGAGTTCCTCGCGGGCGGCGGTGACGGCTTCACCGTCCTGAAGGAGCACAAGAACAAGCTGGTCGGCGCGTCCGACCTGGACTGCTTCAACGCCTACCTGGCCGCGCACTCCTCGGCGGCGGCGCCGCTGGCGGTGCCGGCGGCGGACCGGATCACGGTCGTCAAGTAGGGCACTGACGAAGGGGCGGGGGGCCAATTGCTAGCTGGCCCCCGCCCCACGGCGGATAAAAAAAAGCGCGCCGCGACGGCGGGGGGGGGGGGGCGGTGTCGTGTCGTCTCTATGTTTCTCTGTGTTATAGTTTTAGGGGCTGCGGCTCGGGCCTCGGCGCGCCCCCCCCCCCCCCCCCCTTCGGCGTATCTCAGAGCGCGCGCACGAACTCCGTGAAGGCGGCCGGGGTGACGGTGAAGGCGGGCCCGCCGGGGTTCTTGGAGTCCCGGACGGCGATCCGGCAGGGCTGGGCGGCGACCTCTACGCAGTCGCCGCCGGTGGTTCCGCTGTACGAGGCCTTGCGCCAGGTGGTGGTTCCGAGGGGGGCGCATTCGACGCACTCGCCGCCGGTACCTCCGCTGTAGCTCGACTTACGCCAAAGCGCTGCGTTCAGATTTGGGCTGGTCCCCATAACGTTCCTCCCGTACGCGGGCGATCAGTTCCGCGGACTCCTCCACCGAGAGGGCCGCAGCCTGCAAGTGATCGTATCGGTGCGCACAGTCTCGTACGGTGTCCGGGTTGGCGGTCACGTTGGCCAATCCGTAGCTCTCGGCGTAGAGGATGTCCGGGTCGCTCGCGAACCGCAGCACAGTGAACGACCCCACCGTCGCCGGATGTTGACCTGCGGTGAAGGGCAGCACCTGGATGGACACCTCGCGGTGGTCGGCGAAGCTCAGCAGGTGGTCCAGCTGCCTGCGCATGAGCCCGCGGGTGCCGAACGGACGGTGTAGCGCGCTCTCGTCCAGCACCACCCAGACCAGGGGCGGGCGCTCCCTGCTCAGGGCGCGCTGCCGCTCAATCCTCGCCGCGACCGCTTCATCGAGCTTGTCGGACCATCCGGCCCGGAGAACGGCCCTCGCGTACTCCTCGGTCTGCAACAGGCCGTACACGAGTTGCGCCTGGTAGGTGGCGATGTGCGTGGCCTGGGCCTCCAGGCCCGCGAACTCCTGGAACCACGTCGGTAACTGGCTCCTCAGCACCAACCCCACCAACCGGGAGAACACCCCGCCCGTCCCCAGCGCCGCGTCCAGCCGCTCCGAGAACTCCCGGGTCGGGACCTTCCTCGCCGTTTCGATCTGGCCGACGAGCGAGGCCGCGCAGAAGACGATGTCCCCCAGCTGCCCCTGTTTCAGCCCGGCGGCCTCCCGCAGGCGGCGTAGTTCCGAGCCGTAGTAGTCCAGCGGAGACGCGCTGGGATCGAGATCGCGAATGTTGACCATGGAGCGGTCACCCCCAAGTGCACGCCGTGCGGCGTTCGTTTCGGTCTGTCACCGAGGGTAGTGACACGGCTGCGGTCTGGTGGCGGGAATCCGCGACTCGGTCAGAGGCCGGCGAGGAAAGCCCGTGCGGCCGCCGCGAAGCCCTCCGGGTCCTGGAAGGGCACGAAGTGCTCGGTGTCGAGGCCCGCGTACGAGGTCCCGGGGCGGCGGGAGGCCATCGCCCGGGCCAGTTCCAGCGGGAGCACCTCGCTGCGCAGGCCGTGGATCAGCAGCGCCGGGCAGTCGCTCGCGAGCCAGACGTCCCAGCGGTCGCCGTCGCCCTCGGCCAGCGTGGCCAGTGTGGCCTGCGGGTGGAACGGCAGCCGCCAGCCGGTGTCCTCGGGCAGCGGGCGCAGGAACGGGCCGATCCCCTCGCCGAGCGGGCCGAGGGCGGCGATGAGTTCCTCGCGGGTCGGCGCGGTGTACGGGAGGCCGTGCAGGAAGTCCCAGAAGTACGGGCCGTCCCCGCGCGGGCTCTCCACGGGGGCGTCGACGTTGATCAGGGCGGAGACCAGGTCGGGCCGGGCGGCGGCCAGGTGGTAGGCGTTGATCCCGCCGAGCGAGAAGCCGAGGACGGGCACCGGCCCGCCGGGGTCCAGGTGATCCAGCAGGGCGGCGGCGTCGGACACGTATCCCGCGCGGCCGTACTCAGGGGCCAGGTCGGAGTCTCCGTGGCCGCGCTGATCGGGGGCGATGACCCGCCAGTCGTCGCCGAGGGCGGCGGCCAGGGCGGTGTAGTGCGCGCCCTCGGAGAGGCCGCCGTGGAGGGCGAGCAGCGGCCGGCCGGGGCCGCCGAAGTCCAGGTAGGACAGGGTGCGGTCGTCGATCTTCAGCTCGTGGCGCATGGCGTTGTTCTCCCCTGTGTGCTGGTCGGTGGGCCGGTCATCAGCCTGTCAGGATTTAGGCAAGCGCGCAATACGATTGTGTAGGGCGCTTGCCCAAAAAGGGATGAGGGCCGGGTCCCGGGCCGGAGCGCGGATACGATCCCGGCATGGGAAATCGCGAGGACCTGCTGGCCGGAGCCCGGCGCTGCCTGCAAGAGAAGGGGTACCTCCGCACGACCGTGCGCGACATCGCCACGGCGTCGAAGGTGAGCATGGCCGCGATCGGCTACCACTTCGGGTCCCGCGAGGTGCTGCTCAACCAGGCGCTGTTCGCGGCCATGGACGAGTGGGCGGCCGGCTCCGGCCGGCTCGCGGGGCAGGGCGACACCGCCCTCGAGCGCTACGCCGACACCTGGGACCGCAAGATCCGCGACTTCGGTGAGACGAGCTGGCTCTGGACCGCCTCCGTCGAGGCCTTCGTGCACGCGCAGTCCTCGCCGGAGCTCCTCGGGATCCTGGCCGAGGCGCAGCGCGGCAACCGCCGCATGGTGGCCGCGCAGCTGCGCGGGGTGCCGCAGGACGAGGTCGCGGAGGAGGACGTACGGGCCCTCGGGTCGGTGCACATCGCCCTGCTGACCGGGGTGATGGTCCAGGTCCTGACCGACCCGGAACACGCGCCGAACGGGCGCGAGATCGCCCAAGGTCTGCGCACGATGGCGGAGTTGCTCGACAGCTGAGATCTACCCGTGGGTAGTAATGCGTGGCTCCGCGCGCCATAATCCCGCCACCACTGAGTCGGCAAAGGGGCGGACATGGGCATGGGCGTGGACACGGCTACGGGTACGGCCGCGGGTCGGGGTGCGGGGCTGGGGCGGCGGGGATTCCTCGCCGGGGCGGCGGCCCTCGGCGCCGCCGTGGCGCTGGGAGCGGCGTCCGCGCCGGCGTCCGCGCGGGCGCTGTCGACCCAGGACTGGATGGCGGGGATCGGCGACTCCACCGCCCTGCAGCGGATGACCATCCCCGGCACCCATGACTCCGGCGCCCGCCAGGGCGGGCTCTACGTCGCCTGCCAGAACACCTCCATCGCCGAGCAGCTCGACTCCGGGATCCGCTTCCTGGACGTCCGCTGCCGGGTGACCGGCGGATCCTTCGCCATCCACCACGGCTCGTTCTACCAGAACCTGATGTTCGGCGACGTCCTCGTCGCCTGCTGGAACTTCCTCGCCGCGCACCCCTCCGAGACCGTGCTGATGCGGCTCAAGCAGGAGTACTCCGAGGAGAGCGACGCCACCTTCCGCGCTGTCTTCGACGACTACCTGAACAACCGTGGCTGGAGCCCACTGTTCAAGATCGCGAACGCGCTGCCCACCCTCGGGCAGGCGCGCGGAAAGGTCCTGCTGCTCCCCGACAACGGCGGTCTGCCCGGCGGGCTGCGCTACGGCGACGGCAACGTCTTCGACATCCAGGACGACTACATGGCCGAGCCCTTCGGCAAGCGGGGCAAGATCGAGAACCAGTTCCGCAAGGCCGTGTCCCAGCCCGGGAAGTTCTTCATGAACTACACGAGCACAGCGGCCGCCCTGCCGCCCCGCTGGAACTCCGACCGGCTCAACCCGCAGGTCCACGCGTTCGTCGACGGCTCGGAGCTGGCCGGCCGGACCGGGCTCGGGATCGTCCCGATGGACTTCCCCAACACCCGCTCCGGCCTGGTCGCCTCACTGATCCGGCACAACTGACCGCTGCCCGGAGGGCCCCGGCCCGTCGGCCGGGGCCGCCTCGGGCGGCGGAGCCGGGGCCCCCGGGATGCGGAGCACCGCTTCCGCGCCCGGTCCGCCGTCGCGCGGCGCCCGCAGCTCGGCCGTGCCGCCCGCGCGCAGCACCGTACGGGCCACGATCGACAGGCCGAGGCCGCTGCCGGGCAGGGCGCGGGCCGACGGGGAGCGCCAGAAGCGCTCGAAGACGTGCGGGAGGTCGGCCGCCGGGATGCCGGGTCCGTGGTCCCGCACGGTCAGCTCGCCCGCGCGCAGCACCACGGCGACCCGGCCGCCCGGCGGGCTGAACTTCACCGCGTTGTCCAGGACGTTGACCACCGCGCGCTCCAGGGCCGCCGCCTCGCCCCGTACGTACCAGGGCGCCAGGTCGGAGGTGAACTCCAGCTCCGGACCGCGCAGCCGGGCCCGGGACAGCGCGGTGCCCGCGATCTCGTGCAGGGCCACCACGCCCAGCGGGCCGGGGGCGGCCGCGTCCGGGCGGGAGAGCTCCTGCAAGTCGCCGATCAGCGAGGCCAGTTCGGTCATCTGCGCCTTGACCGAGGCCAGCAGTTCCTTGCGGTCCTCGGGCGGGATGGCCCGGCCGGTCTGCTCGCTGCGCGCGAGCAGCTCGATGTTGGTGCGCAGGGAGGTGAGCGGGGTGCGCAGCTCGTGCCCGGCGTCCGCGATCAGCTGCGCCTGCCGCTCCTGGGAGGAGGCGAGGGCGGCCGTCATGGAGTTGAAGGACCGCGACAGGCGGGCGATCTCGTCGTCGCCCTCGTCGGGGATCCGCACGGTCAGGTCCTCGGTGCGGGCGATGTGCTCGACGGCGCCGGTCAGTTCGTCGACCGGGCGCAGCCCCGTACGGGCCACCCACAGGCCGGCCGCGCCGGCGCCGACGACACCGATGCCGCAGACGAGGACGAGGACCCAGGCCAGGGTGGACAGCGGCTTGTCGACGTCGGAGAGGGGCTTGGCGACCGAGATGGCGGCGTTCTGCACGCCCGGCCCGGAGGTCAGTTCCACGGGCTGGGTGTAGACGCGCACGGGAGTGCCGTCCGTGGTCCTGCTGTCGTACATGACCGCCCCGCGCTGTCCCTTGGATACCTCGAGGTCGTAGGCGGTGACGGGGAGGGTGTTCTTTCCGTCCACCCAGCAGCGCCCGCCCGCCGGCAGCACGATCTGCACCTGTGCGCTGAGGTTGTTCTCGAAGGGGCCGGGCACCTTCTCCTGGCACCCGAGCCGGTTCAGCGTCTGGCTCGCCTGCGCCCGGGCGTTGGTGGAGCGCAGCGAGCTGTTCAGCTGCTCGTTCAGCTGGGTGCGGACCATGAACCAGCTGATGCTGGCGACCGCCGCGACCGCCAGCGCCACCGCGACCGCGACCAGCAGGGCGAGGCGCGAGCGCAGCGGGAGGGCGCGGAATCTGGCGGCCGGGCTCATTCGGGGCCGCTCTCACCCGCGCGCAGTACGTAGCCCACCCCGCGCACGGTGTGGACCAGGCGGGGCTCGCCCCCGGCCTCGGTCTTGCGGCGCAGGTACATCACGTACACGTCCAGGGAGTTGGAGCTGGGCTCGAAGTCGAAGCCCCACACGGTCTTGAGGATCTGCTCGCGGGTCAGGACCTGGCGCGGGTGCGCGAGGAACATCTCCAGCAGGGTGAACTCGGTGCGGGTCAGTTCCACCGGGCGTCCGGCGCGGGTGACCTCGCGGGTGGCGAGGTCCATGCGCAGGTCGGCGAAGGTCAGGGCGTCGGCGTCCTCGGGATGCCCGCCCCCGGTGGCGGGCGCGGCGTAGGAGCTGCGGCGCAGCAGTGCGCGGACGCGGGCGAAGAGCTCGTCCAGTTCGAACGGCTTGACCAGGTAGTCGTCGGCGCCGGCGTCGAGGCCGGTGACGCGGTCGCCGACGGTGTCGCGGGCGGTCAGCATCAGGACGGGGGTGGTGCTGCCGGCGGCGCGCAGGCGCCGGGCGGCCGTCAGACCGTCCATCCGGGGCATCTGGATGTCCAGGATGATCAGGTCGGGGGCGTACGAGGCCGTCTTGTCGAGGGCGTCGAGCCCGTCGACCGCGGTCTGTGCGCCGTACCCCTCGAAGGCCAGACTGCGGCGCAGGGCCTCGCGTACGGCCGGCTCGTCGTCGACGACGAGGATGCGCTGCTGGTCGCCTTCGGCGGTCATTCGGTCCCCCAGGGGTGGTGGTCGGTCTCCTCACAGGCTCGCACGGTCGGCCTAGTAGGAGGTCCCGAAACCGTTGGTGCCGTCGGTGGCGCCGTCGTTGCCGCCGTTGTCCGCGCCGCCCGTACCGCCGGGGCCGCCCTTGCGGAGGGAGGGCAGGTCGGCCTTGATCGTGTTCACGGGGATGGCGAAGCCCAGGCCGACGCTGCCGGCGGAGCCGCTGCCGCTGGAGGGGGAGTAGATCGCGGAGGGCATTCCGACGATCTCGCCGTTCATGTTGACGAGGGCGCCGCCGGAGTTGCCGGGGTTGAGGGAGGCGTCCGTCTGGATGGCCTTGTACGAGGTGGTGTCGGATCCGGTGTTCCCGTTGAACTGCTTGCCGCCGTAGGAGAAGGGGAAGCCGTTCTGGGGGGACTGCTGCTGCTCGGACTTCGGGACGTTCACCTCGCGGTTCAGCGCCGAGACGATGCCGCTGGTGACCGTGCCGGTGAGGCGGTCGGGGGAGCCGATGGCGACGACCTCGTCGCCGACCTTGATCTTGTCGGAGTCGCCGAGAGCGGCGGCCTTGAGACCGCTGGCGCCCTCGAGCTTGATGAGGGCGAGGTCCTTGTCCGGGTCCGTGCCGACGATCTTCGCCGGGTACTTCTTGCCGTCGCTCGTCGTCACCTGGATCTGGGTGGCGCCGTCGATGACGTGGTTGTTGGTGACGATCTCGCCGTCGCCGGTGATCACGACGCCGGAGCCGGTGCCCTGGCCGGACCGGGTGCTGGTGTCGATGCGGACGACGGAGGGGCTGACGTTCTCGGCCACGCCGGAGACGGTGCCGCTGTTCGACTGCGAGATGGTGTTGCCGTTGACCCCGGTGGAGCCGGTGATGCCGCGGTCGGCGAGCAGCTGCTGGACGGCCGCCGCCGTACCGCCGCCGATGACCGCCGCCGCGAGGGCGACGGCGGCGAGGAGGGCGACCGGGCGCTTGGCCCGGACCGGGCCGTGGTGGGGGACCGGCCCGGGGGCCGGGGCCGCGGGCGCGGCCTCGCCCCAGGTGGCCCAGCCGGTGGGGCCGGCTTCGCCGCCGTAGCCGCCGTCGTGGCCGCCGCCGTAGTTTCCGCCGTGGCCGCCGCCGTAGTTTCCGCCGTGGCCGCCGGCCGGCGGGGTGACGGTCTCGCCGGGGATGACCGGGGGCGTGTGCGCCTCGTGCCAGCCGGGGGCGGGCGGCGCGGCCGGGGGGTAGGCGGGCGGCGGGGGGTACGAGGCCTCGTGGGCCGACCGGTCACGGCCGCGCTGCCAGTCCTCGCCGAAGGGCGCGTGCTGGGCCGGGCGGTTCTCCTGTGGGTACTCGCCTTCGCGGCGGAAGTTCTCGGTCATGGATACGACTGTGCGCCCGGATCATGAGAGCTTCCTGAGTCCCCGCTGAGAAGCCCGACAGAACCGCGTATGCCCGATATAAACCCGCCCGGGTCCCGCCCGGGTTCCCGGGCGGGACACAGCGCTAGTGGCAGCCGCAGGAGCGGCGGATGACCAGGGCCGACGGGAACTGCTTGAGGCGCTCGCGGCGGGAGCCGGCCACGCGCAGGGCGTCGTCCAGCACCAGGTCCACCGCCGCGCGGGCCATCGCGGGGCGGTCCGAGGCGATCGTCGTGAGCGGCGGGTCCGTGAGGGCCGCCTCCTTCACGTCGTCGAAGCCGGCCACGGCCAGCTCCTCCGGAACGTCGATGCGCAGCTCCCGTGCCGCCCGCAGCACGCCGATGGCCTGGTCGTCCGTGGCGCAGAAGATCGCCGGGGGGCGGTCCGGGCCGGCCAGGAGCTCCAGGGCGACCTTGTAGGCGTCGTAGCGGTTGTACGGGGCCTTGAAGAGCCGGCCGTCCACCGAGCGGCCGGATTCGAGCATCGCCCGCCTCCAGCCCTCGACGTGGTCGGCCACCGGGTCGCCGACCTCGGGGGTGTTCTCGATCCCGCCCAGGCAGGCCACGTACGGGTGCCCGTGCTCGAGCAGGTGACGGGTGGCGAGCTGCGCGCCGCCGATGTCGTCGGTGACGACGGCGACGTCGTCGATGGCCTCCGGCCGCTCGTGCAGCAGCACCACCCGCGCGTCCCACGCCTCGATCTCCGAGGCGGCCCGCTCGCTCATGCCCTGGCTGACGAGGATCAGTCCGGAGACTCGCATGCCGAGGAACGCCCGCAGGTAGTGGACCTCGCGCTCGTCGCGGTAGTCGGAGTTCCCGACCAGCACCATCTTTCCGCGTTCGGCGGCGGCCTGTTCCACCGCGTGCGCCATCTCCGCGAAGAACGGCTGCCGGGCGTCCGGGACGATCATGCCTATGAGGTCGGTGCGCCGTGAGGCCATCGCCTGCGCGACCCGGTCCGGGCGGTAGCCCAGATCCTTGATCGCGGCGAGGACACGCTCGCGCGTGGCCGGGGCAACCGGCCGGGGTCCGTTGTTGATCACGTAACTCACGACGGCGGTAGAAGTACCCGCAAGTCGTGCCACGTCATCCCGCGTCACCTTGGCCACGCGCGGCAGTCTACGCGGGGTGACCTGCCTCTGGGCAGGGCGGCCGGAGGAGGTCGGCCCCGCGGCCCTCCTAGTCCATTCGGGTGAGCGCCGCCGCGGTCTGCGCCGCGGTCTGCGCCGCCGCCTTCGCGGCCGCCTGGGCCGCCGCTTCCGCCGCCGCCCGCTCGACCTTCTCGGGCGTGACGAAGCGGTAGCCGACGTTGCGGACGGTGCCGATCAGGGACTCGTGCTCGGGGCCGAGTTTCGCGCGCAGGCGCCGTACGTGCACGTCGACGGTCCGGGTGCCGCCGAAGTAGTCGTAGCCCCAGACCTCCTGCAGCAGCTGGGCGCGGGTGAAGACCCGGCCCGGGTGCTGGGCGAGGTACTTGAGCAGCTCGAACTCCTTGAAGGTGAGGTCCAGGACCCGTCCCTTCAGCTTCGCCGAGTAGGTCGCCTCGTCGACCGACAGGTCGCCGTTGCGGATCTCCATCGGGGAGTCGTCCGAGCCGAGCTGCTGGCGCCCGGTGGCCAGGCGCAGCCGCGCCTCGACCTCGGCCGGTCCGGCGGTGTCGAGGAGGACGTCGTCGATGCCCCAGTCGGCGGTGACGGCCGCGAGGCCGCCCTCGGTGACGACGAGGATCAGCGGACAGCCCGGTCCCGTGGAGCGGAGCAGCTGGCAGAGCGAGCGCACTTGCGGCAGGTCGCGGCGGCCGTCCACGAGGATGACGTCGGCGCCCGGGGTGTCCACGAGGGCGGGGCCCTCGGCGGGTGCGACCCGGACGGAGTGGAGCAGCAGGCCGAGGGCGGGCAG
This sequence comes from Streptomyces sp. NPDC054961, assembly GCF_053609145.1. Taxonomy (NCBI): domain Bacteria; kingdom Bacillati; phylum Actinomycetota; class Actinomycetes; order Kitasatosporales; family Streptomycetaceae; genus Streptomyces; species Streptomyces sp. NPDC054961. Next base: position 371,229 of record NZ_JBSGWY010000002.1, on the reverse strand, counting down.
CACCTCGGTGGACGGCTGCAGGGCATTGGTCAGGAGCAGGAGAGAGCTCATGCCCGACCACCTGCCCCGTTGGGGCTGTGGTGTGCGTGCGCGTGTGCACGCACGGTTCGCTGGTCCATCACGTCGGTTCCTCCTCGGTCCCGTCCCGGGGGCACCTCCCAGCGGTAGCTGGGGGAGTTCGCGGCACTGCTTCGTACGATTTGCCTCCGCCCGGTCCCCGCGCCCTGAGGTCCGGATGGATACCACTGTTCTCGGTCCGTTCAACGTGCTGAAAGCACAAAAGGACCCGGGGGCTACGTTGCCCGGATCCTCTCGGCAGCAGAATAGCCCACCTCCGTCGCCGGGACCGAGGCTTCGGCGGGGGGTCTTCTGTGGTGCGCGCCACCCCCGCGACGTGCCCGTGCGCGGGTTTCACCGGTTCGGCGGACCCCGTGCGGGCCGCCCGGGCGCATGCCGGGCGCGCGGAGGCACGCCGGGTTCGGGGGCCCGAGGGTTCATGATGGACGCCGACGGCAGAGCGCCGACGAGAGGAGCGTGCAGTGGCAACCGGGACCATCCGCTACTGGGCGGCGGCGAAGGCCGCGGCCAAGACGGCGGAGGAGCCGTACTCGGCGCGGACACTGGCCGAGGCGCTCGACGCCGTGCGGGAACGCCACCCCGGGGAGCTGGCCCGGGTCCTGCTGCGCTGCTCCTTCCTCGTGAACGAAGAGCCCGTGGGCAAGCGCCCGCACGATTCCGTCGAGCTGACCGAGGGGGGCACCGTCGAGGTGCTCCCGCCGTTCGCGGGCGGGTGAGCGGAGTCCCATGAGCACGCCCGAGGAACAACAACAGCAGCAGCACATGGAGCAGCAGTTCCTGGAACAGCAGCTCCAGCAGCAGCAGCTTCAGCAGCAGCAGCAGCCGGATCCGTACGGGACGCAGACCTGGCAGTCCCCGACGTGGGACACCTCGTACCAGCCGGTGCAGTCCCCGCTGGAGGGCGTACCCGCCCAGTACCCGATGGCCCCCGAGGGCTGGTTCCGCGACGAGGTGCCGGGGCACGACCCGGCCCGGGCGCAGGTCCAGACCCCGGCCCAGGTGCCGGATCCCGGGCAGGAGTGGGCCCAGCCGCAGCCGCAGCCGCAGCAGCACCAGCAGTCGCCGCAGCAGCCTTCTCCGTACCCGGATCCCTACGCCGCGCCGGCCGCGCCCGCGTACCGGCAGACGGCCGCGCCGGACCACTGGTTCCGTGAGGAGCCGCAGGCCCAGGCCCCCGCACCGGCGCAGCAGCAGCCGCACCAGCAGCAGCCGCACCAGCAGCAGTCGCAGCCCCAGTGGGGAGAGACCGCGTACCTGCCCCCGTACCCCGGCCCGGCCGACCCGGCCCAGGCCCAGGCCCAGCCCCAGGCTCCGGCCCCCGCGCAGGACTGGTCGGACCCGACCGCCTACCTCCCGCCGCAGGCGGCCGTCGCGGCCGAGGTCCCGCAGGCGGTCCCGGTGGCGGCCTTCGCCGAGGGGGCGGGCGGTGAGCCCGGTGAGGAGCCCGCGTACTCCCCGCCCACCCTGGCGGGCAACACGCTCCGCGCCGTGGACCCGGCGCAGGCCCGCGCCGAGGGCCGCTCGCCGGTCATCGATCCCGGCCCGCAGGCGGCCATACTGACCGCCGCCCTCGGCCTGGTCATCGCCGCGGCCGCCGCCCTCGGCGACCTCGCGCTGCTCGCGCCCCTGATCGCCCTCCAGGGCCTCACCGCGGCCGGCTGGTTCCGGCTCAACGGCATGTGGCCGGCCCGGCAGGGCATCGCGCTCGCCTTCGCCGGAGCCGTGGTCGCCGACGCGGCCGTGCTCGCGGTGGACGACGCGCACGGCCCCGGCGCGATCATCGGCACGCTCGGCGCGTGGGTGCTGATCACGCTGGTCCTCCAGCTGCGCAGCCACGCCGGTCCGGACGAGCGGATGTACGGGCTGATGGCCTCGGTGGCCTCGGCCGCGCTCGCCATCGTGTGCGCCGGCTACCTCGCGGCCGGTTCCGCGGCCGCGACCGTGGGTGCGGCCGCCGTGGCGGTGGCCGTCTTCGCCCGCGCGCTGCCGCTGCCCACCGCGGCCTCGGTCGGGGTCGCGCTGGCCGCCGGGGCCGGCGCGGGCATCGCCGTGGGCGGGCTGACGTCCGTGGGGGCCGGGGGCGCGCTGATCGGCCTGGTGGCCGGGGCGTGCGCGCTGATCGGGCTGCGCGTGGCGGCGTACGACTACCCGTCGAAGTTCGTCCACATGACGGCCGGTGTCGCGCTGCCGCTGGCCGCGGCGGCTCCGGCGGTCTACCTCATCGGACGGGTGGTGGGCTGACCCTCCCCCGCGGGGCGTCCCCGCCGGGCGCCCCTGTGGGGGCGCGCGGGGGGCGCTCACGGCACGCTGACGACGGGTCATGGTCCACTAGGACGTACGTACCAATCGTCATGGGGGGTGGGCACGTGCGTGTCCTGCGTGTCTTTTTGATCATCGCGGTGGTCCTCGGCGGCCTGTTCGTCGGAGCGGACCGCTGGGCGGTCGGCTATGCCGAGAACCGGCTGGCCGACCGCATCCAGGCGCGGCAGAACCTGCCGGGCGGCGTGGGCGTGGACATCCACGGCTTCCCCTTCCTGACGCAGGCGCTCGCCCACGACCTCGACCGGGTCGACCTGAAGGTGGACGGGGTCGACGTGGCGACCACGGACGGCCGCAGGACGCGCCTGTCCGAGATCCGGGTCGCCTTCCACGGGGTGGAGCTGAACGGCGACTACAGCGGCGGCACCGCCCGCCGCGCCGAGGGCTCGGCCCTCGTCACGTACGCGGACCTGGGCGGGGCCGCACAGCCCGGCGTGACCGTCGCCTACGGCGGGGCGCCGGGCAAGCTGAAGGTCACCGCGAGCGTGGAGGTCCTCGGCAAGACCCTCACCCGGAGCGTGGTGTCGACGATCTCGCTGGTCGATTCCAAGGACGCCAAGGGCTCCAAGATCGTGCGGGTGCGCGCCGACGAGGTTCCGGGCGAGGGCGTCCCCGGGGTCGAGACCGCGATCCGCAAGAAGACCGACTTCGACCGGCGGCTCGACGGCGGTCTGCCGTCCGGGGTCCAGCTGACGGCGCTGACCTCCGACGAGGCCGGTGTGCACCTCACTCTGGGGGGTACGGATCTGTCGCTGGCCGGATAGTGAGACGCCGGGGTCCGATCCGCAGATGGGACGGGCCCCGGACGGCTCCCCGGGGTGGCGCGGCGGCCTCCCCGAGAGCGCGGATCCCACTATGCGGACGATCCTGTCTCGAAATATGACACGGCGGTGACAGGGCGGCCGATTCGTCCCTACGATCCATGGCTATGAAGCATCAGCAGGCGGACCTCACGAAGCGACGGGCAGTAGACCTGTGTCGCGTCGCCGCCATGCTCTGTCGATCCATGTGACGTGTGAGCGCATCCCGCTCCATAGCCGGACGACGGCCTTCCGCTTTTCCCGCGTGGACCTCGTGTGACCCCTCCTGCCTCCCGCCCTCCCGGCGCCTCCCCGCAACGGGATCCGTGAGCGCACCCCGGAAGCACGGACACCACGCACCCGGCACCACCGGAAACACCAGCACCACCCCGCCGCACACTGCCCCGGAGGAGAACACCATGAGCCGCAGCGACGTCCTCGTAGACGCCGACTGGGTCGAGGCCCACCTGAACGACGCGAACGTCGTCATCGTCGAGGTGGACGAGGACACGTCCGCCTACGACAAGAACCACATCACCAACGCCGTCCGGATCGACTGGCAGCGCGACCTCCAGGACCCGGTCCGGCGTGACTTCGTGGACCAGGAGGGCTTCGAGAAGCTCCTCTCCGCCAAGGGCATCTCCAACGACGACACCGTGGTCCTCTACGGGGGCAACAACAACTGGTTCGCGTCCTACGCCTACTGGTACTTCAAGCTCTACGGCCACCAGGACGTCCGCCTGCTCGACGGCGGCCGCAAGAAGTGGGAGCTCGACTCCCGCGACCTGGTCGACGGCACCGAGGTTCCCGACCGCCCGGCCACCGCGTACAAGGCCAAGGCCCAGGACTCCTCGATCCGCGCCTTCCGCGACGACGTCGTGGCCGCGATCGGCTCCCTGAACCTGGTCGACGTCCGCTCGCCCGACGAGTTCTCCGGCAAGCTGCTCGCGCCGGCCCACCTCCCGCAGGAGCAGTCGCAGCGCCCCGGCCACGTGCCGAGCGCCCGCAACATCCCGTGGTCGAAGAACGCCAACGACGACGGCACGTTCAAGTCCGACGAGGAGCTCACCGCCCTCTACGAGGCCGAGCAGGTCGACCTGGCGAAGGACACCATCGCCTACTGCCGCATCGGCGAGCGCTCCGCGCTGACCTGGTTCGTGCTGCACGAGCTCCTGGGCCAGGAGAACGTCAAGAACTACGACGGTTCCTGGACCGAGTACGGCTCGCTGGTGGGCGTGCCGATCGAGCTCGGCGCCAACAAGTAGGTCCGGGCACGCGACGCCCCGTAGTCATCCCTCTCTAGGACAGGACAGAGAACATGTGTGGAGCAAAGATCGGCGGTCCCGACCTCGGGGCTCTCAAGCCCGGTGAGACCGCCATCCAGGGTCAGCTGACCCAGGACGGCCAGCCCGTCAGCGGCTACGTGCGGCTGCTGGACTCGACCGGCGAGTTCACCGCCGAGGTCCCGACCTCGACGACCGGCCAGTTCCGCTTCTACGCGGCCACGGGCTCCTGGACGCTGCGGGCGCTCGTGCCCGGCGCCCAGGCCGACCGCGCCGTGGTCGTCGCCGAGGCCGGCGGCGTCACGGACGTGGCGATCGCGGTCTGAACTCCGCGTAAGCGCGCGGCCTGACCGCGTGACCGCATGACCGGCCGAAGGGCCGCATCCCCGGGGGTTGGACGCCACTGGACCGGGATGCGGCCCTTCGCGCCGTCCCGGGGCCTGCGCGTCGGCCGCTCGCGGCTCTACCCTGAAGGCATGTACGCCCGGCGCCGCCGCGCCTACTTCCTGCTCATGGGCGGATGCCTGTTCCTCTTCGTCTCCGCCTGGTCCTTCGTGCGCCTGTGGTCCGTCGAGGCCGCCGTGGCGCTGTGCGTGGTCGCCATGGTCATTCCGCCGGTCGCCGCGATCGTCGCGAACCGGCGGGGTCCGGACGACCGCTGGTGGGACGACCCCTCCGGTGACGCGAAGTCCGACGAGTGGTGGGACGAACTGGACGGAAAGCGGCGCCGTGACGACTGAAACCTATTGAGATAAAAATGTAATAAGCATGCGTACAACATCTCCCCCCAGCAAGGTGTCATCTCTGTACGCGGCCGATCGGCCCGCGACTCCAGTCCTGTGGGGGGACTTCTTTTGGAACACGAACAGACCATCCCTGAGCAGCGGAAAGAGGAGGAGACCGCCCCGGAACCGGGCACTGCGGACGTGGCCGTGGCCGCGGCCGCTCCCCGCCGCCGTCGTGGCGGCCGCACGCTGCTCCTGATCGCGGGCGCAGTCGTCCTCGGCGTGCTCGCGGGAACGGTCACCGGTTACGCGATCCAGTACGACCGCGAACCGACACCGCTGGCCCCGCTGGCCCAGGCCGGCGTGGCGTACCCGAAGGCGCTCGCGCCCGACGACGCCACCACGAACAAGACGATCAACGCCAACCGCTGGCACAAGACGGACGACGACCTCGCCAAGCTGCTGATCGAGGCCCCGTCCGGTGCGAAGGTCGAGGGTTCGGGCTACGACACCGTCGACTACACGGCGACCTCGTTCGAGGAGCCGGACCACATGCTGCGCAACCTCGTCGGCACCAAGGTCCGCCGACTCGCGTCGGTGCAGTACTCGGAGGGCGACAGCACCTTCGTCGCCGTGCAGCTGCTGCAGTTCAACGACCGCGACGGGGCGGACGACTACCAGACCGGCCAGTCCAGCTACATGCCCGAGAAGAAGTTCGCGGGCAACGCGGGCACGGCCATCCCCGGTCTCCCCTCCGACCTCGGGCACGTCTGGGTGGACTCGGAGGCCGACGAGAAGCCGGGTTACCTCCCGATGCGCGGCGCCCGGGCCATCGCCCGCCGCGGCGACATCGTGCTCGACATCCACCTCGTGAACAACCGGGGCAAGGTTTCCGAGAGCGACATCATGGACCTGGCCAAGCGACAGCTGGAGCGACTGTGACCGAGCCCCAGAACGACGTGACCCCGGTTCCCGCCGAGGTCCCGGCCGAGGTTCCGGCCACCGGCGTCGCGGCCGAGGTCCAGGCGGCGCCCGAGGCGGCCGCGGCGCCCGAGGCGCCCGCCACGACCCCGAACGAGACCGTGGGCGAGGCCCCGAGCGCGCACGCGCACGCGCACGCGCACGAGACCCCGAACCCGTACGCGACCCCGTACCCCGTGGCGCCGCCGGCGCCCGCGCGCAAGGTCAACCGCAAGGCGGTCGCCCTGGTCGCCGGCGTCGTGGCCGTGGCCGCTCTCGTGGGCGGCGGCGTCTGGGCGTCCGCCGCGATCGCGGACGCCGACCGGACCGCGCCCACCGCGTACTGGGTCCCCCTGGGCGATCGGTACGAGAAGCCCGCCGAGCCCGGCTCCGTGCCGGCCAACGAACTCTCGGGCAAGCTCCTGCCGGTCCCGTCCGGTTTCTCGCTGGGCCCGGACCTGGAGCAGGACGGCAACAACTTCTTCGTCTCGGGCGAGAAGGCGGTCGAGGGCTTCAAGGAGGCCCGCGGCGGCCTGTCCAGCTCCGACCGCAAGAAGCGCGACGAGATGCTGGCCGAGCTGAAGCTCAAGGGCCTGGCCGGCCGCAGTTACATCAACGCGAGCTTCTCCTCCGTCGTCGAGGTCCGCATCATGCAGGCCGACCCCGGCGCCGTGGGCAAGTTCTCCGAGATCAGCAAGAAGTTCCTCGAGCTCACCGGCGACGGCCGCGAGGCGCCGAAGGTGGACGGCTTCCCGGACGCCAAGTGCTCGCTGCTGGCGATCGGCGAGGAGAAGAAGGAAAAGATCGACTCGATCGACTGCGTCGCGGTCGAGGGCGACGTGATGGTCACCTTCCGCGCCTACGGGCCCAAGCCCTTCAAGGACGCCGACGCCGTCGAGTTCTTCAAGAACCAGATGAACCACCTGAAGTCCCCCGGGGAGTCCGTGTGACCGAGCAGAACACCTCCCCGCAGGCCGTGGCGCACGCCCCCGTGCCCGCCCCGGCGACCGCCCCGGACTCCGCCGACTCCGCCGCGCCGGCGCCCGCGCAGGCCGTGGACGCGCAGGCCGTGGACGCGCAGCCGACGGCGCCCGACGTGGCGCCCCAGGACACCGCGCCCGAGCAGTGGGCCGCCCCGGCGGCCCCGGCCGACCCGGGTGCCGAGGCACCGGGCGCCGAGGCTCCCGCGGGCGGGGCGGCTCCGGTCAACCCCTTCGCGGCGCCGGAGGTGCCGGCCGGGCCCAAGGACCGGCGCAAGCTGTTCGCCGCGCTCCGCTGGACGGCTGCCGTACTCGTCTTCGCCGCCGTCGGCACGGGCGTCGCCTACCAGGTCACCCAGCCCGAGCGGACCGACATCCCGGGCCTGTCGACCCGGTCGGACGGCCGCTGGGTCTACCCGGCGCTGTCCCGGCCCACGCTCCCGCCGGGCGCCGCCGTGCCCTTCGCCGAGGACAACGAGAACGGCATCCACTACGCGGGCCTCACCCAGCTGCTCCTGCCGGCTCCCACCGGTGCGACCCCCGACTCCACGCTGAAGCTGGAGAAGGACGAGGCGGTGTCCGTCGACACCTTCCTGGAGGAGTACGAGCCCGGCGCGCGCGAGAAGATGAAGGAGCAGTTCACCGACGAGGGGCTGCGCCAGATCGCCGGCCGCGGCTGGACCACCCCGGACGGCACCCGCACCCGCGTTTACCTGCTGCGTTTCCACGCCTCGGGCTTCGTGGACACCTTCAAGGGCTGTGGCCGGGACATGGCGCTGAACGGCGTCAAGCTCATGGGAGCGGACCTGGACTGGAACAAGGGCAAGGCGGGCCAGTCCGCGCCGAGCCTCAACTTCGTCTCGCTCTTCGCGGAGTCGAAGCCGGTCGGCGACGAGCAGGTCAAGGCGGGCTGCATCCAGTCCGGCGACATCCAGGCGGTCGTCCTCCAGACCCGCAAGGGCGAGGTCGCGACCGTGCCGTTCCACCAGACGGTGATCCTCCAGCACCAGCTGCTCGGCTGAGCGGGCCGGGAAGCGGGCCCGCCGTACGGGCCACCTCACAGAGTGCGCCGGTCCCCAGCCCAGTAGGCTTGGGGACCGGCCCCGTAATGCCGCCCCACACACTCCGAGGAGCACCCCGTGCTTGAGGCAGTCTTCACCTCCCTGCTGGTCCTGGTCTGCGTCGGCGTCCTCGCCTTCTCCGGACTCGCCGTGAAGAAGCTGTACCAGGGCCAGCGCTGACCTCTCCCAGATCAGCCGCCGGCCCCGCCCCGGATACCGGAACCCCTCCCACAGATCGCCTGAGCAGCCATTCATGATCCAGATCCCGTCCGACCTGAACCCGAGCCTCGTCCCCCTCGCCTTCCTCCTGGGCAACTGGGAAGGCGCGGGCGTCTTCGACTTCCCCGGTGAGGAGAAGTGCAACTTCGGCCAGGAAGTCGTCTTCAGCCACGACGGCCGGGACTTCCTGGAGTACCACTCGCACAGCTGGGTTCTCGACGCCGAGGGCAACAAGGTCCGGCCGCTGGAGTCCGAGTCCGGCTACTGGCGCATCGACGACCGGCGCAAGGTCGAGATCGTCATGGTCCGCGACCAGGGCGTCGTGGAGATCTGGTACGGCGACCTCGCCGACAAGAAGCCCCAGATCGACCTGGTCACCGACGCCGTCGCGCGTACCGCCGGCTCCCGTCCGCACAGCGGCGGCAAGCGGCTCTACGGCTACGTCAAGGGCGACCTGATGTGGGTCGGGGAGAAGACCACCCCCGAGGTCGAGCTGCGCCCGTACATGTCGGCGCAGCTGAAGAAGGTCGTCACGCCCGAGGAGGTCGCCGAGATGGCGCGCAACCTCCCGGACATGCCGGACGACGGCATCGCCTTCTTCCGCTGACCCGCGGAGAACACGCACCGCAACGCAATGTCCCCCCCACCCGCCCACGCGGCCGGGGGGGGCGGTCGCGGGTGGGGGGGCGGCGCGG
>NZ_JBSGWY010000002.1:355735-362099 GCF_053609145.1 Streptomyces sp. NPDC054961 | reverse complement strand
CATCCGCCTTGTCCCGGGCCCCCGCGGACACCCCCCCCCCCCCGCGCTGCCCCCCCGGCCGCCCCCGGCGGCCGGGGGCTCCTTCGCGTGCGGGGTCAGCCGGTGACCGCGACCGGCCCGTCCCAGGCGTTGCGGTCCACGGTCACGGTGGCGCCGCCGTACGTCTCGCGCTGGTTGACCTGGTACTGGTGCCCGCGCCGGTGCCCGGAGAACAGGCCGGCGGAGTACGGCCAGCTCCCGGTGGTGTCGGCGGCGCCGTCGTACTTGGCGTACCAGAGGGCCTCGGGCAGATCGGCCTCGCCGCGCTCGGCCGCCTTGGCGATGCCGGCGGCGCTGGAGGAGGCGAACCCGTAGAAGCCGGGCCGGTAGGACTTCGCCTTCACCGTCCGGTCGAAGGCCTTGACGTAGGTGAGGACCGCGTCCGCGCACGCCGTGTCGGCCGTGCTGTACGCCTCCATGTCCAGGTAGAGCGTGCTGCCCGCCCGCATGCCCAGCGCGGAGGCCTTGGCCACCGCGTCCGCGCCGTCGGCCGCGCCCAGCGACTGCGCGGTGGCGGCGGTGATCTTCTCCGGGCTGGTGCCGGTCTGGCACGGGGGCTGGGCGCCGACGTAGAGCGGGATCAGCTTCCAGCCGGCGGCGCTGACCGTGCTCACCCAGGAGGCGGTGAGCTGCGGCTGCGCGCAGCCGCGGTTCTTGCCGCCGACGTAGACGGCCACGGCCCCGTACGGGGAGGTCCCGCGCCACGCGTTCATCGTGGCGGCGGACGGCGCGGTGCAGGTGTCGAAGGCCAGGCCGGTGAACACGCCGCCCGAGGAGGAGCCGGCCGGAGCCGCCGCAGGGGCGCCCCCGCCCGGAGCCTTCGGGGCGCCCGGGGCGGCGGAGGCCGTCCCCGACGCGGACGCGGAGGCGCCGGGGGAGGCCGAAGCGGAGGGGGATCCCGAGGCCGATGCGGAGGCGGAGGCGGAGGCGGAAGGGGAGCCGGAGGCCGCCGGGGAGGCCGGGGCCGTCCCCGGTTCGGAGGCCGCGGCCTGCGCGCCCGCGGCCGCGGTGCGCGGCGCGTCGGCGGGCCCTCCGCAGCCGCTGATCAGCAGGGTCGCCGCGGCGAGGAGGCCGGCGGCGGTCAGCGCGGCACCGGGCCGGGGGCTGGAAGTGGACAAGGGGTTCCTTAGCGGGCAGCACGGGAGGGGCACGCGAACTCGGGGAGATCGCGACGCATGCCTATCATCCGATCGGAACGTGCGGACAGTTGGGGTGGCCGGGGCCGCGGCCTACACTGGCCGGGTGGTGACCAGCGACAGAACCGAGAGCACCAGCGCCAGCGCCAGCAGCACCGGGACGGCCGCCGGCATCGCCGGAGCGGACGGCGGCGACTGGAAGAGCGACCTGCGCCAGCGCGGGTACCGCCTCACGCCGCAGCGCCAGCTCGTGCTCGAGGCCGTCGACGCCCTGGAGCACGGGACCCCGGACGAGATCCTCGCCGAGGTGCGCAAGACGGCCTCCGGGGTCAACATCTCCACGGTCTACCGCACGCTGGAGCTCCTGGAGGAGCTGAAGCTCGTCTCGCACGCCCACCTCGGGCACGGGGCCCCGACGTACCACCTCGCCGACCGCCACCACCACATCCACCTGGTCTGCCGCGACTGCGCCGACGTCATCGAGGCGGACCTGGACGTCGCCGCCGATTTCACGGCCAAGCTCCGGAACGCCTTCGGCTTCGAGACCGACATGAAACACTTCGCGATCTTCGGACTCTGCAAGAAGTGCGCGGCCGCACCCCGGGACGGCAGGGCCGCGAGCACTCCCTAGGAGGCCGCCGGGCGGGGTCGTAGGCTGGGGGCATGACCAGCAGCCCCTTGCTCCATCTCCCCGGCGCGGTACCGGCCGAAGGCCGCGACGAGGGCGTCGCCGCCCACTACGGAGAGCTGTACGGAGAACAGCGCGCCCTCGCCGACGGACGCGGCTTCGTCGACCTCTCCCACCGCGGGGTCCTCACCGTCACCGGCCCGGACCGGCTGAGCTGGCTGCACCTGCTGATCACTCAGCACGTCACCGAGCTCCCGGCGGGCCAGGCCACCGAGGCGCTGATCCTCTCCGCGAACGGCCACATCGAGCACGCGCTCTACCTCGTCGACGACGGCGAGACCATGTGGATGCACGTCGAGCCCGGCACCGAGGAGGCGCTCCTCGCCTACCTGGAGTCGATGAAGTTCTTCTACCGGGTGGAAGTCGCCGACGCCACCGCCGACTTCGCGCTCGTGCACCTGCCGGCCGGCTCCACCGCCGAGGTCGCCAAGGAACTCGCCGTACGGGAGACCGCGTACGGCCGCGACGTCTTCCTGCCCCGCGCCGAACTGGAGGCCTTCGCCGCCTCCCACGGCCCGGCCGCCGGCCTGCTCGCCCACGAGGCCCTGCGCGTCGAGGCGCACCGGCCGCGGCTCGGCCTGGAGACCGACCACCGCACCATCCCGCACGAGCTGGGCTGGATCGGCACAGCCGTGCACCTGCAGAAGGGCTGCTACCGCGGCCAGGAGACCGTCGCCCGCGTCCACAACCTGGGGAAGCCGCCGCGCCGGCTGGTCTTCCTGCACCTGGACGGTTCCGAGGTGCTGCTCCCCGCCCACGGGGCGCCCGTACGGCTGGCCGCGGACGGGCAGGAGGGCCGCCAGCTGGGCTTCGTGACCACGGCCGTCCGCCACCACGAGCTCGGCCCGATCGCGCTCGCGCTGGTCAAGCGGAACGTCCCGGTGGACGCGCCGCTGCTGGCCGGCGACACGGCCGCCGCGCAGGAGGTCGTCGTAGCGCCGTAGGGCCGTAGGGCCGTAGCGCCGCGCCGTAGAGCCGTAGGGCCGACGCCACGGCGCTACGGCGCGTACCGCGCTAGATGTCGATGACGATCGTGAACGGGCCGTTGTTGGTCAGCGAGACCCGCATCTCCGCTCCGAACCGGCCCGTCTCCACCGTCGCGCCCAGCGCCCGCAGCTGCGCCACGACCTCGTCCACGAGGGGTTCGGCGACCGGGCCGGGCGCGGCCGCGTTCCACGTGGGCCGGCGGCCCTTGCGGGCGTCTCCGTAGAGCGTGAACTGGGAGATCACCAGCAGGGGCGCGTTCACGTCGCTGCAGGACTTCTCCGCCTCGAGGATCCGCACCGACCACAGCTTGCGCGCCAGCAGCGCCGCCTTTTCCGGGGTGTCGTCATGGGTCACCCCCACCAGCACGCACAGCCCCTCGCCGACGATCTCCCCGACGGTCTCGCCGGCCACCACGACGCTCGCGCCGTCCACCCTCTGCACCACTGCTCGCATACCACCTGTGTACCAGGCGTGCACCCGTCCGGGGCCGATCGGGTGGAGTGGGACTGCATCGGCACCACGGGGAGTGGCACGATGCACGCAGGCGGTGCCCCCAGCACCGGTCGAGGGGACGGACACGAACGATGAACATTTCTGGTACCTCCGCACCTGCACCCGCTGTACCCGTTGCACCTGTTGCACCCGTCGTGCCCGCCGACACGTCGGTCCTGCGCCCGCCCGCGCAGCGCACCGCTACCGGCACCGGCACCGGAGAGGCCGCGCCGGCTCAGACCACCGCGCTCGGCCTCCCGGAACTGCGCGCGCTGCGCCGCGACGCGCAGCGCGACGAGGCCGACCTGAGCTACGTACGGCGGCTGCTCCAGGGCCGCATCGACATCCTGCGCGCCGAGCTGGCCCGGCGGACGGATCCGGAGGCGCCGGTCGTGGACCGGCTGTCGGAGATCCTCGCCGACGCCCCGTCCACCCGCAGCGCCTCCGCCCGGCACGTCACGCTCGGCACCCCGCACGGGGAGGAGTACCGGCTGCTGGCCGCCGAGATGCTGTCCGACGTGGAGCTCTCGGACCTGGGCGCGCGGACCGACGGGGAACTGCACGAGGGCCTGGGCCGCCTGGTGCGCTACGAACAGCAGGTCTCGCGCCGCCGCCAGCAGTTGCAGCGCACGGCGGACGACTGCAGTACGGAGATCACCCGGCGCTACCGCGAGGGCGAGGCCCAGGTGGACGACCTGCTGGCCTGAGCGGTCGGGGCGGTACGCGCCGACGCGGCCGTACGCGCCGACGCGGCCGTACGCGGCAGGCCGGACCCGACGGGTCCGCGCCCGGCGAAAAACCGGGCGACGCGGTGCGGCGGGCGGATTAGCGTGGGCCGCTATGAACGCTGACGCTGACGTGGACGTCCGGCCGATCGCCGAATCAGAGATCCCCGAGTGGCTGCGAGCCCTGCACACCGGCTTCCTGCGCGCGGACACCGCGACCGAGAGCGACGTGGCCCAGTGCGCCGAGTACGGCGACACGGCCCGGACGCTGGGCGGGTTCGACACCGCCACCGGCCGGTGCGCGGCGACCCTCCGCTCCTTCTCGCAGGAACTGACCGTGCCGGGCGGGGCGTTCGTACCGTCGAGCGCCGTCACGAACGTCACCGTGCTGCCCACGCACCGCCGGCGCGGGCTGCTGACACGGATGATGGCCGTCGAGCTGGCCGCCGCGAAGGCGCGCGGTGACGTGCTGTCGACGCTGATCGCCGCCGAATACCCGATCTACGGCCACCACGGGTACGGGCCCGCGGCCTCCGTCTCGGAATGGGAGATCGACGTACCGCGCACCGGACTGGACGCGCGCCGCCGTCCGTCCCGCCCGGCCGGGCGGATCGAGCTGGTGGACCAGGACGAGGTCCGGAAGGTGGGGCCCGAACTGTACGAGCGGGTGCGGGCGCTCACGCCGGGCACGGTCAACCGCGACGCGCGCTGGTGGCGGTTGACCACCGGGGTCGAGGAGTGGTCCCACCGCCCGTTCAAGGAGAAGTTCAACGCCGTGTACCGGACGGCGTCGGGCGAGGTGGCCGGCCTGGTCTCCTATGTGTGCGCCGACCACTGGACGGACGGGAAGGTCCCGGAGAACACCCTGCAGGTACGGCAGTTGATCGCGCTCACCCCGGACGCGGAACGGGCGCTGTGGGAGTTCCTGTGCTCCATCGACTGGGTGCTCAAGATCCGCACCGGCTACCGCGCCCCCGACGACCTCGTGGCCCGGCTGCTGCCCGACGCCCGCGCCGCCCGTGTGGTGACCCACGCGGACTGGCTGTGGGTGCGGCTGCTGGACGTCGTACGGGCCCTGAGTGCGCGGACGTACGCCACGGCCGGGGTCCTCGTCCTGGAGGTCGAGGACCGGGCCGGGCTGGCCGACGGCCGCTACCGGCTGGACGCCGGCGCGGGGGACTGCGTACGGACGGACGAGCCGGCCGATCTGCGCCTCGGCGTCGGCGCGTTGGCGGCGCTGTACCTCGGCGACGAGTCGGCGGTGCGGCTGGGGGCGCTCGGTGAGATCGCCGTGGTGGACGGCGCCCGGCCGGGGGCGCTGGAGCTCGCGGACGCGGTGTTCCGTACGCCCCGGCGCCCGTGGTGCCCGGACGTCTTCTGAGAATGGGAAACATGACGACACCTGCGACACCCGCGACACCGGCGGCACTGGTGGAACTCCTGCGCGCGGCGGGCTGCGTCTTCGCGGAGGAGGAGGCGGAGCTGCTGCTGGCGGCCGCCGAGGACGAGGGGCACCTGGCCGCACTGGCGGCCCGGCGGGTGGCGGGCGAACCGCTGGAACACGTGGTCGGCTGGGCGCAGTTCTGCGGTCTGCGGATGGAGGTCGGCGCGGGGGCCTTCGTGCCGCGCAGGCGCAGCGAGTTCCTGGCACAGGAGGCGGTGGCCTCGGCCCGCCCCGGCGCGGTGGTCGTGGACCTGTGCTGCGGGGTGGGCGCGCTGGGCGCGGCGGTGGCGGCCCAGGTCCCGGGCGCCGTACTGCACGCCACCGACATCGACCCGGTCGCGCTCGTCTACGCCCGTCGCAACGTGGCCCCGTACGGCGGGCAGGTCTGGGAGGGCGACCTCTACGCTTCCCTTCCGGCCGAGCTCCGGGGCCGGGTGGACGTCCTCGTGGTCAACGCCCCGTACGTCCCCACCTCCGAGCTGGGGCTGCTTCCGGCGGAGGCCCGCGACCACGAACCGCCCGTCTCCCTGGACGGCGGCGCGGACGGCCTGGACATCCACCGCCGGGTGGCGGAGGGCGCTCCGCCCTGGCTGGCCCCGGGAGGCCGGCTGCTGATCGAGACGAGTGCCCGCCAGTCCCCGGTCACGGCGTCGGCCCTGGCGGCGGCGGGCCTGTCCGTGCGGGCGGTGACCTCGGAGGAGTACTACGCGACGGTGGTCGTCGCGACGGCGTAACCGGCCGGGCGGCGGCCGCGGGGGGGGGGCCCCCCGCCGCCCCCCCCCCCCCCGCCCCCCGCGGGCGCGCGCGCGTATATGTGTGGTGTTTGTGTAGAGAGACACGCCGCACAACAGAG
>NZ_JBSGWY010000002.1:295924-355725 GCF_053609145.1 Streptomyces sp. NPDC054961 | reverse complement strand
GGGGGGCGGGCCGGGGGGGGGGGGGCCCGGGGCGTCTAACCCCGCGCGGGGGGACGCCGCGCGGGGGGGCCGGGCGGGGGGGGGGCGGGGGGCGCCCCCCCCCCCGCGGCGCCCGCCTTCCGCGTGCCGCGGCTCAGACGGAGAATTTCGTGTTGCTGAGCGAGACGCACACGGCGACGAAGATGACGATCCACAGGGCCAGGGTGCCCAGGAGCGCCCCGCCCGCCGTCCAGGTCCCGGGGCGGCCCTTCGCGCTGCCGCAGGCCCAGCCGATCAGGGCCCCGAGGGAGGGCACGCCGCCGATCAGCAGGGCGGCGTGCTCGAGGCCCTGCTTCGTCCGGTGGTTGCCCCTCCAGTCGGATCCGCTCTTGTTCGCGAGGGCGTTCTGCGCGCTGTGGTACCAGAAGAGCACCGGGGGCAGCAGGAGCAGGGCCGTCACGCACAGGAGCACGACGGGCGTGCGCCAGTTCTTCGGCGTCGGTGTCGAGGAGTCGGTCACGCGGCGATCATGCCCCTGGGAACCGGCCCGCACCATCCGCACGGATACTCAGGCCGCGCTCCGGTTACCGGGAGCGGGTCCACGTGCCCGGGAGCGGGTCCACGTGCTCAGGCGCGGGCGCCGGGACGGGCGTCCTCGCCCAGCCGGTCCGGCAGGCCGAAGCGCGGGAAGAGGCGCCCGGTGTCACGGAAGGCCGCGATGCCGCTGATCCGGTCGCCGGAGAACGCGAGGACGTGAAGGGCCCACGGCACGTAGCCGGCGCCGTCCGGGTGGGGGCGGTACTGGCCGAAGGCGGGGGCGCCGTTCGCCGCGGTCGGGACCAGGCGCGAGCCGCGGCAGCCGATCGCGGGGCCGGTGAGCCACGCCTGGATGTCGGGGACGCCGCGCATCCACTGCGCGTACGGGGGCAGGCACAGCGTGGCGTCCACGTGCAGGAGCATGTTCAGCTCCTCCATGTCGTAGCGGGAGAAGGCCGTGGCGTACCGCTCGGCCAGCACCCGCCGGACGCCGTCGTCGGCCGGCCGGACGGCCGATGCCGGTCCGGTGGCCGGTCCGGTGGCCGGCCCGTCCGTCGCGCGGTGGCGGTCGGCCAGCGTGGCCCGGGCCCGTTGCAGCGCGCTGTTGGCCGAGGCGACGGTGGAGCCGTGCAGGTCGGCGACTTCCCGCGCCGAGAATCCCAGGACGTCGCGCAGGATCAGCGTGGCCCGCTGCCGGGGCGGCAGGTGCTGCAGCGCGGCGACGAACGCCAGCCGCACCGACTCGCCCGCCGTCGCGGCCGCCTCCGGATCACCGTCGGGACAGGGCTCCACCCACAGGGCGGCGTCCTGCGGGGGTGCCGGCGCCGTACCGCCCTCGCTCGGACCGGACAGGTCCATCGGCAGCGCCCGCCGCTTGCCCGAGGCGAGGGCGTCCAGACACACCCGGGTGGCGATCCGGTACAGCCACGTCCGCACCGCGGACCGGCCCTCGAAGCGGTCGATGCTCCGCCAGGCCCGGACCATTGCCTCCTGCACGGCGTCCTCGGCCTCGGCGTGCGACCCCAGCATCCGGTAGCAGTACCCGGTCAACTCCCCCCGGTACCCCTCGAGCTCCTCGACCGACGCCCCGCCCGCCCCCGTGTCCCCCACGTCCGCTTCCCCCCACTTCCCCACGTGCCCGAATGCGGGCCACAGCACAAGCTCAAGATCGATGCCGGTGCCGGAGTGCCCCGGCCCGGTCCCCCAGGGACGGTTACCGGTCGAGGTCGACCGGAACTCCGCACATCTGCAGCCGCGCCTTCAGGAACTCCATCTCCGACAACGTCCCCACCAGACCATCGTGGCTCAGTTCCCCGACCAGTTGGCGCGCCCCCGACAGCGAGGCTGCTGTGACCTCCCGGAAGACCTTCAAGGCCGGGACGAGGCTGGGAAGCGAACCGACCAACCGCAGCCTGACGGACCCGTGCGCGGCGAGGAGGGCCTCCCGAACGTCATCAGGTGCTGGTCCCGGACCAGCGTCTTCGCACAGGTAGATGCCACAGGACCCGCAAGAGAACTCCGAATCCCACCACAACTCATCGCGGAGGATGAACTGGTTCACCTGCCGCACCGCCATGCTGCCGCACCCGCAAGGCGATGCGATCTTCGCGGTCTGACCAGTCACCCGGGCTCCCCGACGTTCCACTCCTGCGGCAGGTCCTCGCCGCGGACGAGCTCCTTCAGCTCGGCCGGACCTCCATACCGATACCTCTGCCCCCATGTCTCCACGCACACCAACCTAGTGACTCGCACGGCCAGGACCTGGGGAATTACGGGCTCTGGTAATGATCGCGATCATGGACAGGGTGAGGCTTCGGCGTCAGCCACCAAGATGCGGTGCCACCGGTCAAGCCCAGGCCCCACCACGGTGTCCCGCCTCTCCGCACCGCTCGGCGCTCACGGACGATCGGTGACAGAATCCATACGAAGTGTCACTTATCGCCGCGAGTCACAGCTCCGCGACCCGCGAGCTATTGCAAGCACCTGCTTGCAATAGTTAGCAAGGTGCGGCAGGATCGGGGCATGGCATCGCTCAACGTCGGAAATCTCGGCGCATATCTGCGTGAGCAGCGCCGGCAGGCGCAGCTTTCGCTGCGACAGCTGGCCGACGCGGCCGGGGTGTCGAACCCCTACCTCAGCCAGATCGAGCGCGGGCTGCGCAAACCGAGTGCGGACATCCTCCAGCAGCTCGCCAAGGCGCTGCGGATCTCCGCCGAGACGCTGTACGTGCAGGCCGGAATCCTGGACGAACGGGACCGGGACGAGGTCGAGACGAGGGCCGCGATCCTCGCCGATCCGTCGATCGACGAGCAGCAGAAGCAGGTGCTGCTCCAGATCTACGAGTCCTTCCGCAAGGAGAACGCCGCCGAGGCGGAGGCGCGGGCGCGAGCCGACGGCTCCGACAGCTCGGGGGGCTCCGACGGTTCCGAAGGCTCCGACAGCTCCGGGGGCTCCGTCGCCGCCGACAGTGGAGCCGACGCCGACGCCGACGCCGATGCCGATGCCCAGACGCACCACACGAACTGAGACTGTGATCCGGGAGGACCAGCACATGGCCATCGCCGATGACCTGAAGAAGACCCTCACCGACCCGACCCCCCTCTACTTCGCCGCCGGCACCGCGGACCTCGCCGTGCAGCAGGCGAAGAAGGTGCCCGGACTGATCGAGCAGCTGCGCGCCGAGGCCCCCGCGCGCATCGAGGCCGTGCGGAACACCGACCCGAAGGCCGTCCAGGACAAGGCCAAGGAGGCCCAGGAGGCGGTCAGCGCCAAGGTCGCCGAGGTGTTCGGGGCGATCGACGCGAAGAAGCTCGGCGAGACCGCCCAGGACCTGGCCCTGCGCGGGGTCGGCGTGGCCGCCGAGTACGCGGTCAAGGCCAAGGAGGCCTACGACAAGGTCGCCGAGCACGGTGAGCAGGCCGTACGGTCCTGGCGCGGCGAGGTCTCCGAGGAGATCGTCGACATCGCGGTCGTCGTCGAGCCGGAGTCCGGGACGAAGGCCGCGCCCGAGCCGGTGGAGGCCGCCTCCGAGGAGAAGCCGGCGCCGAGGAAGGCCTCCGCGCGCAAGGCTCCGTCCAAGAAGGAAGCCCCGGTCACGGCCGACGAAAGCTGAGTACGACGCGACGGACCGGGCACCTGAGGGGCGTCCGGTCCGTTGGTGTTTGCGAAGGCGGCTCTGCCGGTAGCTTGGAAATGGACGGCATCCCGGTGTACAGGCGTGAGAAGGCGGTCAGGCGATGTTGATGAACGGGTTCGACAACGGAGTGATCCCGCTCCTCGGGTACGCCATGCTCGGGCTCGCCGTCGCGGCCTTCGTGGTCGCGCTGCTGGCCCGCGAGGACGCGTATCGCGCGGCCGACAAGCAGACCAAGACCTTCTGGCTGGTCATCCTCGGCGTCACGGTGCTCGTGGACTTCTTCCTCGGGATGCTCTTCCTGCAGATCGCCGGTCTGGTCGCCAGCATCGTCTTCTTCGTCGACGTGCGCCCCGCGCTCAAGCAGGTCTCGGGCGGTGGCGGCCGGCGCAGCGGCGGCAGCAGCAGCGACGGACCGTACGGGCCCTACAACGGCGGCCGGTAGCGGGCAGCGGGGAGAAGCGGGTAGCCGGCAGCCGGTAGGGGGCGGTCGTCGGCCCGCCGGGGGCCGGCGCGGTCCGCGCGGGCTCAGCTCTCGTCGCGCGAGAGCAGGACGACGGCGACGTCGTCGGTCAGTTCCCCGCCGTTGAGGCGGCGGGCCTCGGTGACCGCGGCCTCCAGCAGGCCCTCACCGCTCAGCCCCGCGTTCAGATGCCGGTTGATCATCTCGACCATGCCGTCCTGACCGAGGCGTTCCCGCCCGGCGCCGATCCGGCCCTCGATCAGGCCGTCGGTGTACAGCATCAGGCTCCACGTGCCGCCCAGCTCCACCTGGCGGCGGGGCCAGCGGGCCCGGGGCAGCAGACCGAGCGCCGGGCCGTTGTTCTCGTACGGGAGGAGCCGCGCCGGGCGGCCCGGCCGGGAGATCAGCGGCGCCGGATGGCCCGCCAGGCACAGGCCCGCGCGCCGTCCGTCCGGGGAGATGTCCACCGTGCAGAGGGTCGCGAAGATCTCCTCGCAGGGGCGCTCGACCTCGAGGACCTCCTGGAGGGTGGCCAGCAGATCGTCGCCGCACAGCCCGGCCAGGGTCAGCGCGCGCCAGGCGATGCGCAGCTCGACGCCGAGGGCGGCCTCGTCCGGGCCGTGGCCGCAGACGTCGCCGATCATCGCGTGGACGGTGCCGTCGGGGGTGCGGACGGTGTCGTAGAAGTCCCCGCCGAGGAGCGCGCGGCTGCGGCCGGGGCGGTAGCGCGCGGCGAAACGGAGGTCGGAACCCTCCAGGAGCGGGTGCGGGAGCAGGCCGCGCTCCAGGCGGGCGTTCTCCTGGGCCCGCAGTTTCGATTCTGCAAGCTTGTACTGGGCGATGTCCGCCCGTTTTCTCTCCACCGCGTAGCGGATGGCGCGGCTGAGCAGCCGCCCGTCGAGCTCATCGCGGAACAGGAAGTCCTGGGCGCCCACGCGCACCGCGTCGGCGGCACGCTCCGCGTCCCCCTCGGAGGTCATGACGAGGACGGCGTGCCGGGGGGCGATGCGGAGCACGTGGCGCAGGGCGGCGAGCGGATCGTCCGCGGCCGCGGAGCCGGCCGGCCCGGCGGGGCCGTGGGGGAGCGCGAGGTCGAGCAGCACGCAGTTCACGTCGGGCGTGAGCAGGCGGGCGGCCTCGGTGAGGTTGCGGGCGGTGCGCAGCCGGACGCGGTGGCCGTCGGCGTCGAGTATCTCGGGGACGGTGAGGCCGCCGGCCGGGTCGTCCTCGATCACCAGGAGGGTGAGCGAGGCCTGGCCGGACAGGCTCCCCGAGCCGGTCTCGGCGGTCAGGACGTCCCTCTGCCGGGGTACGGGGGCGGGCGGGGGTACGGATGCGGGCATCGTCTCCGGTTCCTTCCCGACCCTCGGGGGTGGCGCTCGTCCGGGCGACCCTAGCGGGCAGGTGGTGCGAGCGGAATGCCGGACCCGGTGGGTGGCTCTGTCATATGCCGTTATCGCGGGGGAAAGTCCGCGTCGGCGATGACGAACGTCACGGCGGTGCGGCGCGGTGTCCCGCCCCACGAGATGTCGGCCCGGCCGGGCGGGTCCCACGGGCCGCCGGCAGATCCGGAACGAGCAATTCCGCCCGAATCCGGAGCAAATAATTCCGCCCGGAGCCCGGAGCCCGGAGCCCGGAGCCCGGAGCCCGGAGCCCGGAGCCCGGAGCCCGGAGCCCGGAGCCCGGAGCCCGGAGCCCGGAGCCCGGAGCCGGGCCCGCGCCCCGTCCGCCTCCGCCCCAGTCCGCCGCCGCCCGTCCGCCTCCGCCCCGTCCGCCCCCCCCGCCTACGCGTCCGGCCGGACCACGGCCTTGATGGGCATCGAGCCCGCGCCCGCCAGGGTGACGTTGCGGCCTGGACGCGGGGCGTGGACGATCGCGCCGTCCCCGATGTACAGCCCGACGTGACTCGCGTCGTCGAAGTAGATGATCAGGTCGCCCGGACGCATGTCCTTGATCGCGACCTTCGTCAGCCGCAGCTGCTCCTGGGAGGTGCGCGGGATCGTCCTGCCCGCCGCCCGCCAGGCCTGGGAGGTCAGGCCGGAACAGTCGAAGGTGTCCGGTCCCTCCGCGCCCCACACGTACGCCTTGCCGATCTGCGCCGTCGCGAACTGCACGGCCCTCCTGCCGGCCTCCGAGGACGTCGAGCCCGTGGAGTCCTTCAGCGCGCCCGTCGACAGCCACGCCGTCTGCGCCTTGTACTGCGCTTCCTGCTCCAGCTGCAGCAGCTTGGCCTTCTGCTCGGCCTCCAGCTTGCTCTCCAGCTCCTCCGCGGCCTTGATCTTCTCCTCTACCTGCTTCTTCGCGCCCTCCTGCTTGAGCCGGTTGGCCTCCAGCAGCTCCCACTGCGCGCTCGCGTCCTTCGCGTACTGCTGCAAGTCGCTCTGGGTCCGGTTCAGTTCGGAGAGCAGGTCCGAGGTCGCCTTCTCGCCCTGGCGCAGCCGGTCCGCCCCGTCCAGGAACTGCGACGGGTTGTTGCTCATGGCCAGCTGCGTGCCCGGCGGCAGTCCTCCCGACCGGTACTGGGCGCGGGCGGCCGCGCCCGCGCGGCTCTTGAGGCCCGTGATCCGCTCCTTGCCGGCGACGACCTGGTTGGCGATCTGGACGATCTTCGCGGACTGGGTCCTGGTCTCGCTCTCCGCCAGGTTGTACGCGTCCGTGGCGGTCCCGGCCTCGCGGTAGAGGTCCTCTATCTCCTTGCGGACCTGCTCCAGGGACTTGCCCGCCGAGGGCTCGGGCGCCGCGAACGCGGTGCCGGCCCCGAAGCCGGGCGCGCCCAGCAGTGCCATCGCGCACAGCAGTGTCAGGGCGATCGAACCCCGCCGTCGTGTCCCCATGGTTCCCCCAGGCACCAAATGACTATTCGTCAGTAACTTGTCATTGCCTTCGGGATGGTGCCACGAGTAGGCGAATTCCAACACCCTTGTGGATATTGACCCGAACCGTCCCCGCGGCCCCCAAGGCCCCCACCACCACGGGTTTCCCCGCCGGCGCCCTCATCCCACGGGACTCAACGCGTCCCACCGCACCGTCAGTTCCCCCTGGCGCCACCGCACCGGCCCGTCCGCCAGCGGCCAGTGGGCGGCCAGGGCCCGCGCCGTCCGGATCCAGCGCTGCCGCGCCCCGTACGAGGCGTAGGGCGCCGCGGCCGCCCACGCCCGGTCGAAGTCCCGCAGGAACGCGTGCACCGGCTCGCCCGGGACGTTGCGGTGGATCAGGGCCTTCGGCAGCCGCTCCGCCAGGTCCGAGGGGCGTTCCAGGGATCCCAGCCGGGTCGCGAAGGTCACCGTGCGCGCCCCCTCGGGACCCAGCGCGACCCACACGTGCCGCCGCCCGATCTCGTCGCAGGTCCCCTCCACCAGCAGCCCGTCCGGGGACAGCCGGGAGCACAGCCGCTCCCAGACCTCCGCGACCTGCTCCTCGTCGTACTGGCGCAGCACGTTCGCCGCGCGGATCAGCGTCGGCCGGACCCCGCCCTCCAGCGGCACCTCGAAGCCGCCGTGCCGGAAGCTCAGGCCCTCCCGCTCGTAGGGCTTCGCGCCCGCGACCCGCGCCGGTTCGATCTCGATGCCGACCACCCGTACCGCCGGAGCCGCCTCCCGCAGCCGCGCCAGCAGCTCCACCGCCGTCCAGGGCGCCGCTCCGTAGCCGAGGTCCACCGCCACGGGGGCGTCCGCGTGCCGCAGGGCCGCCCCGTGCGTCGCCGCGATCCAGCGGTCCATCCGGCGCAAGCGGTTCGGGTTCGTCGTCCCGCGGGTCACCGTGCCGACGGGGCGACGTGGGGGAGGGGCGGAGCGGGAGGCCATGTGCAGAGAGTAGGCGGAGGACTCTCCCCCGATAAAAATCCGGCAAACAGCGCAGGAAAGCTCCCGCCCCCGGAATGCGGGACGCGGCCATCCGGGTTGCACTCCTAGAAGAGCGCCGACGTCGCTCCCCGAGCCATGCCGTCCGAGCGAGAGGAACTGCTCCCTTGAGCCAGTACGTGTCCCGCCTCGGCGGCAGCATCGGCGGCCGGATCGCCGCGGCCGCGGGCCGCTCCGCCACCCGCTACGACCCGCCGCGCCTGCGCATGCCCGCCGTCGGGGGCCACCGCAAGCCGCGCCGCGTCGCCATGCTCAGTGTCCACACCTCGCCGCTGCACCAGCCCGGCACCGGCGACGCCGGCGGCATGAACGTGTACATCGTCGAACTCGCCAAGCGCCTCGCCGCGATCAACATCGAGGTCGAGATCTTCACCCGGGCCACCACCGGCGGCCTGCCGCCCGTGGTCGAGCTCGCGCCCGGAGTCCTCGTACGGCACGTGGACGCCGGCCCGTACGAGGGCCTCGCCAAGGAGGAGCTGCCGGCCCAGCTGTGCGCCTTCACCCACGGCGTCATGCAGGCCTGGGCCGGCCACCGCCCCGGGTACTACGACCTCGTCCACTCCCACTACTGGCTCTCCGGCCACGTCGGCTGGCTCGCCGCCGAGCGCTGGGGCGTCCCGCTCGTGCACGCCATGCACACCATGGCCAAGGTCAAGAACGCGGCGCTCGCCGAGGGCGACACCCCCGAGCCCGCCGCCCGCGTCATCGGCGAGACGCAGATCGTCGTCGCCGCCGACCGCCTCATCGCGAACACCGCCGAGGAAGCCGACGAGCTCGTCATCCACTACGAGGCCGACCCCGCCAAGGTCGCCGTCGTCCACCCCGGCGTGAACCTCGACCGCTTCGCCGTCGCCGACGGCCGGGCCGCCGCCCGCGCCCGCCTCGGGCTGCCGCAGGACGCCGTCATCCCCCTCTTCGCGGGCCGCATCCAGCCGCTCAAGGCCCCCGACGTCCTGCTGCGGGCCGTCGCGGAGATGGTGGACCGCGATCCCGCGCTGCGCTCCCGGCTGTTCGTACCCGTCGTCGGCGGGCCCAGCGGCAGCGGGCTCGCGAAGCCGGAGGGGCTGCAGAAGCTGGCCGCGACGCTCGGCATCGCCGACCTCGTGCACTTCCACCCGCCGGTGGCGCAGGACGCGCTCGCGGACTGGTTCCGGGCGGCTTCCGTGCTGGTCATGCCCTCGTACAGCGAGTCCTTCGGGCTCGTCGCCATAGAGGCCCAGGCCACCGGCACCCCGGTGCTGGCGGCCGCCGTCGGCGGGCTGCCGGTCGCCGTCAACGACGGGGTGACGGGCCTCCTCGTACCCGGGCACGATCCCGTGGACTACGCCCGCGAGCTACGGCGCTTCGTGGACGACCCGGCCCTCTCGCAGCGGATGGGCGCGGCGGCCGCCCGGCACGCGCAGTTCTTCGGCTGGGACACCGCGGCGAGCGGCACCGCGGACGTGTACACCGCGGCGATGCACGACCACCGCCGTCGCGTACGCTCCCACCATGGCTGACGCCCAGGGCAGGACCGACGCGAGCACCGCCGAGATCATCGAGGCGGTCCTCACCGGCGCGGAGCTGGGCTGGGAGAGCCCGTCGCCGGGCACGTACGTCGTCCAGCTCCCCGGCACCCGCAAGCTGAGCACCACCTGCTCGCTCAAGGCCGGCAAGCACTCCCTGTCGGTCAACGCCTTCGTGATCCGCCACCCCGACGAGAACGAAGCGGCCGTCCACCGCTGGCTGCTGGAGCGCAACCTCAAGCTCTACGGCATGGCCTACGCGGTCGACGCGCTCGGCGACGTCTACCTGACGGCCCGGCTCCCCCTCGCCGTGATCACCCCGGACGACCTGGACCGCCTGCTCGGCACGGTCCTGGAGGCGGCGGACGGCGCGTTCAACACGCTGCTGGAACTGGGCTTCGCGAGCGCGATCCGGCGGGAGTACGAATGGCGGGTCTCGCGCGGCGAGTCCACCCGGAACCTCGACGCGTTCAAGCACCTGACGCAGCCGTCCTGACGCGGCCCCGCTGACACGGCCGTGCCGACCGGGTCCGCGGGGGACCCGGTCGGCACGATGCACTGCGCCTGCACTGCGCCTACACCTCGGCGGCCGCGGTCTTCACCACGGGGACCGGGACCGGCTCCGCCGTCGCCGCCACGGCCGGGGCCACGGCCAGGTCCGCCGTCGCCGCCACGGCGGGCACGACGTCCGGCACCACGACCGGCACCACGTCCGGCACCACGGCCGTGGCCGCGCCGCCCTCGGAGAGCCCCCGCATCAGCAGCCAGTACCCCAGCGCCGCCACCATGCCCAGCGCCGCCATCGAGGTCCACAGCCACCCCGCGCCGTAGTGCTCGATCACGAAGCCCGCCATCAGCGGAGCGACCAGCGAGGCCACCGCCCACGACAGCGTGTACATGCCCTGGTAGCGGCCGCGCCCGTGCAGCGGGGAGAGCCGTGCGACCAGCCCCATCTGGGTCGGCGAGTTGATGATCTCGGCCAGCGTCCACACGCAGACCGTCAGCGCCAGGCTCCACACCGAGCCGCCGAAGGCCGTCAGCGCGAATCCGTACCCGGCCAGCAGCGCCGAGACGACCAGCAGCTTCTGCGGGTCCCGGCGTTCGATGAGGCGCGTGACCGGGATCTGCAGCAGCACGATCAGCAGTCCGTTGACACCGATGACCAGGCCGAAGTCGGCCGTGGAGAACCCGGCCGCGCTCATCGCGAGCGGCAGGCCGAAGGACCCCTGCATGAAGATCAGCGAGATCAGGAACGACAGCCCGACCACACCCATGAACCGGCCGTCCCGCAGCACCGTCCCCAGCCCGGTCTCGGGCTCGGCGGCCGCCTTCTCCGCCTCCGTCCGCACGGGCCGCGACTCCGGCAGCTTGATGTACACGAGCACCGCGCAGGCCAGCGTCAGGGCCGCCTCGCCGAGGAATCCGGCCAGGTAGCTGTACTCCGCGACGAAGCCCGCCACCGTCGAACTGACGGCGAAGCCGAGGTTGATGGCCCAGTAGTTCAGCGCGAAGGCCCGTACCCGGTCCTCGGGGCGGACGATGTCCGCCATCATCGCCTGCACCGCGGGGCGCGAGGCGTTGGAGGTCATGCCGACCAGCATCGCCACCGCCGCGATCGCCGCCGGGTGCTGCATGAAGCCGAGCAGCGCCACCGAGAACGCGGTCGACACCTGCGCCGCGACCAGCGTGGGCCGCCGGCCCAGCCGGTCCGTCAGCACCCCCGCGACCACCGACGAGATCACACCGCCGAGGCCGTGGAGGGCCACCACAAGTCCTACGAACGAGGCCGAATAGCCCCGCTCCAGCGTCAGGTACAAGGTCATGAACGTGGCGACGAAAGCCCCGAGCCGGTTGACCAGCGTGCTCGTCCAGAGCCACCAGAACTCGCGCGGCAGGCCCGACACGCTCTCTCGAGCGGCCCGCCTCAGACTGGCAACGGACATACGGAATCCCCCCGGCGATGTAAGTACCCCTCTTGTGGTTCGCACCCTACGGATAGCAGGCTCGGGGAGCCACTGGATTGACGGCTGCCGTCAATCGGGGGCCGTCCGCACGTCGTACACGACGCGCGCGAGCGCCCGGGCGCGTCCATTAGGCTCGTACGCATGGCCGACGCACCGTACAAGCTGATCCTCCTCCGCCACGGCGAGAGCGAATGGAACGCGAAGAACCTGTTCACCGGCTGGGTGGACGTCAATCTCAACGAGAAGGGCGAGAAGGAGGCGGTCCGCGGCGGTGAGCTGCTCAAGGACGCCGGCCTGCTCCCCGACGTCGTGCACACCTCGCTCCAGAAGCGCGCGATCCGCACCGCGCAGATGGCGCTCGAGGCCGCCGACCGCCACTGGATCCCGGTCCACCGCTCCTGGCGCCTGAACGAGCGCCACTACGGCGCCCTCCAGGGCAAGGACAAGGCCCAGACCCTCGCCGAGTTCGGCGAGGAGCAGTTCATGCTGTGGCGCCGCTCGTACGACACCCCGCCGCCGGCGCTCGAGGACGGTACGGAGTTCTCGCAGTCCGAGGACCCGCGCTACGCCTCGATCCCGCCGGAGCTGCGCCCGCGCACCGAGTGCCTCAAGGACGTCGTCGTCCGCATGCTGCCGTACTGGTACGACGCGATCGTCCCGGACCTGCTGACCGGCCGCACCGTCCTGGTCGCCGCGCACGGCAACTCCCTGCGCGCCCTGGTCAAGCACCTCGACGGCGTCTCCGACGCCGACATCGCGGGCCTGAACATCCCGACCGGCATCCCGCTCTCCTACGAGCTGGACGCCTCCTTCAAGCCCCTCAACCCCGGCGGCACCTACCTCGACCCGGCCGCCGCGGCTGCCGCCATCGAGGCCGTCAAGAACCAGGGCAAGAAGTAGTCCGGACCCACGAAGGAGCCCCTCACCCGCTGGTCCTCGGCGGGTGAGGGGCTCTTCGCGGTTCGGGGGCCGGCCCCGGGCCGTCGGCTCTCGGGCGGATGCCCGGTGCCGGCGTCCCGCCTCAGGAGGAGAAGCCCTCCCAGTACTCTTCGGGCGCCAAAGTGAAGTCCTCGGGCCGTTCGCGCCGCAGCACTTCGTACCGGGCGTGGAACGCGAGGAAGGCAGCTTGCAGCGAGCAGCCGAGGTGCTCCCGCATGATCTTGATTCCGGGCAGGATCCGACGGGTGAGGATCTCCCCGTCGGCGACGGTCACGGGGGCCGGGGCGTTCTCGTCCATGGTGGCAAGATCGCACGGAGCGGTGGCGCGGCGCAGGTGGGATTCCGGGCGGCGGGTTCGTCGGGCCGTGGCCTTGTGGCCGGGCAGGAGGCGTGGTCTCTTGGCGCGGTGGAAGCAATCATCGCCAGTGCGATAGCGGTCCTGGGGACGCTGCTCGGGTCGGGGGTCACCTTCGCGTTCCAGCAGCGGGTCGCCGAGCGGGGCCACGAGTTCACCCGGTCGGAGAAGCTGCGCCAGGAACGGCTCGACGCCTACACCTCGTACGCCGGGGCGCTCGTGAACCTCCGGCGCACCCTCGTCCACCTGTGGTTCTGCACGTACCAGCAGCCGTACGGGCCGTACGAGGACCCGCTCGCGGTCAAGGCGCGCTCCTACGACCTGCGCTCCCACGCCCAGGAAGCCCTGTTCCGGTTGCAGATGCTCACCGGCGACGAGGCGCTGAGCGCGCGGGCGCAGGCGCTGTTCTCCGAGATCGCTGTCGTGCACAAGACGGAGAGCCGGGAGGAGTTCGAGATCCGCCGCGACTCCACCCGCGAGGGCATCCGCGTCCTCGTCACCGCCGCCAAGCACCAGCTCTGAAGCGGTAGCGGTAGCGGCCTCGGCGCCGGTCCTCGGCGGTGGTCATGCGGTCCGCCGCCCGCCCGCCGCGCCCCGACGGGCGGCACGCCCGTCTCCTCCTGGCCGGACCGATGCGAAGGGCCCCGGCCGACGGTGTGCCGGGCGGGGCCCTTCGGGTGCGTCGAGCCGGGCGGAGGCGGTCAGCCGCCGCACTGGCAGGGGGCGCCGGACTGGCAGCCGCAGCCGCAGCCCGAGCCGCAGCCGCAGGCCGCCAGCAGCGGCAGGCGCAGGCCCTCCGGGGGCTGCGCTTCCTGCTCCGGGGTGATCGGGACGGGGGAATCGGGCATGGATCCTCCTCGTAGGCGTTGTGCCTTCGCCTCATTCATGCCCAGCCGGACCGGCGCGTCAACGGCGCATTGGGGGCTCGTTGCCGATCGCGCCCCGTCGCGCCTCAGACGCCCCCGTCGCGCCTCAGACGCCCTCGACCTGCGTCGGCGGCTGGAGCTCGTCCGCGTGCTCGCCCGTCACGAGGTAGACGACGCGCTTGGCGACCGACACCGCGTGGTCCGCGAAGCGCTCGTAGTAGCGGCCCAGCAGCGTCACGTCGACCGCCGTCTCGATGCCGTGCTTCCAGCGGTCGTCCATCAGGTGCTGGAAGAGCGTGCGGTGCAGCTGGTCCATCTCGTCGTCGTCCTGCTCCAGCTGGAGCGCCAGGTCGACGTCCTTCGTGATGATGACCTCGGCGGCCTTCGCCATCAGGCGCTGTGCCAGCTGCCCCATCTCCAGGATCGTGGCGTGCAGGTCGCGCGGGACCGCGGTGTCCGGGAAGCGCAGCCGGGCGAGCTTCGCCACGTGCTGCGCCAGGTCGCCGGAGCGCTCCAGGTCGGCGCTCATGCGCAGCGAGGTGACGACGATGCGCAGGTCGGTGGCGACCGGCTGCTGGCGGGCGAGCAGCGCGATGGCCCGGGCCTCCAGGTCGTGCTGGAGGTCGTCGACCTTCTGGTCGGCGGCGATGACGCTCTCGGCGAGCTTCAGGTCGGCGTCGAGCATCGAGGTCGTGGCCCGCCCGATGGCGGAACCGACCAGCCGGGCCATCTCGACCAGGCCTTCTCCGATCGAGTCCAGTTCCTCGTGGTACGCGTCACGCATGGGTGTCCCTCTCTGCCTACTGCCTACTACTGCTCGCTGGTGCCCGGGGCCGGGCCGGGGCGGGCTGCTCTTCCGGCCGGCCCCGTGCCCCACACGGTGACAGGTTGACCCGCGAACGCGACCTGCTCCGACATCGCAAGTGAATCAACCCCGTCGCCAGGGTGAACTCTGGGCGACGACTGTTCGAGCTGCCACCCGAACGGCTGTGGAAGTGTCGCTCCGCCTGCTTAACCTGGAGTCATGGACGTGAACGCGGCGGTCGCCGCAGCTGCAGCGATCGCCGGTCTTTGCACCGGTGTGATCGCGATGCTGGCGTTCCGCTGGAGCGAGCGCGACCAAGCCCGCCCCACCCGGAGCTCCATGCGCCCCGACATCAACGCGGTGCTCCCACCGGGCGTCGACACCGTGCTCTCCGTGCTCCGCTCCTCCGCAGTCGTCCTCGACGAGGGCGACGCGGTGGTCAAGGCCAGCTCGGCGGCCTACGCCCTCGGCCTGGTCCGCGGCGGCAAGCTGGCCGTGGAACCCATGCTCCACATGGCCCGCGACACCCGCCGCGACGGGGAGATACGCCAGGTCGAGCTCGATCTGCCCCGGCGCGGCACCGGCCGCGGCGAGGCCCTCGCCGTCTCGGCGCGCGTCGCCCCGCTCGGCTCCCGCCTGGTGCTCCTCCTGGTCGAGGACCTCACCGAGGCCCGCCGCATCGAGGCCGTGCGCCGTGACTTCGTCGCGAACGTGTCACACGAGCTCAAGACCCCGGTCGGCGCGATCTCCCTGCTCTCCGAGGCCGTCATGGACGCCTCCGACGACCCCGAGGCGGTCCAGCGCTTCGCCGGCCGCATGCAGATCGAGGCCACCCGCCTGATCAACCTCGTGCAGGAGCTCATCGACCTCTCCCGGGTGCAGAACGACGACCCCCTGGAGGACGCGGAGCCCATGCGCGTCGACACCCTCGTCGCCGAGGCCATCGACCGCTGCCGCCACACCGCGACCGCGAAGCAGATCACCATGGCCGCGGGCGGCACCGCCGACCTGCGGGTATGGGGAAACCGGGGGCAGCTCGCGGCCGCCCTCGGAAACCTGGTCGAGAACGCGGTCAACTACAGCCCCGCCCGGACCCGCGTCGGCATCGCCGCACGCAGGGTCACCGCGCCGGGTGGAGACTTGATCGAGATAGCCGTGACCGACCAGGGCATCGGCATCCCGGAAAAGGACCGCGAGCGCATCTTCGAACGTTTCTACCGCGTGGACCCGGCCCGCTCCCGCGCCACGGGAGGAACCGGCCTCGGCCTCGCGATCGTGAAGCACGTGGCGGCCTCGCACGGCGGGGAGGTGTCGGTATGGAGCTCGGAGGGACAGGGCTCCACCTTCACCCTGCGACTCCCCGAAGCGGCCGCGCCGGCACCGGCGACCGCCCCCGCGACCGCCGCCTCACCCGTCCGCCCCCTGCTCGAACCTCATACCGCACCAGCCATCCCTGCCCCGGAGGTCCTTCCGTGACCCGAGTGCTCGTCGTCGAGGATGAGGAATCCTTCAGCGACGCCCTGTCCTACATGCTCCGCAAGGAGGGCTTCGAAGTGGCGATCGCCGCGACCGGGCCCGACGGGCTCGACGAGTTCGAGCGCAACGGCGCCGACCTCGTCCTCCTCGACCTGATGCTCCCCGGCCTGCCCGGTACGGAGGTCTGCCGCCAGCTGCGCGGCCGCTCCAACGTCCCCGTGATCATGGTGACCGCCAAGGACAGCGAGATCGACAAGGTCGTCGGGCTGGAGATAGGAGCCGACGACTACGTCACGAAGCCCTTCTCCTCGCGGGAGCTGGTCGCCCGCATCCGCGCGGTCCTGCGCCGCCGCGGCGAGCCGGAAGAGGTCACCCCGGCCGCGCTGGAGGCCGGACCCGTACGGATGGACGTCGACCGCCACGTGGTCACCGTCGCGGGCGGGAAGGTGGACCTCCCGCTGAAGGAGTTCGACCTGCTGGAGATGCTGCTGCGCAACGCGGGCCGCGTGCTGACCCGCATGCAGCTCATCGACCGGGTGTGGGGCGCCGACTACGTCGGCGACACCAAGACCCTCGACGTCCACGTCAAGCGCCTGCGCGCCAAGATCGAGCCGGACCCGGGCGCGCCGCGCTACCTGGTCACGGTCCGCGGCCTCGGCTACAAGTTCGAGCCGTAAGCCGCCCGCCCGTGCGGCGAACGCACGGAGTGGAGACGGGGCCGGGCCCCCGCCCCCCAAGCCGGCCGGGGGGGGGGCCCGGGCCAGCGCCCCCCGCCCACGCGCACGCCGCCCCCCGCCCCCCCCGCGGCGGGGGGGCCGTTCCCGTGCAAGGCGCAAGGCGCAAGGCGCAAGGCGCAAGGCGCAAGGCGCAAGGCGCAAGGCGCAAGGCGCGGGCCCGGGGCTCAAGGCCCGGGGCCCGCGAAGTGGTGCGTACGGTGCTCCGCGCCTCAGTGGCCGGCGCTGGGGGACGGCGACCCGGCCACGGCGCCCGCGGGGGAGCCGGACGCGCTGCCCGCGGGGGTGGACGCCGGGCTGCCCGAGGCGGCGGCGGCCGGGGAACCCGAGGCGCTGCCCGACGGGGTGACGCCCGTGGCCGGAGCCGCGGCGGGGGCCGCGGTCGGGCCGAAGCCCGCGTAGTTGCCCGTGGCCGGGAAGACGAAGGCCTCGAGCTCCACGTCGCCCGTGTTGCTCAGCTGGAAGACGACCTTCTGCACGTTGCCGTCCTCGACCCCGCCACCCGCGACGACCGCGGAGGCGTTGCCCTTGCCGCCCAGGACGACGGAGCCGCCGGCCGGCACGATGACCTTGCCCGCGCCGCCGGCGGGCTTGAGGGCGACGGTCGCCTTTCCACCCGGGAGGGTGATGGCGTCGAGGGTCTGGTCCTTGGTACCCGCGTTGAACAGCGTCGCGGAGACGGCGGCCGGGCCCTTCTTGTCCTTCTCCTGGGTGATCACCAGGGCGTTCTGGACCTTGATGTCGCCCTTGGTCACGGCGGCGTTGTCCGGCTTGACCTGGAGAGTCTGCGCGTCGTGGCCCGCACCGCACGCGGCCAGCGAGACGATCGAGAACACGACGGCGGTGGCGGCGAGGGCGCCGCGTCGAAGGCTGCGGCTCACGGCGGAGGCATCTCCTTGGACGTACGAAAACGGAAGGGTGGACGCTCGGAGCGGCCGAGTGAAGCCGCTCTAAGGGTGTGTCAGCGCGCTTAGGTTACCGAGCCGCCGCCCCGCCCCCGCACCCGACCCTCCGCACGGGCGGCGCGGCCCTGTCCGGGCGCCGATCACCGGAACGATCAGGAGGCCGGTGACGCGCCGATCGGCTCGGTGATCTTCCATTCGCAAAAGCGCCGCCACCGGTCCGGTGATCAATTGCGGGATTCCCTCGAAGACCGCTCGGTGATCGAATTGGGGATTGGGCCGGAACCGTACCGGGCGGGCGCCGCCAGTCGTACGGAGTAGTTCGGTTTCAGCCCTTGGAAACCGGCAAAACAGGACGTACATCGCCCCGGCCGGGTCCGCGGGCGGGTGTAACGTAGCCGTTTCGCCCGGTCCGCACAACGCCTCCGACCTGCGAATACCCCCTTCCGCAAGCCTGTCGCAGCACGTTCCTGTCGGTGTTGTCAAGCCCCGAGATGTGCCCTGACCTGCGAAAACGCCATTCATAACGGTCAGTTCTCGTGTTACCCTGGATAGCCACGGAAGGGGTACCTGTCACATGACGTTCAAGGTTGGCGACACCGTGGTCTATCCCCATCACGGGGCCGCGCTGATCGAGGCCATTGAGACTCGTCAGATCAAAGGCGTGGACAAGACCTACTTGGTGCTCAAGGTCGCTCAGGGCGACCTGACGGTACGTGTGCCTGCGGACAATGCGGAGTTCGTCGGTGTTCGCGACGTAGTCGGCCAAGACGGGCTGGACCGGGTCTTCGAGGTGCTTCGCGCACCGTACGCAGAAGAGCCGACGAACTGGTCCCGACGCTACAAGGCAAATCTGGAAAAGCTCGCTTCTGGCGATGTCATCAAGGTCGCCGAAGTTGTGCGTGACCTGTGGCGTCGTGAGCGCGAGCGCGGGCTCTCCGCGGGTGAGAAGCGCATGCTCGCGAAGGCACGTCAGATTCTGGTGAGCGAGCTCGCGCTCGCCGAGAACACCAACGAGGACAAGGCCGAGGCCCTCCTCGACGAGGTGCTCGCGTCCTGACGCGATCATCCGTACGCCTGGTCACGCACAGTCACCTGGTCGTACACAGTTGTGCCGCGGTGCCCGATGACAAGGTGACTTGTTGCCGGGCGCTGCGGCATGTCTGGACCCGTTTTCACGCCTGACGCTCACGCCTCACGCCTGACGCTATACGCCGGGTGCCGCCACCCGCACCCGAAAATTACCGGTGTTCCCCACTGGTGTGCCGGGCCCGGGCAGCCGCTCGACCGGTCGTCACGGAAGGGGCGAGGGCGTCGCACCCGGCACCCTTCAGGCCATACCCATGTCGGCCGAAGTCACAAACCTGGCTCGGAGCTACTGATGTCTGACGAATCGCGCCCCCGCCGCACCGCCGCGGTGATCCCGGCCGCCGGCCGCGGGGTCCGTCTCGGTCCCGGAGCCCCCAAGGCCCTGCGGACCCTGGGCGGCATTCCCATGCTCATCCACGCGGTCCGCGCCATGGCGCGCTCCCGTGCCGTCTCCCTCGTCGTCGTCGTGGCCCCGCCCTCCGACACCGCGGACGTGCGCAGGCTCCTGGACGAGCACGCGCTGCCCGACCGCACCGAGGTCCTCGTCGTCCCCGGCGGCGAGACCCGGCAGGAGTCGGTGCGCGCCGGCCTGGAGGCGCTCCCCGCCGACGTCACCGCCGTCCTCATCCACGACGCGGCCCGCCCGCTCGTGCCCGTGGACACCGTCGACTCCGTCGTCGAGGCCGTCCGCGACGGCGCGCCCGCCGTCGTCCCCGCCCTGCCGCTGGCCGACACCGTCAAGGAGGTCGAACCCGGCAGGCCGGGCGAGCCCGAGCCGGTCGTCGCCACCCCCGTACGGGCCCGGCTGCGCGCCGTGCAGACCCCGCAGGGCTTCGACCTCGCCACCCTCCTGCGCGCGCACGAGAAGCTCGCCGCGGGCACCGCTGACGGCGAGGGCGCCACGGACGACGCCGGGATGGTGGAGCAGCTCGGCGTCACCGTCTTCGCCGTCCCCGGCCACGAAGAGGCCTTCAAGGTCACCCGCCCGCTCGACCTGGTCCTCGCCGAGGCCGTACTCGCCCGCAGGAGGGCCACCGATGCCTACTGATCCCGCCGCTCCCGCCGCCACGGCCGGGGAGCCGCCGCGCCCCCTGCTCCCGCAGGTCGGCATCGGCACCGACGTCCACGCCTTCGAGACCGGCCGCGAGCTGTGGTGCGCCGGCCTGCTCTGGGAGGGCGAGGACGGCCTCGCCGGCCACTCCGACGGGGACGTCGCCGCGCACGCCGCCTGCGACGCGCTCTTCTCCGCCGCCGGCGTCGGGGACCTCGGCGCGCACTTCGGCACCTCCCGCCCCGAGTGGTCGGGCGCCGCCGGCGTCACCCTTCTGGCGGAAGCCGCCCGGATCGTACGGGCCGAGGGCTTCGAGATCGGCAACATCGCCGTCCAGGTGATCGGCGTCCGGCCGAAGATCGGCAAGCGGCGCGAAGAGGCGCAGAAGGCGCTCGCCGCCGCCGCGGGCGCCCCCGTGTCCATTTCGGGCACCACCACCGACGGACTGGGCCTCACCGGCCGCGCCGAAGGCCTCGCCGCCATCGCCACGGCTCTCGTCTACCGGACGAACCGGGCCTAATACCCGTACGGTCACACCGTTCCCGCACTTCTTCGACAACAAAGCGGGCCCCGCGTACCGAAAGGGTCGCGGGGCACTGCTACAGGCGCACTACCCTGGATGCCGTGACTATTCGCCTGTACGACACCAGCGCCCGGCAGATCCGTGACTTCGTCCCGCTCACAGCGGACCGCGTCTCGATCTACCTCTGTGGCGCCACCGTGCAGGCGGCCCCGCACATCGGGCACGTCCGGTCGTACCTGAACTTCGACATCATGCGCCGCTGGTTCACCTACCGCGGCCTCGACGTCACGTTCATCCGCAACGTCACCGACATCGACGACAAGATCATCACGAAGGCCGAGACCGAGGGACGCCCCTGGTGGTCCATCGGTTACGAGAACGAGCGCGCCTTCAACGACGGCTACAACGCGCTGGGCTGCCTCCCGCCCACCTACGAGCCGCGCGCGACCGGCCACGTGCCGGAGATGATCGAGATGATGCGCGTCCTCATCGAGCGCGGCCACGCCTACGAGGCGGACGGCAGCGTCTACTTCGACGTCCGGTCCTTCCCCGGTTACCTCGAGCTCTCCAACCAGGACATCGACGACCTGCGCCAGCCCGCCGAGTCCGGCATCACCGGCAAGCGCGACCCCCGCGACTTCGCCATGTGGAAGGCCTCCAAGCCCGGCGAGCCCGACTGGGAGACCCCGTGGGGCCGCGGCCGCCCCGGCTGGCACCTCGAGTGCTCCGCCATGGCGCACAAGTACCTCGGCAGCGCCTTCGACATCCACGGCGGCGGGATCGACCTGATCTTCCCGCACCACGAGAACGAGATCGTCCAGGCCAAGGCCTTCGGCGACGAGTTCGCGAAGTACTGGGTGCACAACGCCTGGGTGACCCTGTCCGGCGAGAAGATGTCGAAGTCCCTCGGCAACTCCGTCCTCGTCTCCGAGATGCTCAAGGTCTGGCGCCCGATCGTGCTGCGCTACTACCTCGGCACCCCGCACTACCGCTCGATGATCGAGTACAGCGTGGAGTCGCTGCGCGAGGCCGAGTCCGGCTTCGCGCGCATCGAGGGGTTCATCCAGCGCGTCATCGAGAAGGCCGGCAAGACGGTCGAGCCGGCCGCCGAGGTCCCGCCCGCCTTCGCCGAGGCCATGGACGACGACCTGGGCGTCCCGCAGGCGCTCGCGATCATCCACACCACCGTCCGCCAGGGCAACAGCGCGCTCGCCGCCGACGACAAGGACGCGGCCATCGCCCGTCTGTCCGAGGTGCGGGCGATGCTGGGCGTCCTCGGCCTCGACCCCCTCGACCCCCACTGGGCGGGAGAGGCGGACCGGGGCGAAGACCTCCACGGAGCCGTGGACACCCTCGTACGCCTGGTCCTGGAGCAGCGCGAGTCCGCCCGCGCCCGCAAGGACTGGGCCACCGCCGACGCCATCCGCGACCAGCTCCAGCAGTCCGGCCTGGTCATCGAGGACAGCCCCACCGGACCCCGCTGGACGCTCGGCCCCCGCTGAGCCCACCGGAGCGGTCCCGTCGTGCCGCCCGGCGTTCCGGGCGGCACACTCTTCATACGTACATATCGCAGCACCAACGAAATCAGGTAGAGGTCATGGCCGGGAACAGCCAGCGCAGGAACCGCCGCACGTCCAACAAGAAGGGCGCGACGGTCGGCAGCGGTGGCCAGCGGCGCAAGGGCCTCGAAGGCAAGGGCCCCACGCCCAAGGCCGAGGACCGCAAGAAGCACAAGGCCAACCGCATCAGCAACGCCATGGCCCGCCAGGCCGCCAAGCGCCGCCCGGCCCCCCGCCGCGGCGGTCCCAAGGGCACCAGCGAGATGGTCGTCGGCCGCAACCCGGTCTTCGAGGCGCTGCGCGACGGCGTACCGGCCGTCACCCTCTACGTCCAGCAGTTCATCGACAACGACGAGCGCGTCCGCGAGGCCCTCCAGCTCGCGTCCGAGCGCGGCAACATCAACCTGATGGAAGCCCCGCGCCCCGAGCTCGACCGGCTGACCGGCGGGCTCAACCACCAGGGCCTGGTCCTCCAGGTCCCGCCGTACGAGTACGCGCTCCCCGACGAGCTCACCGCCGCCGCGTACGACAACGGCGAGGACCCGCTCATCGTCGCCCTCGACGGCATCACCGACCCGCGCAACCTCGGCGCGATCGTCCGCTCCGTCTCCGCCTTCGGCGGCCACGGCGTGGTCGTCCCCGAGCGCCGCGCCGCCAGCATGACCGCCGGCGCCTGGAAGTCCTCCGCGGGCACCGCCGCCCGTACCCCGGTCTCGCGCGTCACCAACCTGACCCGCGCGATCCAGGACTACAAGAAGGAAGGCATGACCATCGTCGGCCTCGCCGCCGAGGGCACGCACGAGGTCCACGAGCTCGAGGCGCTGGGCGGCCCCGTCGTCATCGTCGTCGGCTCCGAGGGCAAGGGCCTCGGCCGCCTCGTCGGCGAGAACTGCGACTACCTCGTGCGCATCCCGATGCCGGGCGGCGCCGAGTCCCTCAACGCCGGCGTCGCCGCGGGCGTCGTCCTCTACGAGGCGGCCCGCCGCCGCGCCACCCGCGGCCGCGCGTAACCCGTTCTCCCCGGATCGGTTCCGGCCGCGGGTCCCACCCGCCGCCGCTTGATCCAATTGGCTCACCGGGCGTGACCCGTGAGCGTGCCACCCCGCCCCTTCCGGGCGGGGTGGCTTGATTTGACGGGTCTCGGACACATCCCTGATGTCAAGGCAGTGTCCTAAAGACTCGTCACTCGGTTAGATGAGTGTGGACACCAGAACGCCAGGGTTCGATGATCAGCCCGCGCTGAGCATGGTCAAGGTGCCGTGCGACCCCGCGCAGGTCATCGTCAACCACGCCAGCTTCCGCGTGCGGCTCGCACCGAGCCCCAGCGCGCGTCCCCACCCGGCGGGCGCCTCCGGGCTCGTTCCCGCGCTCGGCGGGGCCCTCGCGGCCGCCGGCGCCGGCGCCGCCCGACGCCGCCCCGTCGTCTGGAGCGGCAAGTCCGCCCCCGGCGACGACGCCGCCGGCGCCGCCATGGGAGGACTCCTCCAGGCCGTACGCGAGCACGGGCGCGGCCACGGGGACTACGACGGCGGAGCCACCCAGGTCATCCCGCGCCTCGACCTCGCGCACGACCTCGCCGACGACACCCTCGCCACCCCGACCGTCATCGGGCAGCGCACCTACGGCGACACCGACGACACCCGCGCCCAGCCCGCCGTGCGCGAGCTCTCCCCCGAGGCCTACGAAGCGTACGGAGCCGCCTACGCCGAAAGCTCCGGCGGGGCGACGGACTCCCGCCGGGCGCCGGGCGACGCGCGCGCGCAGGCCTCGTACTACCCCGGCCGCCGGATGAACCTCGGCGTCGTGCTGCTCCCGCTGCGCGTCTTCCTCGGCTTCATCTCCATCTACGCCGGCATGGGCAAGCTGTGCGACCCCGTCTACTTCGACGGCGGCGAGCGCGGCTCCATGGTCACCTGGCTGCACACCCTGCACCCGTGGGCCCTCGCCGAACCGCTCCGCGACTTCGCGCTCGCCCACCCCGTCGGCGCCGGACTCAGCGTCGCCTTCCTCCAGGTCGCCGTCGGCGTACTGACCGTCTTCGGGCTCTGGCAGCGCTTCGCCGCCTGCTTCGGCGCGCTGCTCTCCGCCGCACTGCTGATGACGGTCAGCTGGAAGACCGTCCCCGCCTACGACGCGCCCGACATCATCTACCTCGCCGCCTGGAGCCCGCTGATCATCGCGGGCGCCCCGGTCTACTCGCTGGACGGACGCCTCGCCGGCGAGGCCTGGCGCACGCTGGGACCGCGTACCGAACTGTGGCGGCTGCGGCGGCGCGTGCTGCGGCGCGGAGCCGTGATGGCCGCCGTGGTCTGCGGACTCACCCTCCTCATCGGCTCGCTCCTCGGCGGCGCCGTCCGCTCCACCACCGTCGTCACCGTCCCCGGGCCCGGAGAGGCCCCGAGCAACTACCTTCCCGGCCGCCCGCTGCCGAGCACCCCGCAGCAGCAGCAGCCCACCCGGCCCGCCCCCACGAAGCCCACCGCGCAGCCCTCGGCGGCGGCCTCCTCGCCGGCTCCCAAGTCCGGCCGGAGCGCCACCGGTTCGGCCACCCCGGGCAGCGGCGGCAGCGGCTCCGGAGCGCCCACCGCCACGCGCGGCACCAGCGGCAGCCAGAGCCCCCGCAGCGCGCCGCGCCAGTCCACCCCGCAGAAGCCCCCGGCCTCCTCGTCGGGGACGGGCAGCGGAGGAACCTCGGGCGGGACCGGGGACACGGCGCCGAAGAAGCCCGGCCTGGTCGGCGGACTCCTCGGGTGACGCCCCCGGGCTGAGGCCCACCGGCCGCGAAGGGCCCCACGGGGCCGAGGGCCCGGCACGCGCGAGCGTGCCGGGCCCTTTCGTGTCCCACGGCGGTGGGGCGGAGCGGAGCGGGAGGGGACGGGAGGCGGGAGCGGCAGGGCCCCTCAGGAGGCGCTAGGCGCCGCTCTGCGCGGCCAACTCCCTGGCGGCCTCGGTCAGGTCCTTGGCGGTGTCGATCGCCCGCCAGTAGGCCCCCTGGGGCAGCGGGAAGCCCGCGAGCCGGCGCTCACGGGCCAGGCGCGGGAACGTCGTCCGCTCGTGGTCGCCCAAGTCCGGGAGCAGTTCCGCGAATTCGGGCCCGAAGACGTACACGCCGGCATTGACCGGGTACGGGGACTGCGGCGCCTCGATGAAGTCCAGGACGTGCCCGTACTCGTTGATCTCCACCACCCCCCACGGAATGCGGGGCCGGGCCAGGGCGAGCGTGGCCGTCGCGCCCCGCTCGGTGTGGAAGGCCGCCATCTCCCGCAGCGAGAAGCGGGTCCACACGTCGCCGTTGGTGGCGAACCAGGCCCGGTCGGGGTGCGGGAGGTGCCGGGCGGCGTACTTGAGTCCGCCGCCCCGGCCCAGCGGTTCGTTCTCCACGACGGTGGTCACGCGGAGCGGCAGCGAAGCCTCGGCCAGCCACTTCTGGAGCACCTCGGCGAGGTGCCCGCACGAGACGACGGCGTCCGTCACCCCTTCGGAGGCCAGCCAGGCGAGTTGGTGCCCGATGATCGGCATCCCGGTGCCCGGGATCTCCACCATCGGCTTCGGACGGTCGTCCGTGTACGGCCGCAGCCGCGAACCCTGGCCGCCCGCCAGGACGACGGCCTGGGTCGGGGAAGCCGGGAACGCGGCTGCGTGGGGTCGGGCGGGAAGCCCTGAGTCGGTCATGTCCGGTGGTCCGGGATCCGGGAGCGCGGTGCGGCGGCGGCCGTCGGCTGCCGTCAGCCCATGGAGGCGACGCCGGACGCGTACGCGGTGTCGCACACCGGCCGCGCGAACGACTGGGCCTTCGTGGGCCCGTAGGCGTCCACGGCGGCCCGCCCGAGCGCCCGCGCGATGCCCACGCAGTGCTCGGCGAGCGAGGGCCGCCGGTCAACTTCCCGCTGGAGGTGGGTGAGCACGTCACCCGGCTGCTCACCCTGCTGGATCTCGGTGAGCAGCTTTTCGCGCAGGACGTCCTGAGCGGCACGCGGCTTCGCGGGGACGGAGACGTCCTCGGCGGACGCGGTCAGGATCTGGGAGGGAGTGTTGTCCGCCCAGGGGACCATGGTGACCGCGAGGGTCCCGGACAGGACCAGGACGACGGGCAGGACCAGGGCGAGGGATCGGCCGATACGGCGGGCAGTGTGGGTCACGACGCCGAGAGTAGCGCTCGGTGAAGATATGGCGACATTTAGTCACCCGGTCGGGGGATGGTTCGACGTGGGTTTTCGAATTAAGGGTTGACGGTGGGGGCCGAATGGCCCGATCTGCCGGAACTCGCGCCGAAGGGGCGCCTCTTGACGGAGACGCCCCTTCGGCGGGCAGCGCGGTGGATCCGGTGGATCCGGTGGATCCGGTGGATCCGGTGGATCAGC
The DNA here is from genome assembly GCF_053609145.1 of Streptomyces sp. NPDC054961. NCBI lineage: Bacteria > Bacillati > Actinomycetota > Actinomycetes > Kitasatosporales > Streptomycetaceae > Streptomyces > Streptomyces sp. NPDC054961. The sequence continues at coordinate 329,624 of NZ_JBSGWY010000002.1, read as the reverse complement.
CGGAGAGGCGGGCCCCGGACGAGGTCGAGAACACGTGGATCTCGCCCGCGCGCGGAATGACGTGCAGCGTCGAGCCCTTCTCGGGCACGTTGCGGCCGCCCACGCGCACCACGATGTCCTGCGAACCCTCGGAGTGCGAGGTCGAGCCGTAGACGTACCCGTCGGCGCCCAGTTCCTCGACGACGTTCACGGTGATCGTCAGACCGCCCGTGTCACCGATGTCGAAGTGCTCCGGACGCACGCCGACCGTGACGGTGCGGTCGCCCGCGTCGGCGGCCGCGGTCAGCGCCTCGCGCGACACCGGGACCACGCTGTCGCCGAACTTCACGCCGCCGTCGGCGATCGGGACCTCGACCAGGTTCATGGCCGGGGAACCGATGAAGCCGGCGACGAAGAGGTTCGCCGGGCGGTCGTACATGTTGCGCGGGGTGTCGACCTGCTGCAGCAGACCGTCCTTGAGGACCGCGACGCGGTCGCCCATCGTCATGGCCTCGACCTGGTCGTGGGTGACGTACACGGTGGTGATGCCGAGGTCGCGCTGGAGCGCCGCGATCTGCGTACGGGTGGACACGCGGAGCTTGGCGTCGAGGTTCGACAGCGGCTCGTCCATGAGGAACACCTGCGGCTTGCGCACGATCGCGCGGCCCATCGCCACGCGCTGGCGCTGACCACCGGAGAGCGCCTTCGGCTTGCGGTCGAGGTACTGGGTCAGGTCCAGCATCTTCGCCGCGTCCTCCACCTTCTTGCGGATGGTGGCCTTGTCCTCGCCGGCGATCTTCAGGGCGAAGCCCATGTTGTCGGCGACGGACATGTGCGGGTAGAGCGCGTAGTTCTGGAACACCATCGCGATGTCCCGGTCCTTGGGCGGCAGGTGCGTGACGTCGCGGTCACCGATGCGGATCGCACCGCCGTTCACGTCCTCCAGGCCGGCGAGCATGCGCAGCGAGGTGGACTTGCCGCAGCCGGAGGGGCCGACGAGGACGAGGAACTCGCCGTCCTCGATCTCCAGCTCCAGCTGGTCGACGGCGGGCTTTTCGCCGCCGGGGTACAGACGGGTCGCCTTGTCGAAAGTGACAGAAGCCATGGTGATGAATCCCTTCTACCGGCAGGAACGTGCCGGACGATCCGAGTGGAAGGTCTAGTCCAGTAAGCGGACTCCGGCCCGACGCTACCGGCCGACGGGGCTCCTGTCAGCACCTGGAGGGGAGTGACTTCGCCGACTTCTCCCGGTGGCGGAGGCCGAGGCCCGGGCGGCTGTGAGGGGTGACGGTCGGAGGCGGGTGCCAGGGGCGGCCGTTGGGGGCGGCGGGCAGGGGCGGTCGTCAGGGGCGGCTGTCAGAGGCAGCTGCTTTGATCCTCTCCATGACCATCTACGACCTCACGCGCGTCCTGCCCGACATCGAGACGCTGCGCGACCGCTGCCGGGCGATGGCGGCGCTGGAGCTGGTGATCAGCGGCGACGAGGACGGCGCCTTCTTCTCGTACGACCCGGCATGGGGCGAGGGGGAGGAAGCGGCCTTCATGGACGACGGATCGGGCGGCGAGTACACGATCGTCTTCACGGCGGACGGGGTCTTCGGGCGCGGTTTCGACCACGAGTCGCACATGAGCCCGTGGGGCGAGGGGGACGGGGAGCTGTGGCCCGGCCTGACCGACGGCATACCGGAGGCCTTCCGGCCCTTCCTGACCGAGCCCGCCTTCTGCTCGGAGGACGGCACGCTCCACGCGACCGTCGTCTTCTGGCGCGAGACCGCGGACACCGACTGGCGGGCGGGCACGGTGGAGTTCCCGCCGGGCCGCGGCGACGCGGACGGCGCCGACTTCCTCTTCGAGGTCCTCGCCGCGGGCACGGCGCAGGCCTACCACGCGTTCGCCGAGGACTACTACGAGAGCGACCTCCCCCTGGACGCGATCCGGCACGTCTGGTCGCTGCGCCCGGTCACCCAGGACGTCGTCGACGCCCTCAATCCGGGCCTTCCGCTGGAGGCGGTCGGCCCGCGGCTGGCCCGCGCGGGGTACCCGGGGGCGTGACGGGGTAGAACACAGGCTTTCTGGCCTGGTAAGAGGCCAGAGCAACACTCTTTTGACCTGGGTCGGGCCAAAGCGCTCCACTTTGACCCAAGTGTCGCCCTCACGAGCGGCGCTTCCTGCTTCACCGTCCGTTGCCTCCCGGCGCTCCTCGAAGGATGCGCCGGGAGGTCTTACACAGACTCCACAGGCGGGAAGACCGACGGCCCATCGGCTTTTTGCTCATCCACGGCCTATGCGTCCGTGACACATTCGGGTAGTTCTGACGCGCGGATGAGCGGGGGCGGGGTTCTGCCGGGTGGCAGTGCCATCGTCACCAGCCAGTACAACCGCATCCCTTCGTCGCGGAGATTCACTGCGGCGTTCCCGTCTCGGTCGTGGTCGGCTCCGCAAGCGCCGCAGGTCCACGACCGGACGGACAGGTCGAGCTGCTCGCCCTTGGTGTGGCAGGCGGAGCAGCGCCGGGTCGAGGGGAAGAGCCGGTCGACGACGACCAGAGTGCGCCCGTACCAGGCAGCTTTGTACCGGAGCATGTCGAGGAAAATGCCCCACGAGGCGTCCGTGATGGAGTTCCTCAGCTTGGTCGTGCGCATGAGGTTCGCGACGGCCAGGTCTTCCACCACGAGCACTTGGTTCTCGCGCACGAGGCGGGTAGTGAGCTGGTCGAGGCCGTCCTTCCGGACATCAGTGATCAAGGCGTACAGTTTGGCGATCTTGGCGCGGGCCTTTCCGCGATTGCTCGATCCCCTCTGCTTGCGGTGTAGCTCCTTTTGCAGCCGGGTCAGCTTCTTCCCGTGCTTTTTCAACAGTCGTGGGTGGACTGCGGTGCTGCCGTCGTCGAGGGTGGCCAGGGAGGCTAGTCCTAGATCGATCCCGATGGCCTTCGGAGTGTTGGTGCCGGGGGCGAATGCGGTGGGCAGCTGCGCGATCCGCTCCTCCACGAGGACGTGGAGGAAGAAGCGCTTGGCGCGGTCACGGGTCACGGTCAGTTTCACCGGTGCGACCCTGGCGGGCAGCGGGCGGGACCAGCGCACGTTCAGGGGTTCTGTCTGTTTTGCCAAGGCGATGAGTCCGGTGCCGGGTCGCTCGGGGTCCTCGTGCCAGCGGAAGCCGGCGCGGACGTAGGTTGCCGAGTCCCGTGAGCGGTGCTTGCGCTTCGGATTCGGGTACTTCGCGGAGCCCTTGAAGAAGCGGGTGAACGCGGAGTCGAGGTGGCGGAGCGACTGCTGGAGCACGGTCGACGAGATCTCCTGGAGCCACGAGGATTTCCGGGCGTGGCGCCAACCGGTCAACGACCGGGAGGTCTCGGCGAAGCCGAGGGAAACACGCTGTTCCTCCCAGGCCTTCACCCGGAGCGCCAGGCCCTCGTTGTAGACCCACCGGCAGGCGCCGAACGTCTGCAACAACTGCTCGGCCTGCGATTCGGTGGGGTAGAAGCGATAGCGGTACACCCGCTGTTGCGTGCCCGGTTGCTTCGTACGGCTCTTGAGGGGCTTGGCGGCACGCTGTTGGTGCTTGCGCTGGTCCGGGACGCCCAGGACCTCGCGCTTGAGGCGCTTCGCCTCGGCGCCTACGACGCGTTTGTCCTGCTCCGCGGCGTCGGCCACGAACCCTCCCACCCCTACGGTCCGATAGTCGGACGTGCACTTCAGTACGTAGAACGAACTGGCGGGCGAGGGGTTACGGGGTCGGGAACGTTCCTCGCTGCGGCGGCGTGCGGCTGTGTAGAGTGAAGGCGATTCTGCGCACTGTGCAGTGTCGTGTGTGCCTCCTTAGCTCAGCTGGCTAGAGTCCCGCTCTTGTAAAGCGGTGGTCGTCGGTTCGAATCCGACAGGGGGCTCCGTCCCAGGTCAGAGTCCGTGTGATCAAGGGAATTTGAACGAAAGCGGAAGGCCCCGGGTCGTCACCCGGGGCCTTTCGCGTGCCGTCAGCCGCGGCCCGAGATGCGGTCCGCCAGGCGGGCCAGCGGGGTGGTGGTCGGCGTGTGGGTGGTGGTTTCGCGGCGGTCGGCCTCGCGGTAGGCGGCGTAGAGGGCCTGGACGCCCAGCCAGCGGAAGGGTTCCGGCTCCCAGCGGCGCACGCGGTGGTTGACCCACGGGAGGGTCGTGAGGTCGGTGCTCTCGCCGAGGACCAGGTCGCGCAGGGTGCGGGCCGCGAGGTTGGAGGTGGCCACGCCGGAGCCCACGTAGCCGCCGGCCCAGCCGAGGCCGGTCGTGGCGTCCAGGGTGACCGTGGCGCACCAGTCGCGGGGGACGCCGAGGACGCCGGACCAGGCGTGGGTGATCTCGACGCCGGTGAGGGCCGGGAAGAAGCCCTCCAGGAGCCGGGTCAGGGCGGCGACGGTGGCGGGCTGGGTGCGGCCGTCGTGGTCGGTGCGGGAGCCGTAGCGGTACGGGACGCCGCGGCCGCCGATGGCGATGCGGTCGTCGGCCGTGCGCTGGGCGTACATGTAGGCGTGGGCCATGTCGCCGAGGGTCTCGGCGCCGGACCAGCCGAGCTGGGCCCAGACGTCGGGCGGGAGCGGGGCCGTCGCGATCATCGAGGAGTTCATCGGGAGCCAGGAGCGCTTCTGGCCCTTGAGGGCGGCGGTGAAGCCCTCGGTGCAGCGCAGTACGTACGGGGCGCGGACGGTGCCGTACGGGGTGCGGGCGCGGCCGGGGGCGATCTCGGTGGCCGGGGTGGATTCGTGGAGGGTGACGCCGAGGCGTTCGCAGGCGGCGGCCAGTCCCTTGACCAGCTTCAGGGGGTGGATGCGCGCTCCGTGCGGCGTCCAGCTGGAGCCGACGGCGTCGGCGACGTCGATGCGGGCGCGGGTGTCGGTGGCGTCGTAGAGCTCGCGGTCGCTTTCGCCGAAGGCGAGTTCCGCGGCGTGGAAGGCCTTGAGGCGGCTCAGTTGGGCGGGGGTGCGGGCGACTTCGAGGACTCCGCCCCGGTGGATGTCGGCGGCGATGCCCTCCTTGGCGGCGGTGTCGATGACCTCGGTGACGGTGTCGTTCATGGCGTGCTGGAGCCGCCGGGCGGCCTGGGCGCCGTGCAGGGCGGCGTAGCGGTCGCGGCCGGCGATGCCGTTGTAGAGCCAGCCGCCGTTGCGGCCGGAGGCCCCGTAGCCGCAGAACTTCTGTTCCAGGACGGTGACGCGCAGGTCGGGGGCGGCGGTCTTGAGGTAGTAGGCGGTCCACAGGCCGGTGTAGCCGCCGCCGACGATGACGACGTCGGCCGTGGAATCGCCGGTGAGGGGGGTGCGCGGTGGGTGGGTGGTGGCGGTGTCGTCGGTCGCGTGCCAGAAGGAGATGCCGCCGTTGATCGTCATGGGGGAGTTGCTACACCTCGTTCCGGAGGGGTGTCCAGGGCCGGGGTGTCGGGTTTCGGGGTCTGCGGGGTGGCCGAATGACTGATGTGGGGAGGTGGATCGCGCCCCTAGGGTGGCGCGGGGGTTTTGTTCTGTTTTGTGTGAGAGGTGCGGTTCGTATGGTGCGGGTTGTTCTGGCGGGACGCCTGGTCGCGGCGGTCGCGTCCGTGGCGCTGCTGGGTGGAGCGGTCGTCGGATGCGGGACCGGGAGCGGCGCCGGGAGCGGGTCGGGGTCCGCGTCCGAGGGTGCCGGGGTGCTGGTGCGGACGAGCCCGATCGCCGATCGGCTCGCGGAACTGCCCGCCAGGGTCGACGGGGCGAAGATCGTGGTGGGACGTTCCGACGCGCCGCACACCGCGCAGGTGTTGGTGGATCCGATGTGCGGCTACTGCGCGAAGTTCGAGGAGGCCGGCGGCGAGACGCTGCTGAAGCTGGCGTCGGCCGGTCAGGTGAAGGTCGAGTACCTGCTGGCGTCGTTCCTCGACGGGGGCGGCGGCGGGGGCGGCGGCGGGCGGAGCGGTTCCGTCAGGGCGGTGAACGCGCTGCGCGCTTCGGTCGACGCGGGGAAGTTCGCGGAGTACCACGCGGCGGTCTTCGCGAGTCAGCCGAAGGGGAAGTTCACCGATGAGCTGCTGCTGAAGGTGGCGGACGCGGTGCCGGGGCTGCGCGGGGCCGCCTTCGACGGGGCCGTGAGGGAGCAGAAGTACGCGGGGTGGGTCGCCGAGGCGGAGAAGGGCTTCGAGGCGACGGGTGCGCAGGGGACGCCGATGGTACGGGTGGAGGGGAAGCCGGTCGGGGCGCGGGACGGGTCGATGTTCGACGCGCGGGCGTTCGCGGAGACGTTGCAGGGCGTCGGGGTCGTGAGCGGGGCCGGGGCTTCTTAGGGGCGGGTGCCGGCGCTGGGCGAGGAGGTCTCACCCCTCGCCGGTCGTACCCCCCTTGCCGGGCGCACCCCTCGCCCGTCACTTCCACTCCCCGGCCCTGCCGTGACCCGTAGGGGGCCGGGCTGGGCCGGGATGGGGCGGGCCGGGCCGGGCCGGGCTGGGTCGGGCCGGGTCTGGTCTCGTCTGGTCGGGTCAGGGTTCCAGGACGACCTTGCCGGTGGTGGCGCGGGTTTCGAGGTCGCGGTGGGCCGTGGCGGCTTCGGCCAGCGGGTAGCGCTGGAGGGCGGGGCGCAGCCGGCCGGCGGCGGCTTCGGCGAGGGCGCGGGTTTCGAGGCTGCGCAGCGGGTCGTCGCCGCCGGCGCGCTGGAGCATGGCGGGGCCGAGGACGCCCTGGGTGGTGACGCGACGGGCGTCGAGGGCCTTGCGGTCGGCGTCGGTGAGCGGGATCGGGCCGCCGGACCAGCCGAAGACGAGGTGGAGGGCGTCGTCGGCGAGGAGGCCGAGGGCGGTGCGGGCGATGGCTCCGCCGACGGAGTCGAAGAAGACGGTGGCACCGGCCGGGTGGTGCGCGCGGACGGTTTCGGCCCAGTCGGGGCGGGTGTAGTCCAGGGCGAGGTCGGCGCCGTTGGCGGCGGCGAGGGCGGCTTTGGCGGGACCGCCGGCGAGGGCGACGACGGTCGCTCCGGCGTGCTTCGCGTACTGGACGAGCAGGGTGCCGATGCCGCCCGCGGCGGCGGGTACGAGAGCTACGGAGCCGGGGCCGAGGTCGGCGAACTGGAGGATCCCGAGGGTGGTGCGGCCGGTGCCGATCATCGCGACGGCGGCGGCGGGATCCAGACCGGGCGGGACGGCGTGCAGGCGGTCGGCGTCGGTGACGGCGTATTCGGCGTAGCCGCCGGGGGCGAATCCGAGGTGGGCGACGACGGAGCGGCCGAGCCAGGCGGGGTCGGTGCCGGGCCCGAGGGCGTCGACGGTGCCGGCGACCTCGCGGCCAGGGACGGTGGGCAGCTCGGGGAGGGGTGCGGGCCCGGCCTGGACGCCGCGGCGGAGGGTGGTGTCGAGGAGGTGGACTCCGGCGGCGGCGACCGCGATGCGGACCTGGCCGGGGGCCGGGACGGGGAGGGGGGTGGGTTCGTAGGAAAGGTTCTCGGCGGGGCCGAAGGCGTGGAGGCGGACGGCGTTCATGGTGGCCCGGTCGGAGGCCGGTGCCGGGGCCGGTGCCGGGGCGGGGATGGTGGCGTGCGGGCGGGGGCCGGTGGTGGTGTTCGAGGAGGCGCTCGGCGTGGTCATCCGGTCAGCCTGTGACCTCAAGCGGGCTTGAGGTCAAGGGTGATGTCCGGGTGATGTCAGTGAGTGATGTCAGTGAGGTGGTTCAGGATGGGGGCATGGCGCGCAAAGGGCATGAACAGGGTGTGAAGGCGGCGCGGCGGCCGGAGGTGCGGCTGCCGGAGCTGACTGCGTGGACCGGCGGTGAGCTGGAGCCGGACGGCGACTACGACGGGGTGGAGCTCGCGGACGCGGACCTGGCGGGCCAGGAGGGGGTCGGGGCCCGGTTCATGGACTGCGCGCTACGGCGCTGCGCGCTCGACGAGACGGGGCTCGCGAAGGCGAGGTTCCTGGACTCGGTCCTGGAAGGGGTCCGGGGCGTGGGGACCGACCTCTCGGGGGCTTCGCTGCGGGACGTGGAGCTGCTGGAGGCGCGGCTCGGCGGGGTGCAGCTGCACGGGTCGGTGCTGGAGCGGGTGCTCGTGCGCGGGGGGAAGATCGACTACCTGAACCTGCGGACGGCGAAGCTGAAGGACGTCGTCTTCGAGGGATGCGTGCTGGTGGAGCCGGACTTCGCGGGGGCGGTGCTGGAGCGGGTGGAGTTCCGGGACTGTGTGCTGCGCGGGGCGGATTTCACGGGGGCCCGGTTGTCGGAGGTGGATCTGCGGGGCGCGGCGGAGCTCGGCATCGCGCGGGGGGTGGAGGCCTTGGCGGGGGCGGTGATCAGCCCGGGGCAGCTGTTCGAGCTGGCGCCGGCGTTGGCGGCGCAGCTGGGGTTGAGGGTGGTGGCGTAGCGGGGGTGGGGCGGGGCGGTCGGGGGTGGGCCTGGGCCGGGGCCCGGGAACGGGCGGGGCTTGGGCCGGGGTGGGGCGGTCGGGGGCCTGGTGGCGGGGCCGCCTGCCGCCGCGCTGGGCTGCCGCTGCTGCCGCACTGCCGCCGCACCGTGCTCGACGGCAAGCCACCCGGCGGCCGTGACGGCGGCCCGTCCCTGGTGGGTCTCCCCCTAGCGGCTCAGGTCGCTAGGCCGGGACTCGGGGGAAGCGGGACTGGAGGGTCCAGATGATGGGGTTGTCGGCCAGGCCGTCGTGCATGTCGATGAGGTCCGCGATCAGGTCGTGGAGGAAGTCGCGGGCCTCGCGGCGCAGCAGCCTGTGGCTGAAGGTCAGCGGGTCTTCCTCCGACGGCATCCAGTCCGCGTCGACGTCGACCCAGCCGAAGCGGCGTTCGAAGAGCATGCGGTCGCTGGACTCGGTGAAGTCGAGTTCGGCGTACTGGCGGTTCGCGGAGCGGCTGCCGCGCGGATCCTGGTCGAGCTGCTCGACGATGTCGCACAGGGCCCAGGCGAAGTCCAGTACCGGCACCCATCCCCAGGCTGTGGATACTTCCCGGTCCGCGTTGGTGTCGGCGAGGTAGACGTCCCCGCAGAACAGGTCGTGGCGCAGCGAGTGGACGTCCGCCGAGCGGTAGTCGGTCTGCGGGGGGTCGGGGAAGCGCCGGGAGAGGGAGTAGCCGATGTCGAGCACGTATCCGATGGTGTCACGCCCCCGTCGGTCCCCTTCACATCCGGTGCCGGTGCCGGTGCCGGGTGCCGGTGGTCGTGGTGGCGGTGCTGGTGCCGTCGCCGCCCTCGGTCGGGTGCGGGCCCTGGCGGCTTCGGGCTCGGGTTCGGTTCGGGTGCGGCCGTCGGCGGGCTTCGTCGGCCCGGCCCTTGCAGGGCTCCCGCCTCGGTGGTGGTCGCCCTCGGGCACACCGGGTGTCCGCCCCCCACCTCGGTGTCCGGGGCCGCTGCCCACCCCGGCGGGCAGCGGCCCCGAGGCGCTGGTGGGGACCGGGTGGGGAGGCATCGGCGCGAATCAGAGTTCCTGATCGTCGGGGGGAACGGCGGCTGCCGCGGGCCGGTCCTCGGCCGTGGTGTGGCGGTCAGTGGGCTGGTGGGGCATGGGATTCTTCGGATCCCGCGCCACCTGCGCAAACGCACGTGATGGCGGTGTGTTCCGGCCGGCCGCCGGGCCGGGTGGACGGGGTGGGGCCGGGGGAGTTCGTACCGGGGCGCGGGCGGCGGGGGCCGGTCCGGGGCGCCGGGAACGCTGGGGGGAGCCGGGGGAGCCGTCTTAAGCTCGGCGCGTCCGGGGGGTCCGGGGTCCGGGGGGTCCGGGGGTTGGGGGAGGGGCTGGTCGGCGTGGCTGGATCGGGGGGACGGCGCGAGGTGCCCGGGGCCGGGGTGCTCCGGGAGCGCAACCGGCTGGCGGCCGAGTTGCACGACACGGTGGCGCAGGGTCTGACCAGCATGCACATGCTGCTCGACGCGGCCGACCGGCAGTGGACCAGGGAGCCGGGACAAGCCCGGGTGCTGGTCCGTCAGGCCGCGGCCGCGGCACGCGAGAACCTCGCGCAGGCCCGCCGGCTCATCCACGACCTGGCCCCGCTCGAACTGGACGGCGCTTCGCTGCCGCAGGCTCTGCGCCGACTGTGCGCGGAGGCCGAGGCCGAGGCGGGGGCCGGGGCCGGGGCCGAGGGTGGGGGTGGGGCCGGGCTCACGACGGAGGGCGGGTCCTGGGCCGAGGTCGCAGCCGGAGTCCGAGCCGTGAGCACGGGGGGAGCCGGAACTGGATCCCGAACTGGATCCGGGGCCGAGGGTGGGAGTGGGGCCGGGGTCGTGACCGAGGTCGTGCCTCGACCCGGGGCCGAGGCCGGAGCTGGAGCCGCGACCGGGGCGCTAGCTGCGGCCGGAGGCCGTCCCGGGGCCGTGTCTCGATCCGAGGCCGGGGCCCTAGTTGCGGCTGGGGGTCGTCCCGGGGCCGTGCCTCGACCCGGGGCCGAGGCCGGAGCTGGAGCCGCGACCGGGGGTCGACCCGTGACCGGGGGCTTTCCCGGGGCCGTGCCTCGGCCTGAGGTCGGGGACCTCGCTGCGGCTGGGGGCCGTCCCGAGGCCGCGCCCCGACCCGGGGCCGGGGCCGGGGGCGGTGTCGGGTTTGGACTCGGGGCCCGGGCCGCGGGTCGGGCTGGGGAGCGGGACCGGGGCCGGGGGGATGTGCGTACCGGGGTGGCCGGCGGGCGGGTTCGGTTTCGGGTGGTGGGGGAGGTGCGGGGGCTCGGGGGGCCGGTGGAGGGGGCTGTGGTGCGGGCGGTGCAGGGGGTGCTCGGCAACGTGCGGCGGCATGCGCGGGCTTCGCAGGCCGTGGTGACGCTGACCTATCAGCCGGACGCGGTCGCGGTGGACGTGTGGGACGACGGCGTCGGGTTCGATCCGCGCGAGCTCCGTGGGGACGGGCTGCGGCTGCTGCGGCGCCGGGTCGAGTACCTGGGGGGTACGGCCGTGGTGGAGAGCACCGTGGGCGGCGGCACGGTGGTGTCGGTGTGTCTTCCGGCTCCGTCCGGGAGCCCGGTATGACGCGGATCCTGCTGGTGGACGACCATCCGGTGGTGCGGGCGGGGCTGCGGGCCCTGCTGTCCGGCTGCCCCGAGTTCGAGGTGTGCGGAGAGGCGCCGGACGGTACGGCCGCGCTCCGGCTGGTCCGCGAACTCTCCCCGGACCTGGTCCTGATGGACATCAGGCTGGGCACGGGGATGTGCGGGCTGGAGACCACGCGGCGGATCGCCCGGCTGCCCGATCCGCCCCGGGTGGTCGTACTGACCAGCTACGAGTCCGACGCGTACGTCGTGCGGGCGGTGGAGGCGGGTGTGGCGGGGTACCTGTTGAAGGGGTCCCCGCCCGACCTGCTGTTCCAGTCGCTGCGGACGGTCGCGGCCGGGGAGTCGGCGTTGTCGCCCTCGGTGGTCTCGCGGCTGATGAACCGGTACCGCGCGCCGCGGACCGTGCTGACGGCCCGGGAGACCGAGATCCTGGAGCTGATCGCGACGGGACGGTCCAACCGGGAGATCGGCTCGGCGCTGTTCATCAGCGGGACGACGGTCAAGACGCACCTGGCGCACGTCTACGAGAAGCTCGGGGTGGAGAACCGTACGGCGGCGGCGCGGGTGGCGGCCGACCGGGGCCTCATCGTCCCCGGATAGCCCGGATAGCCCGGATAGCCCGGATAGCCCGGATAGCCCGGTGGCCCGGTGGCCAGGTGGCTGGGGCGCTGGGGGGCCGGGCCGTCGGGTCGTCGGGTCGGTGGACTAGTTCGGGTAGGCGATCTGCACGGCGGTGCCGTTGTACTGCCACAGCGGGGAGAAGACGCGCTTGCGGATCTTCCAGACGCCCGCGGACTTCACGTACTCGTCGCGGTAGCGGATGCCGCGCACGACGACGGTCTCCGGCGCGGTCGCGGTGGCCGGGTACACGAGCTGCGCGGTGGCGTGGCTGTCGCCGGTCGCCGTCGTCCTGCTGGTGACGCGGACGTAGGCGTTCGCGGTGACGTGGGTGGAGTAGCCCCAGGCCGCGGCGCCGTCGAGGTTGGCGACGACCGCCTCGATGCCGGACTTGACGATGCCGGCGGTGCCGTCGGGGTGGGCCATCACCGTGAGGGTGGCGTCGTCGGTGAAGAGGGTCCGGAAGACCGTCTTGTCCTTGGTGTCGACGGCGAAGAGGTAGGTCTCCAGCAGGCGGTGGATCGCCAGCTCGTCCTCGACGGAGCCGGTGGGCCCGCAGGCGGCGGTGGTGGCGGTGAGGTCCTCGGTGGTGGTGGAGGCGGCGTTGGCGGGCGTCGCGGAGGCGAGCGCGCCGAACCCGGCGGCGGCCGCACCGGCGCCCAGCATGGTGAGCATGCGGCGGCGTTCGGGGGTGAACTCGGTGGACGGCATGGCGGGTTCCTCTCGACACGGCGGGTGGCGCCCTGGGCCGTGCGGGCGGTCCGGGGCACTCACGAGCCTCCCGCGTGGGCGTCGGCGTCGGATCGGCGCGGCGTACGAGTGCGATCTCGTACGGATGGACGATGTGCCGCTGCCGCTGCCGCTGCCGCTGCCGCTGCCGCTGCCGCTGCCGCTGCCGCTGCCGCTGCCGCTGCCGCTGCCGCTGCCGCTGCCGCTGCCGTTGCCGTCCGGCCTCGCCGCGCCTTCCTCCGCCCGCGCCTCCCGCGCCCGCCTCCCCGGCCTCGTTCAGGGCAGGAGGCGCTGTTCCTTGGCCACCGCGACCGCGCCCGCGCGCGTGTCGACGCCGAGCTTGTCGTAGATGCGGCCCAGGTGGGTCTTGACCGTGGCCTCGCTGATGAACAGCGCGCGGGCGATGTCGCGGTTGCCGAGGCCGCGGGCGAGCTGGCCGAGGATGTCGAGCTCACGGTCCGTCAGGGTGGGCCGGGCGCCGCGCATGTGGGCCATCACGCGGCTCGCCACGGGCGCGGAGAGCGTGGTGCGTCCCTGGGCCGCCGAGTGGATCGCCGCGAAGAGTTCCTCCGGGCGTTCGGCCTTGAGGAGGTAGCCGGTGGCGCCCGCACCGATGGCCCGGGTGATGTCGGCGTCCGTGTCGTACGTGGTCAGGACCAGGACGTGCGGGGGGTGCGGGGCGGACGTGATGCGGCGCGTGGCCTCGACCCCGTCGATGCCCTCGCCCAGCTGGAGGTCCATCAGGACTACGTCGGGGCGGAGTTTGGCCGCCAGCGCGACCGCCTCCTCGCCGCTGCCCGCCTCGCCGAGCACCTCGATGTCCGGCTCGCTGCCGAGGAGCGCGAGCAGGCCGGCGCGGACCACCACGTGGTCGTCGCACAGGAGGATCGTCGTCATGGTGTGGGCTCCAGGGGGATCGAGGCCGAGAGGACGGTGCCTTCGCCCGGGGTGGATTCGATGGTCAGGGTGCCGCCGAGCTGGCGGACGCGGGCGCGCATCGCGGGGAGGCCGTGGCCCCGGTTGCCGCTTCCGCTTCCGCCTCCGTCCCCGGACCCCGTCTGGTCTCCGGTCTCGATTCCGGGTGCGGTTCCGCCGGCCGGTCCTGCGGACTGGACGAAGCCGTGGCCGTCGTCCGCGATGTCCAGGACCACCTGGTCGCCCAGGAAGCTGAGCGTGAGGGCGGCGGTACGGGCCCCCGCGTGCTCCCGTACGTTCGCCAGCGCGCCCTGCGCGATGCGCAGCAGTGCCGACTCCGCGCGGTCGGGCAGCGGGACCGGCGTGCCCTCGAGGTGGAAGCGGACCTCGATGTCCGGTCCCGCGCCCAGCGCGCGCAGGGCCTCCGGGAGGCCTGCTCCGCCGGCGAGTTCGGGCGGGGCGAGGTCGTGGACCAGTCGGCGGGCCTCGGCGAGGCCGCGTGCGGTGATGTCGGTGGCGGTACGGACGTGCGCGCGGGCGGTGACCGGGTCCGTGTCCCAGGTGCGGTCGGCGGCCTGCAGCAGCATCTGCTGACTGGACAGGTGCTGGGCCAGGGTGTCGTGGATCTCCATGGACAGCCGCTGCCGTTCGCCGAGGGTGCCTTCGCGGCGTTCGGTGGCGGCGAGTTCACGGCGGGTGCGGATGAGGTCGTCGATCAGCGTGCGCTGGGCGGTGGCCTGGCGCTCCATGTGGATGAAGACGGCGGTCGCGAGCGCGGCGACGGCGGGTGGGGCGAGGAGGAGGTTGGGGTCGAAGGGCTCGCCGCCGCCGGTGGTCTGCGAGAGCTTGAGCTGCGCGGCGACGACGAACACCGTCAGCAGGGCCACGAGGACGACGGCGGCGCGGGGCGGGAGGGTGCGCAGGGCGGTGTAGAAGAGCGGGACGGCGCACCAGGCGAAGCTCGGCGCGAGGACGACGAGGACGACCCAGACGGCGACGACGAGGCCGAGCCAGAGGAGGCGGCGGGGGCGGGCGGGGTCGCCCGTCTTGGTGGGGCGGGCTGGGCCGGTGGGGCCGGCTGACTTGGTGGGACCGGCTGTCGTGGTGGGACCGGCTGCCGTGGTGGGGCGGGGCCCGGTGGGGCCGAAGGTCGCGCCCACGGCGGGGCCGAGGACGTACAGCACGGCCAGGGTGAGGCTGAGGGCGATGATCCACGGGGTACGGGGTTCGCCGGGGTGGCGGAGGAGGAAGCGGGCCACCGAGGCGCCGAGGAGGAGGAAGAACGCGGTGTGCATGACCGTGGCCAGTGCGCGGGTGCCCTGAGGAGGTGGGGTGGGGGTCACGCTGGTCACTTGTGCTCCTGGTCGGCGTGGTTCGTCCGTGGTCACCGGTCACCGGTGGGTGGGGCCGTGCGGGTCGGCTGGGCCGGGGATGGCGGGTGGGTGCCGCTGCGCGGGCCGGTCCCCTCCCCACCCTTCCACCGTTCCCCGGGCTCCGCCCGGACCCGGGCCCTTGGGCCGTGCCCGCCCTTGGGCCGTGCCCGGGCCCTTGGGCTGCGCCCGGGTCCCGGGACAGCGCCCGGGCCCCCGGGCTGCGCCTGCGCGCCCGGGATGGTTTGTGGCACGCACGGCGGTGTCGGCGGTGCCGTGACCAGGTAAGCCGCCGCCGGAACCGTGCCGCATCAACCGATCGGTTGACCCCGGGGTCAACCGGTGGGGTGGGCGGGTGGAGCCGGTACGGGGACGGGTGGGCGGGGGTGGCGGGGAGAGGGTGGGAACACGGCAGGAGAGCCCGCCGCGCCGACGTCCACAGGAGCAGCAGACATGAACACCCGCACCCGCGTCCTCACCGGTACCGCCCTCGTCGTAGCCCTCGGAGCCGGAACCTTCGGCGCCGTCACCGCCAACGCCGCGTCGGCCCCGGCATCGGCCCCGGCGTCCGCCCCGGCGGCGGCCTCCGCCAAGCGGGACGTCGACCGGAACTTCACCACCTCCACCCACCTCACCGTGGACGCCGCCACCCGCGCCGCCCAGGCAGCGCTGGACGCCGCCGCGAAGGAGAACCAGAAGGTGACCGTCGCGGTCGTCGACCGCAACGGCAACACCATCGTCACCCTGCGCGGCGACGGCGCCGGCCCGCAGTCCTACGAGTCGGCGCAGCGCAAGGCCTACACGGCCGTGTCCTGGAACGCCCCGACCTCCGTGCTCGCGGGCCGCCTCGCGCAGACCCCGAACCTCAAGGACATCCCCGGCACCCTCTTCCTCGGCGGCGGCACCCCCGTGCAGGCCAAGGGCGCCCCGGTGGCGGGCATCGGCGTGGCCGGTGCCCCGAGCGGTGACCTGGACGAGAAGTACGCCAAGGCCGGCGTCGACTCCCTCGACAAGTAGCCGGGGGAGGGAAGAGGCGCGCGGCGCGCAGGCACGCGGTCGCGCGAGCGCGCGGGTCCTCGCGAAGCCTTCGAGAGCCGCCGCGAGGACTGCGCCGCGCCGCCTCGCGCCGCCGCGAGACGGCCGCGAGGCGCTCGCGAGGTCGTCCACCGGCGGTGAACGGCGCGGCGCGTAGGCTCGGCGCGTGGATCATCGTGTTCTGCGGCGCCTCGCCGCCCTCGCCGTCGCCGTCCTGTTCGCCCTCACCACGGGCTGTACGGGCGGTTCCGTGCAGGGGCGACCGGGCGCTTCGGGCGTGCGCGATCCGCTCTTCCCGAAGGCCGGGAACGGTGGCTACCAGGTCGACCACTACGCCCTCGACCTGGACTACGACCCCGTCGGCGGGCAGTTGCACGCCACCGCCGTCATCACCGCCCGCGCCGAACACACGCTCAGCTCCTTCAACCTCGACCTCAGCGGCCTCGAGGTCGAGAACGTCACCGTGCAGGGTGCCGATGCGCGGTTCAACCGGACCGGCAACGAGCTGACCGTCCGCCCCGCCGAGGACGTGCGCCGGGGCGAGGTCTTCCGCACGGAGATCGACTACCGCGGCAAGCCCAAGGCCGTGACCGATCCGGACGGCTCCCAGGAGGGCTGGATCCGGTTCGCGGGCGGGCAGGGCGCGGTCGGCGTCGGGGAGCCGATCGGGTCGATGGCCTGGTTCCCGGGCAACCACCACCCGAGCGACAAGGCCACGTACGACATCACGGTCACCGTCCCCAAGGGCTACGAGGCCGTGTCGAACGGCGAACTGCGTGCGCGGACCGACGCTCCGGCCAAGGACAAGGACAAGGACAAGGACAAGGACAAGGACGAGGGCGAAGGACCGGGGAGCGGCGGGCGGACCGTGTTCGCCTGGCACAGCCCCGAGCCGATGGCGAGCTACCTGGCGACCGTCGCCGTCGGGAAGTTGACGGTGACCACCGGCCGCACCCCCTCCGGGATCCCCGTCTACGACGCGGTCGCGCCCACGGAGGCGGTCGCGAGTGCGCCCGTGCTCGGGAGGCTGCCGGAGATGGTGGAGTGGGGCAGCGGCAGGTTCGGCCCGTACCCCTTCTCCTCGACGGGCCTGATCGTGCTGCCCACGGGAACGCTCGGCTACGCGCTGGAGACGCAGACCAGGCCCGTGATCTCCGGGGCCCCCACCGGCGAGGAGGGCACGCTGCTGGTCCTGCACGAGCTGGCCCACCAGTGGTTCGGGGACTCGGTGTCGCCGGAGTCCTGGAAGGACATGTGGCTCAACGAGGGCTTCGCGACGTACGCCGAGTGGCTCTGGTCCGAGGACCATGGCGGGCCCAGCGCACAGCAGCACTTCGACGCCTACCTGGCCGGGGACACCGACGTCGACGCGGCGGCCGGTTCCGACTGGTACGCGTTCCCGCCGGCCGCCCCGCCGGGGCCCGAGGACATCTCCGAGGCCCCGGTGTACGGGCGCGGGGCGATGGTCCTGCAGCGGATCCGGCAGGAGGTCGGCGACGAGAAGTTCTTCGCCCTGCTGCGGGGCTGGGCCGCCGACCACCGGCACGGGAACGCGACCACGGCCGAATTCACCGCCTACGCGCAGGAGAAGACGGGCCACGACCTGAAGAAGGTCTGGGACGTGTGGCTGTACGGCAAGGAGCGGCCCAAGGCCCCCTAGGGGCCTCAGGCCTCAGGCCTCAGGCCGCCGGCCGTGAGCCGTGAGCCGTGAGCCGTGAGGCCGTGACGCCCAGATGGGTGACGCCCCGACGCCCTGACGCCACCGCGCCCGTCGGGTCCACGGCGCCCGTCGGGGTCCACCGCGCCCGGCGCTTCCGCGCCCTCCCGCCTACAGCGCCTTGCGCAGGACCGTGCAGGGGCGGCCGCCCTCGCGGTCGGCGGCCCGGCGCAGGGCCGTGTACCCCTGGGACTGCCAGAAGGCGAGGCCCTTGGGGTTGTTGTCGAGTACGGCGATCCGCAGGCCCGAGCGGCCGGCGGCGCGGAAGCGGTCCTCGACCTGGGTGGCCACGGCGCGCCCGTGTCCCTCGCGGTGCGCGGTGGCGTCGATGAGCAGCAGGCCGATCCACGGGTCCGGGTCTTCGGCGGCCGGGTCCGGGTGGTGCGCGAGGGTGGCGGCCAGGCCTACGAGGCGGCCGGCGGAGAGGGCGAGGAGGATCTCGGCGCCCTCGTGGGCGAGCTCGTCGGCGAGGGCGGCCGCGACCTGTTCGACCGTGATGCGGCCGGGGTCGGGGAAATCGCCGGTGAGCTCGAAGAACGCGTGGTTGGTCGCGTAGAGCGTGGCGATCTCGGTGAGGACCGGGCCCGGTAGGGCGCCGTCCTCGACGGGGGTGAGCGGCATGAGGATCACCCGGCGAACGGTAGCGAAGCCCCCTCCCCGGACGGCCGGGAGGGGGCTCGGCCGCGCTGGCGCCCCGGGCCGGTGAACGTCGGCCCGCCGGGACGTCGGCGCCGGACTAGACGTTGACGCCGAAGTCCTGGGCGATGCCGGTCAGGCCCGAGGCGTAGCCCTGGCCGACGGCGCGGAACTTCCACTCGGCGCCGTTGCGGTAGAGCTCGCCGAAGACCATGGCGGTCTCGGTCGCCGCGTCCTCGGAGAGGTCGTAGCGGGCGATCTCGGCGCCGCCGGCCTGGTTGATCACGCGGATGTACGCGTTGCGGACCTGGCCGAAGTTCTGGCTGCGGGTTCCGGCGTCGTAGATCGAGACCGGGAAGACGATCTTGTCGACGTCGGCCGAGAGGCCGGCGAGGTTGACGTTGATCGACTCGTCGTCGCCCGAGCCCTCGCCGGTGCGGTTGTCACCGGTGTGGACGATGGTCTGGTCCGGGGTGGACTTGTTGTTGAAGAAGACGAAGTGGCCGTCGGAGACGACCTTGCCCATGGGGTTGACCGCGATGGCGGACGCGTCGAGGTCGAAGTCGACACCCGTCGTCGTGCGGACGTCCCAGCCGAGGCCGACCGTGACGGCCGTGAGGCCCGGGGCCTCCTTGCTGAGCGAGACGTTTCCGCCCTTGGAGAGGCTTACTGCCATGGTGACTGGTGTCCCTTCCTAGTCTCACTTGGGCCGTGAGATGCCCAAGCCAAGTTACCGCTGACCTCCATAACGCGGGGAGGGGGCCGGTAGGTTCCTTCGACCTCGGATTCTCCGCCCGAAATGCGGGTGACGGGGCCGTGGCGGGGCGGGATCATAGGGGGCATGCCTGGTCCCCATGTCATCCGCGGTTCCGTCGTGCTCCCAGAGGGCGAGCTCGCCTGGCGCTTCTCGCGGTCCTCCGGGCCGGGCGGGCAGCACGTGAACACCTCCGACTCCCGCGTGGAGCTCCTCTTCGACCTGGCGGCGACGAAGTCGCTGCCGGACGTGTGGAAGGAGCGCGCGCTGGAGCGCCTCGCGTCGCGCCTGGCCGACGGGGTGGTGACGGTACGGGCCTCCGAGCACCGCTCGCAGCTGCGCAACCGGGAGATGGCGCTGGTCCGGCTGACCTCGCTGCTGGCGGAGGCGACGGCGCCGCCGCCGAAGGCGCGGCGGGCGACGAAGATCCCGCGGGGGATCAACGAGCGGCGGCTGCGCGAGAAGAAGGCCCGCGGCGAGACGAAGCGGGGGCGCACCGCGCGGGACTGGTGACCCCCCGGGCCCCGGCGGCTACGGCAACGGCGGCTACGGCGCCAGGTGGCGGTAGCGGCCGCGGAAGTAGGTCAGGGGCGGGGAGTCCGGCGAGGGCTGGGCGGCGCCCAGGACGCGGCCGATGACCAGGGTGTGGTCCCCGGCCTCGACGCGGTTCTCCGTACGGCACTCCAGGGTGGCGAGGGCATCGGTCAGGACCGGGGCTCCGGAGAACTCGCCCCGCGTGTACGGCAGGTCCGCGAAGAGCAGGCGGTCGCTGATGCGGCCCTTCATCGAGAACCGGCTCGCGACCTGGAGATGGTGGTCGGCGAGGACGGACACCGACCACAGCGGCTGTTCCGCCAGCAGGTCGTCCATCCGCGAGCCCTCGCGCAGGCTGACCAGGACCAGGGGCGGGTCCATGGACACGGACATGAAGGCGGTCGCCGTCATGCCGACGTCCTCGCCGGGGCGGCCGCCGGCCCGCAGCGGGGGTTCGGTCGCGGTGATCAGGCAGACGCCCGCCGCCAGTCGGGACATCGCGGCCCGGAACTCGTCGTTGCTCACTCCCTCAGGATGGGGCGTGAGCGGGGGAAGGGTGGTCGCGGGGGTCGTTTTCGGCACAGGAGGGACGCTACTGTCGCCCTCCTGCGCGGCACATCGGGCTCAGGTCCGAGCCGCGTCCCCGCCCGACGACCTAGGCCCGGCGTATCTTTTGCTCCCGGGAACGAACCGGCAGGAGAGGGGAGCGCTCCCAGTCAACGCGGCCGTGGCACGGGCGTGGCGGGGGTGCGGGGCGGGTCACGCGGTACACCTTTTTTCACCTCATGTGACTTGAGTCACAGAGGGCAAGATTTGTTGACCCTGTGTACCTGCCGCACAGCTCACTGTGATTCAGTGGACGGGACACCGCAACGAAACGCCGATGACAAACCTGGAGTTGCTGTCGAGGTCTCGGGGAGAGCGAGCAATGGAGACCGAGTCGGAGCCGTACGTCCGTCTTGCGACCCTGCGGCAGCTGCACCAGGTGGTGGCCGAACTCAATACGGCCAGGAGCCTGGCTGACACCCTGCAGACCGTCGTGGACGGCATCGTCGTGGGACTCGGTTACGAACTCGCCTGTGTCAACCTCGTGCGCCCGGACGGGGATCTCGTCGTCGCCGCCTTCGCCGGCGATCCCGCGGCCGAGGCCCTGATCACCGGCCGCGTCGGCTCGCGCCCCTCCTGGGAGCGCCGCCTGACGATGGGTGAGAACTGGGACGGCCTCCGCTTCATCCCGCACACCGAGGGCTGGGTCCTCATGGAGGACGACGTCCCCCAGTGGCACACCGAGGGCCCCGACCCGCGCTTCGAAGACGAGTGGCACCCCGAGGACCGGCTCTACGCGCCCATGTACGCGTCCGGCGGCGAGCTCCTCGGCGTGATCTCCGTGGACCGGCCGCGCAACGGGCGCCGGCCCGGCGCCTGGGGCCGCGAAGCGCTCCAGATGTACGCCTTCCAGGCTGCGATCGCGATCAGCAACGCCCGGCTCCGCGCGAACATGCAGCGGGCCCTGGTGCGGCTCGAGCGCGAACAGCAGGCGCTGCGCGCCAGCGAGGAGTCGTTCCGCCAGGCCTTCGAGTACGCGCCCAGCGGCATGGCCATCGCCGAGATGGGCGGCGACCAGCACGGCCGCCTGCTGCGCACCAACGACGCGCTGTGCCGGCTGCTGGGGCGGCCCGCCTCCGTGCTGCGCCGGTACTCCTTCTCCGACCTCGTCCACCCCGAGGACATCGGCACCCTGCTGCGCACCTCCGCCGAGGGCGGCCGCGCCGAGCTGCGGCTCGGCCGGCGCGACGGCACGTACGTATGGGTCTCCCTGCGCAACTCCGTCGTCGCGGACGCCGCCGACGGTCCGCGTTTCCTCCTCACCCACGTCGAGGACATCGAGGAGCGCAAGCGGCACGAGCTCCAGCTCGCCCACCGGGCCAGCCACGACTCGCTGACCGGCCTGCCCAACAGCGCCGAGCTGCGCTCCCGGCTCGGCGCCCGGCTCTGCCGGCTGCCGCAGTCCGTGCGGGCCACCGCCGTCGAGGCGCTGGACGCGGCCTTCGAGTCCCGGCCCGCGGTGGACGGGGGCTCCGGCGAGCACGGCTTCAGGCCCGACGGCTTCTCCGACCCCTTCGAGTTCCCCGGCGGACCGGCGGGAGCGGGCGCCACGGGCCCCGGGCCCGGCGGCCCCGGCTCCGCCGCGGTGGGCCCGTACGACCACCACGTGCACACGGTCGCGCCCTCGACCGAGATCGACGACGGGACGAAGGGGCTCGCGGTGCTCTTCTGCGACCTCGACGGCTTCAAGTCGATCAACGACCGGTTCGGGCACCACACCGGGGACGCGGTGCTGATCGAGGTCGCCCGGCGGTTGACGACGGGCGTCAGGGACGGGGACACCGTCGCCCGGCTGGGTGGTGACGAGTTCGTCGTCCTCGCGGACGGACTGGGCGCCGCCGACGCCGCCGACCTCGCGGTCCGGCTGCGCAACGCGATCATCCCGCCGATCCGGGTGGACGGCCGCGCGGTCCGGGTGGGAGCCAGTTTCGGCATCGGATGGGCGAGCTGCGGCATGTCCGCGGACGAGGTCTTGCGCTCCGCCGACCAGCGGATGTACATCGAGAAACGATCCCGCTCGAAGGCCCACCGCCGGGCCGGGTGAGGTTGCCGGACACCCGTGGGTCCACCTGTTCGGGGTAGGCTCGCCGCGGTCGAAAGGAGTGACCTGCGATGACGACGCCCGCGAACAACAGCTCGAACGGTGGGGCGAACAAGCCCGAGGACGAGGATCCGTTCGGTTACCTCTACGAGGACGGCCAGGCCGCGGGAGCCACCCCGCCCGGCCAGGGCGGCGGGTACGGCTACCCCGGGTCGGTCGGCGGTCAGCCGGGCGTGCCCCGGACCTCGTACAACCAGGTCCGCACGGTCGGTGACCGGCCCTACGGCGGCCAGCGCGGCCAGGTCCCGCAGCAGCAGCCTCCGGCCTACCAGGCGCAGTACCAGGCCCCCGAGGCGCTCCAGGCGGGCGGCTACGGCGTTCCGCCGCAGCAGCAGCCCTCGACGTCGTACACCCAGCCGATCGCGCCTGCGGGCGGCGGTCACGGCGGGGGTCACGGCAGCGGTGGCGGGTCGAGTCGCAAGGGCATGCTCATCGCGGCCGTCGCGGTGGTCGTCGCGGTGGCGGTCGGCATCGGCGCGGCGCTGGCCTTCGGCGGCGACGACAAGGACAAGGGCGACAAGAACGAGGCGAAGCCGGGCGCGAGCCAGCCGTCCGTCCCGCAGCCTTCGGCCGGCCAGCCCAGCGGCTCGGCGACGCCGGAGGCCGAGCTGCCCAAGGGCGACGCGGGCGGCCCGGGCATGGTGATCAGCGGCGGCGCGGCGCTGTCGAACGCGGTGCCGGGCGCGAAGAGCGCGAGCGGCCAGTACGTCGGCAACTTCAACCAGCCGGGCGCCGCGGTGACGTGGACGCTGGACCTGCCCAAGGAGGGCACCTACCGCCTCTACGTGCGCTTCGGCATCCCGGGCGAGGACGCGAACGGCACCCTCGCGGTCAACGGCAAGCCCAACGGCTCGCCGCTGAGCATGCGCAACTTCGCCAACTCGCCCAAGGGCGACTGGGAGAAGGGCTGGCAGACCACCTGGGGCCCGGTGACCCTCAACAAGGGCACCAACACGATCAAGCTGTCGTGCGAGGCCGGCAACAAGTGCCAGGTCAACATCGACCAGCTCTGGCTGCAAGAGGGATCTCCCAACCCCTGATCCCCGGTTGCCGGCGCCGCGTCAGGCGCTAGTCCGCCGTGACCTTCACCGACCCCCGTACCTCCTCGTAGGTGCGGGGGTCGAATTCTCCCGCCGCGGGGGCGCGGACCGTGGCCGCCGAGAGGGCCACCGCGCGGACGAGGCGGTCCGGCCAGTCCAGGCCCTCGACGAGGGCGGAGAGCAGGCCCGCGACGGCGGAGTCCCCGGCGCCGGTGGGGTTGCCCGCCAGGGTCCGGGGCGGGGCGGCCTGCCAGGTGCCCCGGTCGGTGGCGGCGAGCAGGCCGGCCGGGCCGAGCGAGGTGACCACCGTGTGGGCGCCGCGCCGGCGGGCGTCGCGGGTGGCGGGCAGCGGGTCCCGGGATCCGGTCAGCTCGGCGAGTTCGGCCGCGTTCGGCTTGATCATCTCGGGGCGGGCGGCGACCCCGCGGCGCAGCGCCTCGCCGCTGGTGTCCAGGAGGACGGGCACGCCGGCCGCGCGGGCCGCCCGTACGAGGGTGGCGTAGGCCCCGACGGGTACGCCCGGGGGCAGGCTGCCGCACAGGGCCACCGCGCGGGCGCCGTCCGCGAGCAGGGCCTCGTAGCGGGAGAGGAACAGCGACCACTCGGCGGAGGTGACGAGCGGGCCGGGCTCGTTGAACTGCGTGGTGTCCCCGGAGGCCTCGTCGACGACGGCGAGGGTGCGGCGGGTGGTGCCCGCGCAGGGCACGAGGGCGTCGCGGACCCCGGTGGAGGCGGCGAGCAGGTCGCGGACGACGGCCCCGGTGGGGCCGCCCGCGAAGCCGGTCGCGGTGACCTCGTGGCCGAGGGCGGCGAGGACGCGGGCGACGTTGAGGCCCTTGCCGCCGGGCCGCTCCGCGACGTCGCCGACGCGGTGGGAGGCGTGCGCCCGCAGGCGCGGAACGCGGTAGGTGACGTCGAGTGCGGTGTTGAGCGTCACGGTAAGGATCATGGCGTGCCCCGGTCTCGGTGTGTGCCGGGATCATGCCAGGGGGCACCTCCCAGCGGTAGCTGGGGGAGGAGAGCGGCCGGCCCGGTACCGGGGGCCGACCGCTTTGCTCAGCCCTGTGCCGCGAGCGGTGCGACGACCCATTCGCCGCGCCGCATGACGCCCTTGACGTCGAAGGCGGCGTCGAGGACGACGAGGTCCGCGTACTTGCCGGGCTCCAGCGAGCCGACCCGGTCGTAGAGGCCGATGAGCTGGGCCGGGTTGGCGGAGATCGCCTGGACCACGGACTCGACGGGGAGCTTGTCGATGGTGACGGACCGTTTGAAGGCGGTGTCCAGGGTGAGGGTGGAGCCCGCGATGGAGCCGCCCTCGACGAGGCGGGCGACGCCCTGCTTGACCTCGACCTCGAGCGGGCCGAGGTGGTAGATCCCGTCGCCGAAGCCCGCCGCGTCCATCGCGTCGGTGATCAGCGCCACCCGGTGCGCGCCCGCGTGGTGGAAGGCCAGCTCCAGCATGGCCGGGTGCAGGTGGGTGCCGTCGTTGATCAGCTCGACGGTGACCCGCTCGTCCTCCAGCAGTGCGGCGATCGGTCCGGGGGCGCGGTGTTCCAGGCCCGGCATCGCGTTGTAGAGGTGGGTGGCCACGGTCGCGCCCGCGTCGATGGCCTCGCGGGTCTGGTCGTACGTGGAATCCGTGTGGCCGATCGCGGCGATGACCCCGTGCTCGGCCAGCAGCCGTACGGAGTCCAGGCCGCCCGGGAGCTCGGTGGCGAGGGTGACCATGCGGGCGGCGCCGTGCGCGGCGTCGATCAGCTTGCGGACCTCGGCCGGGTCGGGGTCGCGCAGGAGGTCTTCCTTGTGCGCGCCCTTGCGGCAGGGGTTGATGAACGGGCCCTCGAAGTGGATGCCCGCGATCTCGCCCTGCTGGGTCAGTTCGGCGAGCAGTGCGGCCCGGCGGGCCAGTTCGTCGAGGTCCCCGGTGACGGTGGAGGCGACCACGGTGGTCGTGCCGTGCTCGCGGTGGGTCCGCACGCCCTTGAGGACTTCCTCGGCGGTGCCGGAGGTGAAGGACGCGCCGCCGCCGCCGTGGTTGTGCATGTCGACGAAGCCGGGGACGATCCAGTGCCCGGAGAGGTCGAGGACGCGGGCGTTCTCGTGGGCGCTGCCGGCGATGCGCTCGCCGTCGACGATGAGGCGTCCGCCCTTCACGGTGCCGGTGGGCAGCACCACATCGGCACCGGAGAGAACGGTACTGCGGCCCACATGTGCGCTTCCGGACATCAGGCAGGTACCTCCGTGGCGAGTAGATCCCAGGCGAGCAGGCCTGCGCCCAGGCATCCGGCGGTGTCCCCGAGGGCCGCCGGAACGATGTGGGGCAGCCGCTGGAACGTGACGCGTTCCTCCACGGCCGTCCGGAGTGGTGTGAACAAGGTTTCCCCGGCCTCCGCCAACCCGCCACCGATGATCAGCGTGCGCGGGTCCAGCAGTGTGATCGCGGTGACCAGGCCGTCGGCGAGCGCGCCGATCGCGGCGAGCCAGATCTCCTCGGCCGCGGCGTCACCGGATTCGACGGCCTTGGCGCAGTCGGCGGCGTCGGCCGCGGGGTCGCCGGAGGCCGCCGCCCAGGCGCGGCTGACGGCGGAGGCGGAGGCGAGGGTCTCCAGGCAGCCGTACTGGCCGCAGCCGCATTCGGGGCCGCCGGGGCGGACCACGATGTGGCCGATCTCGCCGGCGTAGCCGTGCGCGCCGGCCTCGATGCGGCCGGCGATGCCGATGGCTCCGGCGATTCCGGTGCCGAGGGGGACGAACAGGAAGCGGTCGGCGCCGCGGCCCGCGCCGATGCGGCCCTCGGCGAGTCCGCCCGTGCGGACGTCGTGGCCGAGGGCCACCGGGATGCCGCCGAGGCGTCTGCTGAGCAGTGCGCGCAGGGGTACGTCGCGCCAGCCCAGGTTCGCCGCGTAGACGGCGATCCCGTTCTCGGCGTCGACGATGCCGGGGACGGCGACGCCGGCGGCGCAGGCGGCGCGGCCGAAGCGCTCCCGGCCGAGGTCGAGGAGCTCGGCGGCGAAGTCCTGGATCGTCTCGACGACGGCTTCGGGTCCGCGCTCGCGGCCGGTGGCGCGGCGCGCTTCGTGGAGCAGGCTGCCGTCGTCGGCGACGAGGGCGGCCTTCATCCCGGTGCCGCCCACATCGAGGGCGATGACGTGTTTCACGGGTTTCACGGGTGACAGTCTCGCGTGCTCGGAGGGGAAAGGTCTAGTCCACTGGGAGGGATTGTTGAGCAGCCATACAAATTCGGGGCCGAGGCCGGTGCGCGGGCCGGTCCGTGGCCGGTCGGCGGCACCTCGCGTGCGGACCGCGTGCGGGCCGTGTGCACGTTCGGGGCCGGATGTTGACGGGGGGCGGTGGTGGTGTAGACCTTTACGCGAACCGAACGGAAACAACCTGGGGTGGAACGAGAACTGTGAAGGCCCGATACCTGAACCTGGCCGCATCCGGCGTCGCGCTGTGCCTGACCGCCGTGACGCTGAGCGGCTGCGGAGCCGTCTCGGGCATCACCGGGAACAACGAGGTCACCCTGCGGGTCGTGGCGGCCGACTACGGAGACAATGCGGAGAACTCCTCCAAGGGCTACTGGAAGGACCTCGCCGCGTCCTTCGAGAACACCCACCCCGGCATCAAGGTCCAGGTCGAGGTCTACTCCTGGTCCGAGGTGGACGCCAAGGTCGCCGCGATGGTCAAGGACGGCAACGCCCCCGACGTCGCCCAGATCGGCGCCTACGCCGACTACGCCGCCGAGGGCAAGCTCTACTCCGCCGACGAGCTGCTCTCCGTGCAGACCGAGGCCGACTTCCTCGCGCCGCTCGCCGAGGCCGGCAAGGTCAAGCGCGTCCAGTACGGCCTGCCCTTCGTGGCCAGCACGCGGCTGATGTTCTACAACGAGAAGCTGCTCGCCGACGCCGGGGTCATCGGCAAGGACGCCAAGGGCCCCTGGCAGCCCAAGAGCTGGACCGAGCTGGAGGCGGCCGCCAAGAAGCTCAAGGCCGCCGGAGTCCCGACCCCCTTCGCGCTGCCCCTGGGCCGCGAGGAGGCGCAGGCCGAGACGATGCAGTGGATGCTCGCGGGCGGCGGCGGTTACAGCGACAACGAGGAGCAGTACTCGATCGACTCCGCGGACAACGTGAAGACCTTCGAGTTCCTGCGCGACAAGCTCGTCGGCGGGGGCCTGACCGGCCCCGTGGAGCCGGCCAAGCTCGACCGCCAGGCCGCCTTCGACTCCTTCACGCGCGGCGAGGTCGGCATACTCAACGGCCACCCGACGCTGATCAAGCAGGCCGCGGCCAAGGGCGTGAAGTACGGCATGGTCCCCATGCCGACCGCCGACGGCACCGAGCACTCGACGATGGGCGTCGCCGACTGGGTGATGGCCTTCAAGAACGGCCACCCGAAGGAGGCCGGGAAGTTCCTGGACTTCCTGTACGAGCCGAACAACCAGACCGCGTTCACCGAGAAGTACGACCTGCTCCCCGTCACCACCAGCGGCTACCGGCAGACGGAGGCCTCCACCGGCGCCTCGTCGGCGCAGCTGAAGACCTTCCTGCACGCGCTGCCCAACGCCCGGCTGTACCCGGTGGGCAAGAAGTCCTGGGCGGGCGTGAGCGAAGAGATCAAGAAGAACATCGGCACGACCGTGCAGCCGGGCGGACAGCCGGCGAAGGTCCTCGGGGACATCGCGGACGCCGGGCGCAAGGCGGACACGCACTGAGCGGGGGGCGCGCCGCCTGAACGGGGGGCGCACCGCCTGAACGGGGGGCGCGCCCGAGCGGCGCGCGCCCGGATGCGGACCGGTGAGCCGGCACCGGTGGCGGGCGGGCCGTGGCCGGGTGGGTGTCGGTGCGCGGCGTTAATCTGGCCGTATGACGGACGAGGGGCGGCCGGCGGCCGGGCTGACCGCGGAGGAAGCGGCGGTGCTCGCCTACGAAGGCCGGACCTGGCCCGGTCCCGGGGCCAAGGAGCGGGCCATAAGGGAAGGGCTGGGGATGCCCCCGGTCCGGTACTACCAGCTGCTCAACGCGCTGATGGACGATCCGAGGGCGCTGCGGCACGCGCCGGGCACGGTGAACCGCCTGCGGCGCATCCGTGAAGCCCAGCGGGCAAGGCGGTAGCGGCGTTCCACGCGCCGTAGCCGTGGCCCGGTGGGGCCGTTAGGGTCGACGGTATGGGGAGCGATCCGCACGACCTGCCGATGCCCGAAACCGCCGCCGGACGCGAGGGGCTCGAAGCCCTCCTCCGCACACCGCGCCGATCCGTCGTCGCCCTCGATTTCGACGGCACCCTCGCCGAGATCGTTCCCGACCCCGGCCAGGCCCGCGCCCATCCCGGCGCCGTCGCCGCGCTGTCCGCGCTCGCCCCCGAGGTCGGATCGGTGGCGGTCGTCACCGGCCGGCCGGCCGGTGTCGCCGTCCGCTACGGGGGCTTCGCCGGGGTCCCCGGCCTGGAGCACCTGGTGGTCCTCGGCCACTACGGAGCCGAGCGGTGGGACGCCGTGACCGGCATCGTGCGGGCTCCGGCGGAGCATCCGGGGGTGGCGGCGCTCCGGGCGGAGCTGCCGGGGTTCCTGGACACGATCGGCGCGTGGCGGGGGACGTGGATCGAGGAGAAGGGCCAGGCCCTGGCCGTCCACACCCGCCGGGCACAGGACCCGGAGGCCGCCTTCGAGGCGCTGCGCGAGCCCCTGGCGGGGCTGGCGGCGCGGCACGGGCTGATGGTCGAGCCGGGCCGGGCCGTCCTGGAACTGCGGCCGCCGGGGATGGACAAGGGCGTCGCCCTGACGGAGTACCTCGCGGAGGTCGGGGCGCAGTGCGTGGTGTACGCCGGGGACGACCTGGGGGACCTCGCGGCGTTCTCGGCGGTCGAGAAGCTGCGCGCGGGGGGCGTACCGGGGCTGCTCGTGTGCAGCGGATCGGCCGAGGTGCCGGAGCTGTCGGCGCGGGCGGACCTGACGTTGTCGGGGCCGGCGGAGGTCGTGGCGTTCCTGGCCGCCCTGGCCGCGGCCATCGGCGCCTCCTGAGGCAGAGCCCGGCGGGGCCCTGCCTCGGGCGGAGCTACAAGCGGGCCAGCTGGGCGCGGAACCAGGGGGCCGGGGGGAGGGCCGTGGCGGCCGCGGCCAGGCGCTTGGTGCGCTCCGCCCGCTCCGCCTCCGGCATGGACAGCGCCGCGTGCAACGCCTCCGCCGTCTCCGTGACGTCGTACGGGTTCACCGTCAGCGCGTCCCGGCGGAGCTCCTCGTACGCCCCCGCGCCCGTCGACAGCACCAGCACGCATCCCGCGTCCGAGACCACCGGGATCTCCTTCGCCACCAGGTTCATCCCGTCCCGCACCGGGTTCACCAGCGCCACGTCCGCCAGCCGGTAGGCCGCCAGCGAGCGCGCGAAGTCGTCCTGCACCGAGACGAGCACCGGCTGCCAGTCCGGCGTGCCGAACTCCGCGTTGAGCGAGGCCGCGAGCTCCGTCACGTCCTGCGTGTACGCGCGGTACACCGCCAGGTCCTGCCGGGAGGGATAGGCGGAGGCCAGGTGGACCACCCGGCCGCGCCACTCGGGGTGGGCCGTCAGCAGCTCCCGGTACGCCAGCAGGCCGCGCAGGATGTTCTTCGACAGCTCCGTCCGGTCCACCCGGACGATCGTCTTCAGGCCGCCGACCTCCGCCCGCAGCGCCGCCAGCTTGTCGTTGACCTCGGGCCGGTGCGCGAGCGCCCGCAGCTCGTCCCCGTCCACGCCCAGCGGGAACACCGCGACCGGCGCATCCGCCCCCGCCGAGGCGGTGAACTCCCGGGCCCAGGCCTCGGTGTGGAAGCCCACCAGGTCGGCGCCGAGCATGCCGCGCAGCAGCTGCTCGCGGATGTCGGCGGGGAGCAGCCCCAGGTAGTCCGGCGAGGCCCACGGGGTGTGCGTGAAGTGGCCGATCCTCAGGTCCGGCCGGAGCTCGCGCAGCAGTCCGGGGGCGAGCGCCAGGTGGTAGTCCTGGATCAGGACCTTCGCGCCCTCGGCGGCCTCCTCGGCCAGGGCCCGGGCGAAGGCCTCGTTGTAGGTGACGTACGACTGCCAGCGCCGCCGGAACCCGGCGTCGAAGACCGGCTCGCGCGGGACGTCGTACAGGTGGTGGTGCAGGAACCACAGCACCGAGTTCGCGATGCCGTTGTACGCGTCGTCGTACACCGCCGGGTCGATGTCGAGCATCCGCACGCCCGGCTCGGCCACGCCCCGGCGTACCGCCTCCCGGTCCGCGTCCGAGAGCGCGGCGCAGATCCACAGGGCGTCCGGCTGTTCCGCGAGGGCGGTGGAGAGGCCGGAGACGAGGCCGCCTCCGCCGCGGCGGGCACCGAGCGTGCCGTCCGGGGCGAGGGCGTACGAGAGCGGGCCGCGATTCGCGGCGACGAGAACCTGGGAAGCCATGCGGCGAACCTAGCCCGACCCGTGCGCGATCAAACGTCCGTGCCCGCGCGTCCGGCGTACCGAGACGAAGACCACGCCGCCGGGGCGGCCCCGGGCGCCGGTGCGGACGCCGGGACCCCCGGGGACCCGGTCATGCCACGCGACGCCGCGCGTACTCCTCCATGTCCCGCATCGGCGGCCGCTCCTCGGTGTCCACGGCGTAGGTGTGCGGGACGAAGCCGTCCGGTCCGCGCTCGAACTGCGTGAGCTCCGGCCGTACGAGGTGCCCGCGCGAGAGCCGCAGCAGCGCCGTCCGGTAGATCGCCGCGGCCATCCGCCCCAGCGCCTGGCCGTCCTGGTGGCGGTGGAGCCGTACGCCCACGTCCACCTGGCCCAGGGCGTCCAGGCCGACCGTGTGCAGGGCGTCCACCAGCAGGCCCAGCTCGACGCCGTACCCGACGGGGAACGGCAGCCGTTCCAGCAGGTCGCGGCGCACGGCGTACTCGCCGCCCAGCGGCTGGACGAAGCCCGCCAGCTGGGGCCAGTGCAGGTTGAGCAGGGGGCGGGCGACCAGCTCGGTGACCCGGCCGCCCTGTCCGTGGGTCCCGGCCGCCGCGAGTCCGCCGAACTCCGGGCCCAGTGGGCGGTCGTACATGGCCTTGACGAAGCGGACCTCCGGGTCGGTCAGCAGCGGGCCCACGATCCCGGACACGAAGGTGGCCGAGAAGTCCCGCAGGTCGGCGTCCACGAAGCAGACGATGTCCCCGCTGGTGACCAGCAGCGAGCGCCACAGCACCTCGCCCTTCCCGGGCAGGGCCGGCACCCGCGGCAGGATCTCGTCACGGTGCACCACCCGGGCTCCGGCCTTGGCGGCGACCTCGGCCGTACGATCGGTGGAGCCCGAGTCGATCACGACCAGCTCGTCGACCAGCGGCGTGCCCTCCCCGTCCATCAGATCGCGCCGGATCACCTCGACGATGGCCCCGACCGTGGCCTCCTCGTCGAGCGCGGGCAGCACCACGCTGACCGTCGTGCCGGCTGCCCGTTTGGCGGAAAGCAGCTGGTCGAGCGGTCGGTCGGCGGCGGACCAGGAGCGGGCGGCAAGCCAGCGCTCCACCTCTTCCAGCACCTTCGGGACTCCTCTGTCGGTCGGTGGAGCACCGGCGTTTTCCGCCGGATTGTGATCCATCTCGCGGTTCGGACGGCTGTCTCAACCATCCGGGCCTTCGGTTACAGTCTTGAACAACGCGAAGGCCCACCGCATGCCGGGGGGCCTCGCGCACAAACGCCCAGGCGCGCCGCAGAGCGTGTCGCCTGGTGCCATACCGCTCATCCAGAGGGGCAGAGGGACACGGCCCGTTGAAGCCCCGGCAACCCTCCAGTCGGTTCTCGCGATCGCCTACGCGGCAGATCGGTCGAGGTCCCCGGCTAGGGAAGGTGCCAATTCCGTCTCATGGCGACGTTCGTCATGGGGAAGATGAGGAGAAAGGGCCTCGCCATCATGGCTGCACAGACTGCCGAAACCTCTGCTGGAACCTCCGCTCCCGGCGCCACCGTCGATCTCGGTCCCGCCAACGGCCTTTCCTGTCGCGAGTGCGGCACCCGCTTCGCGCTCGGCCCGATCTTCGCCTGCGCCGAGTGCTTCGGCCCGCTGGAAGTCGCGTACGACCTGCCCCTCGGTGATCCCGAGGCGCTGCGCGCCGCGATCGAGGCCGGCCCGAACAACATCTGGCGCTACGCCCCGCTGCTGCCCGTCCCGGCGGACGTGGCCTCCAAGCCGAGCCTGAACCCGGGCTTCACCAAGCTCGTGGACGCGCGGAACCTGGCCAAGGAGCTGGGCGTCACCGGCGAGCTCTACGTCAAGGACGACTCCGGCAACCCGACGCACTCCTTCAAGGACCGCGTCGTGGCCATCGCCGTCGAGGCCGCCCGCGCGTTCGGCTTCACCACGCTCTCCTGCTCCTCCACCGGCAACCTGGCCGGCGCCGTCGGCGCCGCGGCCGCCCGCGCCGGTTTCCGCTCCTGCGTCTTCATCCCGCACGACCTGGAGCAGGGCAAGGTCGTCATGGCCGGTGTCTACGGTGGCGAACTGGTCGGCATCGAGGGCAACTACGACGACGTCAACCGCTTCTGCTCGGAGCTCATCGGCGACCCGCTGGGCGAGGGCTGGGGCTTCGTCAACGTCAACCTGCGCCCGTACTACGGCGAGGGCTCCAAGACCCTGGCCTACGAGATCTGCGAGCAGCTCGGCTGGCGGCTCCCCGACCAGATCGTCATCCCGATCGCGTCCGGCTCGCAGCTCACGAAGATCGACAAGGGGCTGCAGGAGCTGATCAAGCTCGGCCTCGTCGAGGACAAGCCGTACAAGATCTTCGGTGCCCAGGCCGAGGGCTGCTCGCCCGTCTCGACGGCCTTCAAGGCCGGTCACGAGGTGGTCCGCCCGCAGAAGCCGAACACCATCGCCAAGTCGCTGGCCATCGGCAACCCGGCGGACGGCCCGTACGTCCTGGACATCGCGCGCCGCACCGGAGGTTTCGTCGAGGACGTCAACGACGAGCAGGTCGTCGAGGCCATCAAGATCCTCGCGCAGACCGAGGGCATCTTCGCCGAGACCGCGGGCGGCGTGACCGTCGGCGTGACGAAGAAGCTCATCGAGAACGGTCAGCTCGACCCGACGCTGACCACGGTGGTCCTGAACACCGGCGACGGACTCAAGACCCTGGAGGCGGTGGCCGACGACAGCGGCCAGACCGCCACCATCCGTCCGAGCCTGGACGCGTTCCGCGCCGCCAACCTGGCCTGATCTCCCTCCCTGCACACCGGAAAGGCAGTAGCGCCATGAGCGTCAACGTCCGCATCCCCACCATCCTGCGCACCTACACCGGCGGCAAGGCCGAGGTCCCCGCCGAGGGCACGACCCTCGCCGAGGTCATCGAGTCCCTGGAGAAGAGCCACCCGGGCATCGCCGCCCGCGTCCTGGACGACCAGGGCAAGCTGCGCCGCTTCGTGAACGTCTACGTCAACGACGACGACGTGCGCTTCGAGGGCGGGCTGCAGGCGTCCACGCCGGACGGCGCGGGCGTCTCGATCATCCCGGCCGTCGCGGGCGGCTGCTGACCTCTCGGGCCTTCCGGCCGGCCCGGCCGGCGCGCGCTCGGTGCGCACGACCCTGAATTGCCCCCCCCCGTAAAAAAAGGCGGGGGGCAATAAGGGTGGTTTTGCCGGGGGGGGGGGGGGGGATACCCACCCGCCCCGGAGTCCGAGTGCGGGGGCCGGTGTTTCACCCGGCCCCGGGCGGGCCCGCGCCGCAAGATGTACTACGCTG
>NZ_JBSGWY010000002.1:209591-295914 GCF_053609145.1 Streptomyces sp. NPDC054961 | reverse complement strand
GGGGGCGCGCGCTCCGACTCCTCGCGGGATCCCGGCCGGCGCGCCGGGGCGGGGCCCGGGCCCCCACCACCTTATGTGCCCCCCCCCTTTAATCACGGGGGGGGCCAATTCTGCTTGATTGAGCGCGGTAGGGTTGGGGAAGTCCCCACCGCTGCTCTTGCCCGCCGCATATGAGCGGGCCGCGGAAGGGTTGACATTGAGTCAACATGCAGGCGCGCTATGGGTTGTTGGCGCGGTTTGCCCGGCCCGAGTTGCCCTGGAATATTCCTGGTTTTCACCCTATTTCAATCTTTTGCCGTGTCCAGAATTCTCGTCGGAATGACCTGTTGCAGACAGCAGCGGTACGGATACATTCAGCCCCGGTCGAGGCGTTCCGGCGCAAGTTCTGACCCGGGACCGCGAAGTGCGGTCCTGCGCAAGGGCCAGTAATAGGGGAGTTAGGCATGGCTCAGGGCACCGTCAAGTGGTTCAACGCGGAGAAGGGCTACGGCTTCATCGCGGTCGACGGTGGTGCGGATGTGTTCGTCCACTACAGCGCCATCCAGATGGACGGGTACCGCACCCTTGAAGAGGGTCAGCGGGTCGAGTTCGAGATCTCGCAGGGCCAGAAGGGTCCGCAGGCGGACATGGTCAAGCTCGCCGTCGGCTAGTCCGGGCGCGACCGACCACCGACACGCACGTATACGAGGGGCCCACATCCTGGACACGGGATGCGGGCCCCTCGTGCTGTGCGGGGGCTCCGGGCCCTTGTGGTGCCCGGGTGTTCATCCCGTGTTGCCCGAAGCCGCTTGCACTCGGGGGTGCCGAGTGCTAATCATTGGCGTTAGCACTCTCCAGGTGAGAGTGCTGATATTCGAGGACCGGGTCGGTGAGGCCCGCAGGGTCCGGCGGGAAGGAACCGCCGGGCACTCAGGCCGTCCGTCGCGGGCGCGGGCGCGGTCCGGGAGCAATCCACCGCTGTCCGGGAGGACCACTTCAGATGGCCAAGATCATTGCGTTCAACGAGGAGGCCCGGCGCGGTCTCGAGCGAGGCATGAACCAGCTCGCCGACGCCGTCAAGGTCACCCTTGGCCCCAAGGGTCGCAACGTCGTCCTTGAGAAGAAGTGG
Organism: Streptomyces sp. NPDC054961; assembly: GCF_053609145.1. Classification (NCBI taxonomy): domain Bacteria; kingdom Bacillati; phylum Actinomycetota; class Actinomycetes; order Kitasatosporales; family Streptomycetaceae; genus Streptomyces; species Streptomyces sp. NPDC054961. Next base: position 294,806 of record NZ_JBSGWY010000002.1, on the reverse strand, counting down.
GGCGCCCCCACGATCACCAACGATGGTGTCTCCATCGCCAAGGAGATCGAGCTCGAGGACCCGTACGAGAAGATCGGCGCCGAGCTGGTCAAGGAAGTCGCCAAGAAGACGGACGACGTCGCCGGCGACGGTACGACCACCGCCACCGTTCTCGCCCAGGCGCTCGTCCGCGAGGGCCTGCGCAACGTGGCCGCCGGTGCGAACCCGATGGCCCTCAAGCGCGGTATCGAGAAGGCCGTCGAGGCCGTCTCCGCCGCCCTGCTGTCGCAGGCCAAGGACGTGGAGACCAAGGAGCAGATCGCTTCGACGGCCTCCATCTCCGCCGCCGACACCCAGATCGGCGAGCTCATCGCCGAGGCGATGGACAAGGTCGGCAAGGAAGGCGTCATCACGGTCGAGGAGTCGCAGACCTTCGGGCTCGAGCTCGAGCTCACCGAGGGCATGCGCTTCGACAAGGGCTACATCTCGGCGTACTTCGCCACCGACATGGAGCGCATGGAGTCGTCCCTCGACGACCCGTACATCCTGATCGTCAACTCGAAGATCGGCTCGGTCAAGGACCTGCTGCCGCTCCTCGAGAAGGTCATGCAGTCCGGCAAGCCGCTGCTGATCATCGCCGAGGACGTCGAGGGCGAGGCCCTGTCGACCCTGGTCGTCAACAAGATCCGCGGCACCTTCAAGTCCGTCGCCGTCAAGGCTCCGGGCTTCGGCGACCGCCGCAAGGCCATGCTCGGCGACATCGCCATCCTCACGGGCGGCACGGTCATCTCCGAGGAGGTCGGCCTCAAGCTCGAGAACGCCGGTCTCGACCTGCTCGGCCGCGCCCGCAAGGTCGTCATCACCAAGGACGAGACCACCATCGTCGACGGTGCCGGTGACAGCGACCAGGTCCAGGGTCGCGTCAACCAGATCCGCGCCGAGATCGAGAACTCCGACTCGGACTACGACCGCGAGAAGCTCCAGGAGCGCCTCGCGAAGCTGGCCGGCGGCGTGGCCGTCATCAAGGCCGGCGCCGCGACCGAGGTCGAGCTCAAGGAGCGCAAGCACCGCATCGAGGACGCCGTTCGCAACGCGAAGGCGGCCGTCGAAGAGGGCATCGTCGCCGGTGGCGGCGTGGCCCTGCTCCAGGCCTCCTCGGTCTTCGAGAAGCTCGAGCTCACCGGCGACGAGGCGACCGGCGCCAACGCCGTCAAGCTCGCGCTGGAGGCCCCGCTCAAGCAGATCGCCGTCAACGGTGGTCTCGAGGGTGGCGTCGTCGTGGAGAAGGTCCGCAACCTGCCCATCGGTCACGGCCTGAACGCCGCGACCGGCGAGTACGTGGACATGATCGCCGAGGGCATCATCGACCCGGCGAAGGTCACCCGCTCTGCCCTGCAGAACGCGGCGTCGATCGCGGCCCTCTTCCTCACCACCGAGGCCGTCATCGCCGACAAGCCCGAGAAGGCCGGCGCCGCTGCCGGCGGCGGCATGCCGGGCGGCGACATGGACTTCTGATCCGCCCCGGGCTCCGGCCCGAGCAGATCGGCTGTTCTTCACGTACCGAGGGCGGCACCCCTTCCTGACGGAGGGGGTGCCGCCCTCGGGCGTTTCCGGACTTCTCCGGGCGGGCCCTAGAAGCCAGTGGTGTCCAGTTCGAAGTCGAACGGTGCCGGGATGCGCAGGGCCGAGCCGAAGGACACGGTCGTACGGGACCGGTACCCGTGCGGGGAGGGGTCCGCGAAGTGCCCCTCGGGGACGTGCGCCTGGAGCTGCTCGCGCAGCCGACGCATGGGACGGGAGTAACGCAGCCTGGAGACTAGCGGCGGCAAGGTCGGCATGCCCGGCCCAGTGGACGCTTCAGCGGGGACCGACCGGGTTTGGTTGACTGCTGCCATGACGGATGGGGCGAGCGTGTTCATCAAGATCTGCGGGCTCAGGACCGCGCACGATGTCGAGGTCGCCGTGGCGGCCGGGGCCGATGCCGTCGGGTTCGTCTTCGCGCCCGGGAGTCCGCGGACGGTCGACGCCGCGACGGCGCGGGAGCTCGCCGGGCACGTGCCGGACGGAGTGCTGACCGTCGGGGTGTTCCGCGGGCAGTCCGTCGAGGAGGTGCGGCGGTTCACCGAGGAGAGCGGCCTACGGGGCGTGCAGCTGCACGGCGAGGAGGGCCCGGAGGACTTCGCGGCGCTGCGCGCCGAGGGCCGCACCCTGCTGCGGGCCACCGCGGAGCACGCGAAGCGCTGCGGTGAGTACGGCGAGGACCTGCTGCTGATCGACGCCCCGGACCCCGGCTCCGGCAAGCCCTGGAACTGGGGCTCGGCGCAGTTCACCGCCCCCGACGGCCGGTGGCTGCTGGCGGGCGGGCTGACCCCGGGGAACGTCCGGGAGGCGCTGCTGACCACGGGCGCCTGGGGCGTGGACGTGTCCAGCGGGGTGGAGAGCGAGCGGGGCGTGAAGTCCCCGGAGCTGATCCGGGCGTTCATCGAGGCCGCGCGGGGCTAGTGCCGCGGGGGCGGGGTGCCGGGGAACGGGTCAGGGGGTCAGCGAGTCGATCCAGCGTTCCAGCCGGTGGCCCTCGGCGGTCATCAGTCCGGGGTCGCGGAGGGTGTTGGTGAGCAGCGAGATGCCCTGGTAGCTGGCGATCAGGGCGACCGCCAGCTCGCGGGCGTCGGCGGTCCGGCCCAGGGCGTGGAACTGCTGCTCGGCCCAGTCCAGGAGCACCCGCATGACCTTGGCGAGGGCCTGGTCGAGGCCGTCGTCCCGCTTGTCGAGCTCCGAGGCGAGGGTGCCGGTCGGGCAGCCGTAGCGGGCGGTGACCTCGCGCTGTTCCACCCAGCCGGTCAGGAGCGCCTTCAGGCGGTCCTGGGGGGTGGGGAGCGCGTCGAGGGCGCTGATCAGGTCCGCGAGCGTCCGGGCGTGGGCGTCGATGGCCGCCTCGACCAGCTGGTCCTTGGTCTTGAAGTAGTAGTAGACGTTGCCGAGGGGGACGTCGGCCGCGCGCGCGATGTCGGCGATCGTCGTCTTCTCCACGCCCTGTTCGTGCAGGACCCGGGCCGCTGCCGCGGCGAGCCGTTCGCGCTTGCCCCCGCGCCTGGCCTTCGGGCGGGATGCTTCGGCGGATTCTGAGTAAGTCACCTGACTAAGTGTAGACGGGGTGCCGTCCGGGGGCTATGGTCGTCCCAGGAGTTAGTCAGTCGACTAACTCAATCAACGGGGCGGGAGTCTCACATGTTCGTCATCACCGGTGCGACCGGAAACGTCGGCAGCGAGCTGGTACGGATCCTCGCGGAGGCCGGGGAGCGGGTCACGGCCGTCTCGCGCCGGGCGCCCGAGCGCCCCCTGCCCGCGGGCGTGGGCCACCATCGGGCCGACCTCGCCGAGCCGGAGAGCCTGCGGCCCGCCCTGGACGGGGCCGAGGCCCTGTTCCTGCTCGTCGCCGGCGAGGACCCCCGGGCGGTCCTCGACCTGGCCGCGGAGGCCGGCGTACGAAGGGTCGTGCTGCTGTCCTCGCAGGGAGTCGGGACCCGGCCCGAGATGTACCGCCACCCCGCGGCCTTCGAGGAGGCCGTCCGCGGGTCGGGCCTGGAGTGGACGGTCCTGCGCTCGGGCGGGCTCGACTCCAACGCCTTCGCCTGGGCCGAGTCGATCCGTACCCACCGCACGGCGGCCGCGCCCTTCGGGGACGTCGGGCTGCCGACGGTCGACCCGGCGGACGTGGCCGAGGTCGCGGCGGCCGTCCTGCGGGGCGGCGGCGGACACGAGGGGCAGACGTACGACCTGACCGGGCCGGTCCTGGTCACCCCGCGCGAGCGCGCCGGGATGATCGCGGGGGCGATCGGCGAGCCGGTGCGGTTCGTGGAGCAGAGTCCCGAGGAGGCGCGGGCGCAGATGCTGACCTTCATGCCCGAGCCGGCCGTCGACGGCACCCTGTCGATCCTGGGCGCGCCGGTCGCCGCCGAGCTCGCGGTGAGCCCGGCCGTCGAGCGGATCCTGGGCCGCGCGCCGCGGCCCTTCGCGGCCTGGGCGGACCGCATGGCCCCGGCCTTCCGCTGACGCCGCCCGCCGCCCGCTGCCCGCTGCCCGCTGCCCGCCGCCCGTCGCCCGGCGCCCGCCGCCGCCGGTCCGCGTCCCCGTCCGTCCCTTCCCGAAGGAGCAGCAGCCGTGCCCGTACAGCCCGTACTCGACTCGACGATGTACTACCGGGAGGCCGGTGACGGTGGTCCGGCCGCCGTCCCCATGGTCTTCCTGCACGGGAACCCCACCTCCTCCCACCTCTGGCGCGAGGTCCTGCCCGCGCTCGCCGGCCCCGGCCGCCGGCTGCTCGCACCCGACCTGATCGGCATGGGGGAGTCCGGCAAGCCCGACATCGGCTACGCCTTCGCCGACCACGCCCGCTACCTCGACGCCTGGTTCGACGCCCTCGGCCTCGACGAGGTGGTGCTGGTCGGGCACGACTGGGGCGGCGCGCTCGCCTTCGACCGGGCCGCCCGCCACCCCGGGCGGGTGCGCGGGATCGCCTTCACCGAGACCATCGTCAAGCCGATGACCTGGGAGGAGTTTCCCGAGGGCGGCCGCGGGCTGTTCCGGGCGATCAAGACGCCGGGCGTCGGGGAGGCCATGGTCCTCGACGAGAACGCCTTCATCGAGCAGGCGCTGCCCGGCAGCGTCGCGTTCCCCTTCGACCCGCGCGACCTCGACGCGTACCGGGCCCCGTACCCGACGCCCGAGAGCCGGCGCCCGCTCCTCCAGTGGGCGCGGTCGATGCCGCTCGGCGGGGAGCCCGCCGAGGTGGTGGCCCGCGTCGCGGCGTACGGCGGCTGGCTCGCGGCGAGCCCGGAGGTGCCCAAGCTGCTCATGACCTTCGCCCCCGGCCCCGGGGCCATGACGGGCCCGGAGACCGTCGACTGGTGCGTGGCGAACGTCGCGGGCCTGGAGCTCGCCCGGCACGACGACGTGCCCGCCGGGCACCACACCCCCGAGGACCACCCGCTGCTGATCGCCGCGGCGGTGGCGGACTGGGCCGGACGGCACGGCCTGTGGCGTTGACCGCAGGCGGTGGGTCCCGCAGGGCAGGTGCGGCCGGGGGCTCCGGGTGGGTCATGGGGCGTCGTCCGTTGTCCCGGGCGGGGTCGACCCTATGCGCGAACGGGGCCCCGGCGGAGGCGATCGGCGACCACGGCGGGGCGTGCTCCCGCTCCTCGCGGGGGTTGTCAGGGTGAGCCCTCAGGGGGATCTCAGGGGTGGGCGCCGGATGTGACTCGGGGTCCCGTCGCCGTAATTTGACCGGCATGACTCCTGCGCGAACTGCCTTCCTCGCAGCGCCTGTTCTGACGGGCGCCTACGGCGTGATCCGTATCATCGACGGCCTCGACGGCAGTCGGGGGCCGGGGCCCGCGTGGACCCTGGGCCACCTGTGCTTCCTCGGTGCGCTCTTCTTCTTCGTCCAGGGCTTCGCCGCGATGCGCACGGCGGCCGGCCGCAACCGGCTGTCCACCGTGGGCCTGTGGACCGGAGCGGCGGGAGCGGCCGCCATCGGGGTGCAGTTCGCCATCGACCTGGTGGTCGGGTTCCTGTCGGAGGACCGGGGCGCCATGCACGAGCTGTTCGACCGGATCCAGGACGTGCCCGGCGTGCTCCCGGTGTTCTACGACTTCGGCCCGATGCTGTTCTTCGTCGGCCAGCTGATCCTGGTCTCCCAGCTCGCCAAGCGCCGCGTCCTCAAGGCGTGGGCCCCGGTCCTGGTCTTCATCGACACCACCCTGCCCTTCGCCGACAAGGACCTCATACCCCTCGGAGCCGTCCTGCTCCTGGTCTCCTTCGCCCCGCTCTGGCGCACCCGCGAGGTCGCCGCGGACGTCGTGGCCGACGCGAAGGCGCCGGCCGCGAACTGACGCATGCTCACTGGGATCGCATAGCCCCGTTGCTGTCGGAGGCAGGCGGACCGGGCCGGGCCGCCCGAGGGGACGACGGCGACCACGACGGCATCGCCGAGGTCACGGAGCAGCGAGTCGGGTGGGTCGTGCCGCGGGGCTCGGTTCCGTAGAGGCGCTGTCCGCGCCGGGTGGTCCGTCCGTGCGCAGACGGGCGTGGAGGTGTTCGTCGTGCCAGCCGTCCGCGTGGAGGAGGGCTCCGCGCATGGTGCCCTCCAGGGGGTAGCCGGCCTTCAGGGCGACGCGGCAGGAGGCCGGGTTGGCCACCGAGTGGGTGATGCGTACGCGGTGCAGGCCGAGTTCCGCGAAGGCCCAGCGGGTCACGGCGGTCACCGCTTCGGTCATGACCCGGCTGCCGCGTCCGGCGGGCAGGAGCCAGTACATGATCTCGCCGCTGCCGCCGTGCAGATCGAGGTCGGCCAGCCCGATCAGGCCGAGGGCCTGCCCTCCGGCGGCCGGCGCGACGGCCCAGGCCGCGGCCTTCTCCGTCTCCCAGCGGCGACCGTAGCGCGCGATCCGCTTCTCGGCCTCGGCCAGGGTGAACCGGTCCGTGCGGTTCCAGTGCCGGATGTCCGGTTCGAGGCCGGCCCGGATCAGCGCGGGGGCGTCGTAGGGCTCCCACGGGCGCAGGTGGAGGCCCTCGGTGCCGGGTAGGTCGAGCACCGGCTGGGGGAGGGCGCTCATCCGCCCGGCGGGAACGACCGCGGGTATCTCCTCGCAGGCGCGGAACAGGGACAGGAGCGCCCGGGCCGCGGGGCTCTCGCCGTCGAAACCGTGGCTGCGGTCCAGCTGTTCGGGGACCGCCGGGCCGGTGAGGAGGACCCGGTTGCAGGAGAAGCAGGGGGTGACGTCGTAGAGGTGGTTCAGCTCCGCGTCGTGGGCGCGGAGGCCCCAGGTGGGCGTGAAGCACCGGGCCGGTTCCCCCGGGGGCAGGCTCGCGACGAGGGCGAGGGCTCCGGCGGCCTCGGCGCCGGTCCACACGCCGACGGTGGTGCCGACTGTCGGACCCCACGGATCGGCCTGGCGGGCGAGGCGGACGACTTCGAGGGCTTCGGCCCCAGGGGGGATCTCCATGGCCCGAGTATGCCGAAGGCCCTGTCCGGGCAGGGTGTACGCGGCTTGGGGGAGGGGGTCCGGTCGGCCGTCCGGGACGACGGCGGGTGTCGGGACGGACAGGGCCGGGAGGGTCTGCCCCGCGACACAAACCAGACCAATCATCACTATCCGCGACAATGTGTCCCACTTCTTGTACCCGCGAAGGCTCCCGGCCGGTGGACCACACCGGCCGGGAGCCTTCGTACGTCAGGGGCGGGTGCCGCCCGGGGTCACCTGCCCACGCCCACCGGTGCGGGGCTCGCGGGCTCGGTCACCGGGGCCGGGTCCGGGGACGCGGTCTGAGGGGCGGCGTCCCCGGCCGGGTCCGCGTCGAACTCGGTCAGCATCTGCTGGGTGAAGCCGAAGAAGTACGTCGCGGCGAAGCCGACGAGGTAGCCGACGGCCAGGCCGCCCGCGTAGATCGCGATCGTCATGCCCATCCCCGACTTGCCGTCCAGCAGCGGGAACAGCGCCCAGCCCGAGGGGCCGATGGCGGTGGACCCGAAGGCCGTGCCCAGCTGGTTGAAGAGGCCGACGAAGGCTCCGCCCGCCGCGCCGCCGACGCAGGCGGTGACGAAGGGGCGGCCCAGGGGGAGGGAGACGCCGTAGATGAGGGGCTCGCCCACGCCCAGGAAGCCGGCCGGGAGGGCGGACTTGATGGTGGAGCGGATCGAGCGGTTGCGCGGGAGCTTGTAGTAGACGGCGATGGCCGCGCCGACCTGGCCGGCGCCCGCCATCGCGAGGATGGGGAGCAGGACGGTGTAGCCGGTCTGCTCGATCAGGGTGGTGTGGATGGGGATCAGGGCCTGGTGCAGGCCCAGCATGACCAGCGGGAGGAAGAGGCCGCCGAGGACCAGTCCGGCGAAGGCGCCCCCGGTGGCGAGCAGCCAGGTGGCGAACGTACCGATGGCGGTGGAGATCTCGCCCGCGACGAACATCAGGCCGAAGATGGTGACCAGGCCGGAGATGAGGACCGTGAGGGTGGGGGTGACGAGGACGTCGAGCGCCTCGGGGACCCAGGTGCGGCACCACTTCTCCACCTGGACGGCGAGCAGCGCGGCCGCGAGCGCGCCGAGGACGCCGCCCTGGCCGGGCGAGAGGGGCTGGCCGAAGGCGTCGATCTTGGTGACGCCCGGGAAGACGATGATCGCGGCGACGGCGCCGCCGAGGATCGCCGTGCCGCCGAACTCCTTGGCCGTGTTGTAGCCGACGAAGACGGCGATCAGGGACATGAAGCCGGTGGCCATCGCGGCGAGGGCCGGTACGACGGCGGGCAGCCAGCCCATGTTCGTGAGGAAGCCGTTGAGACCGGCGATGATGCCGCAGCCGATCAGGGCGGGGATCAGCGGGACGAAGATGTTCGCGACGCGGCGCAGGAACAGCTTGAAGGGGGTGGAGTTCTTCGCCTTCTGCGCGTTCTTGATGGCCGCGCCCTGCGCGGCGAGTTCGTCGGCGGTGGCGGCCGAGCGGCCCTCCTCGACCAGGGCCTCGAACTCGGGCGTGACGCGGGCGACGGTGCCCGGTCCCAGCACGATCTGGTAGGTGTCGTCCTCGACCACGCCCATCACGGCGGGCACGGCCTTGAGGGCTTCGTCCTGGACCAGCGATCGGTCGCGCAGGGTGATGCGCAGGCGCGTCATGCAGTGCGCGATGGACAGGATGTTGTCCGGACCGCCGACCAGAGGAAGGATCGCGGCGGCTGTGGCGCGGTTCTTGTCAGTGGACATGTCGTGGTCTCGCCTTGCTGCTCGGGGGGTCGGCGGGGGTTCAGCGGGAGGTCTGGGCGAGGGCGGCCCGGAGGTGGCCGCCGGAGGCGGTGAGCAGCCGGCCGGCCGTGGGTCCGTCGACGCCGCCGAGGACGACGAGGATGGCCTGCTTCACTTCGCCGTCGCAGGCGCTGAGCGCGGCCTCGATCTCGGCGTCCGGGGCGCCGGTGGCCAGGGAGACGATGCGGCGGGCGCGGGCGCGCAGCTTCTCGTTGGAGGAGCGCATGTCGACCATCAGGTTTCCGTACGTCTTGCCGAGCCGGATCATCGTGACGGTCGAGATGAGGTTGAGCACGAGCTTCTGCGCGGTGCCGGCCTTCAAGCGGGTGGACCCGGTGAGGAGTTCGGGGCCGACGACGACCTCGATGCCGTGGTCGGCGGCCGCGGCGAGCGCGGAGCCGGCGTTGCAGGACAGGCCGACGCTCAGCGCGCCGCGGCCGCGGGCGAATTCGACGGCGCCGATCGCGTACGGGGTGCGGCCGGAGGCGGAGATCCCGATGACGGTGTCCTCGGCGGTCAGGGCCAGCGCCGTCAGATCCTCGGCGGCCAGTTCCTTGGAGTCCTCGGCGCCTTCGACGGCCTTGACCATGGCGGAGGGGCCGCCCGCGATCAGGCCGACGACCTCGGAGGGGTCGGTGTTGAAGGTGGGCGGGCACTCGCTGGCGTCCAGGACGCCCATCCGGCCGGCGGTTCCGGCCCCCGCGTAGACCAGGCGCCCGCCGCGGGCCATCCGTTCGGCGATCGCGTCGATGGCGGCGGCGATCTGCTCCAGCTGACCGGCGACGGCGGCCGGGACGGTGGCGTCCTCGGCGTTCATGAGGCGGGCGATCTCGAGGGTGGACAGCCGGTCGATCTCGGCCAGTTCGGGGCGGAAGGCCTCGGTGGTCAAGGTGGCGAGCTGGGCGCGGAGTTCGGCGTACGCGGTCATGAGTGGGGGCTCCTGAGCTGCTAGCGGGTGCTGCTGTTGCGCTTGACGGTGGGTACGGGGGTGTGGTGCCGGGGCGCGAGCGCCTCGTACGAGGCCGCGAGCGCGGGCGCGGCGGTCTCGTAGGTCCGCTGCGCGACGCCGACGAAGAGGCAGTCGACGACGAGGAGCTGGCTGGTCCGGCTCGACATGGCGGCCGGGCGCAGCTGGGTCTCGCGGGCGGCGGAGGTGGCCAGGACGAGGTCGGCGTAGTGGGCCACGGGCGCCTGTGGACGGCTGGTGAGCGCGAGGGTGGTGGCGCCGCGCTCGAAGGCGATCCGCAGGGGTTCGATGACGTCGCCGGTGCCGCCGGAGTGGGTGACGGCGATGGCCACGTCGCCGGGGCGGAGCAGGACGGCGGTGGTGACGGCCAGGTGGGGGTCGCTGTGCGCGTGGGCGACGAGGCCGATGCGCTGCAGCTTCTGGGCGAGGTCCTGGGCGACGAGGCCGGAGGCGCCGACTCCGTAGATCTCGACGCGGCGGGCCGCCGCGAGGGCGGAGACGGCGGAGCCGAGGGCGGCGACGTCGAGGCCGGCGGCGGTGTCGGCGAGGGTCTGCGCCTCTTCGTGGGCCAGCTTGGCGACGACGTCCGCGAGGGAGTCGTCGACCGCTATGTCCACGGTGACGGCGGGGGCCGCGCCGGACTCCTGCTGCGCGGCGAGGGCGGCGAGCGCGAGGCGCAGGTCCCGGTAGCCGGCGTAGCCGAGGAGGCGGGCGGTGCGGACGACGGTGGCCTCGCTGGTGCCGGTGCGGGCGGCGAGGTCGGTGACGGTGAGCGCGGCGCAGGCGGCCGGGTCGGCGGCGACGGCTTCGGCGACGGCCTGCATGGAGCGGGTCATCGAGGGGCCGAGGCTGCGCACGCGGGCCCGCAGGGCGGCGGGTGCGGGGACCGGGACGGGGGGCGCGGGTGCCGGGTCGGCCGGGGCCCGGTCGGCAGGGGCCGGCGGGACGTCGTCACCGCTGAAGATTTTTTTCACTCTCTCGCTCACATCTGAAATCTATTTTCAGGCACGGGTGGGCGTCAAGGCGCCACAAGGCACCTTCGTGGGGGGCCTTTCGGAGGCGGTGAAGAGGACCTTCGCCACTTGGCCCGCACGGGTCCACAATGTGTCCATGGACCACGCGACCCCCTTGGAACAGGCGCTGCACGCCGCCCGCGCCCTCGTCCTCGCCGATCTCGTCGCGGGCGAGGTCGCCGAGGCCGATGTCGTCTCCCTCGTCGAGGTCTCGGTCACGCACCGCCGGTGGTGGGTGGAGCAGTGGCCGGAGGGTGCCGACTACCTCGCCGGACTCGTCGCCCAGGACGTCAAGGACGCGCTGCTGGAGAAGTACGGGCGCTGGCCGCTGTGCCCGGTCTGCAACCACGGCGAGCCGCACGCGCTGGACGTGGAGCCCGAGCTCGGACCGGACCCGATGTGGGTGTGCTCGGAGGCCGGCGTGCGGGTGGCGCCGGTGGGCGGACTCGGACCGGTCTTCGGCGGGCGCGCCGAATGAGCCGCCGGTGACCGTCTACATCGACCCGCCGACCTGGCCGGGCCACGGCCGGATGTGGTCGCACCTGGTCAGCGACGTCTCGTACGAGGAACTGCACGCCTTCGCGGCGTCGATCGGCTGCCCGCCGAAGGCCTTCGAGCGGGACCACTACGACGTGCCCGAGCAGCGCTACCAGGACGCCGTGGGCGCCGGTGCGGTGCAGATCGGCAGCAAGGAACTGGTCCGGCGGCTGACGCAGGCGGGCCTGCGCCGGCCGAAGGGAAGGCCGGCCTAGGAGGCCCCTCGCCCCCGCCGGACCGGCTCGCCGGGACTCCGGGGGCCCCGGGGGCGGGCGCCGTCAGCGGCCGGAGGGCTGCCCGGTGTCGGCCATGAGGGGCGCGTCGGCCGCGGCGGACCGCGCCGAGGAGGTCACGACGCGGGTCGCGCGAGGCCCCGTACGGCGGTCCAGGCGCAGGGCCGCGACGCCGAGTCCGATGGCGGTGACGGTCATCGCGGCGCCCGCCCAGGCCGTGGCGGAGAAGCCGTGGCCGGCGTCGATGACGGTGCCCCCGAGCCAGGGGCCGCCGGTGTTGCCGAGGTTGAACGCGGCCGTCGTCGTCGCGCCGGCCAGGGTCGGGGCGGCGCCCGCGACGTTGAACATGCGGGCGTTGAGCGCCGGGGCGGTGAAGAACGCCGAGAAGCCGATCAGGAAGGACAGGGCGATCGCGGCCGCCGCCGTGGAGGCCAGCAGGGCCAGCGCCGCCAGGAAGGCGGTGGAGGCGGTGATCCCCCACAGCATCACGCCGAAGAGGTGCGCGTCGGCGATCCGCCCGCCCAGGGTGGTGCCCAGCAGTGCGCCCACCCCGAAGAGGCCGAGGATCCACGGAACCCAGCCGGAATCCAGCCCGGACACGTCCGTGAGCAGCGGGGACAGGTAGCTGAAGGCGCAGAACACGCCGCCCGCGGCGAGCGCGGTGACGCCGATGGACAGCCAGACCTGGCGGTCGCGGTAGATGCGCAGCTCGCGCGAGAGCGTCGGCTTCTCGGCGGGCAGCGGGATCCTCGGGATCAGGGTGAGGATGCCGGCGAGCGCGACGGCGGAGGCCGCGGCGACGGCCCAGAAGGCGGAGCGCCAGCCGAACTGCTCGCCGAGGAACGCGCCGGCCGGGACGCCGAGGACGTTGGCGATGGAGAGCCCGCCGATCATGACGGCCATGGCGCGGGCCCGCTGGTGCTGCTCGACCATGGCGATGGCCACGGCCGCGCCCACGGCCCAGAAGCCGGCGCAGGCGAGCGCGGAGACGATGCGGGAGGCGAAGAGCAGCTCGTACGAGGGGGCGAGCGCGCCCGCGACCTGCCCGAGGCCGAAGAGGCTGATGAGCGAGACGAGGGTGGTGCGCCGGGGCAGCCGCAGCGTGGCGACGGCCAGCAGGGGCGCGCCGACGACCATGCCGATCGCGAAGGCGGATATGAGCAGGCCCGCCTGCGGGATGGTGACGCCCATGTCCTCGGCGATGGGCGGCAGGAGCCCGGAGAGCATGAACTCGCTGGTCCCGAGTGCGAAGACGGAGAGGCCGAGGACATAGACGGCGACGGGCATGCGGGCGCGGGTTCGTTCGGCTGCTACGGGCATGAACTACATCAACGGTCCCGCCCGGGATCGAATTCCCCCTGTTTCGTGTCAGGTGTGTGAAATGAGCCTCTGGAGCTCCCCCGCCAGGTTGGCGCGGGCCGGGGCCTCCCAGTGCGCCGTCCCGTACGGGGTGCGGAAGAGGCGGGGCAGGGCGAGCAGCTGGCGCAGGACGGCGGCGCGGCCCTCGCGGAAGGCGTCGTCGGGGACGAACCCGTACTCGGCGCGCACGGCCGCCGCGTAGGCCGCGTACGCGTCGGGGGTGCCCGCGAGGACGGCCAGGTCCGCGTCGCACAGGACCTCGCCGTTGGTGTCGCCGGGCGCGGGGTCGTGGGTGACGGTGAGGCGGACGAGGCGGGCCACCTCGGCGGTGGTGGCCGCGTCGATGCCGAGCTCGGGCAGGGCGCGCTCGGCGAGGGCGGCGCTGCGTTCCTCGTTCTCGGAGCGGTCGGGACGGTAGACGGCGTCGTGGAACCAGGCGGCGAGCTCGACGGCGGCCGCGTCCAGGGCGCCCGGGGCGTCCGGGGTGTCCATCGTGTCCGCGCCGTCCGTCGTGTCCGCCGTGTGCGGGGCGAGTACGTCGATCCGGGCGAGGACGTCGGCCAGGTGCGCGGTGGTGTGGTACGTGCGCTGCGGCTCCGCCCAGGCCGCCAGGAGGCGGTCGGCGTAGGGGGCGGGATCGCGGTCGGCCGCGGCTCCGGCGGCGGTGGTGGCGCTCTGCCAGCGGGCGCGGAGGGTCTTCTCGCGGTGCGCGTCGGATGTCATGCGCACATTGTGGTGGTGGCGTGAGGGCGCTGGTGAAGCGCGGGCGCCGGCCCGTACCCTGGATATTGGACTAGACCTATTTCCATTACGGGACTAAGGATGGGATTACATGAGCAACCGTGCGCTCCTGGAGGTGATCGCCCTCGACGTGGAGGACGCGGTCGCGGCCCGGGCCGGTGGGGCGGACCGACTCGAACTGGTCACCGACATGGCCGCCGACGGGCTCACCCCGCCGCGCGAGACCTTCGCGGCGATCAGGGCGGCGGTCGACATCCCGCTGCGCGTGATGCTCCGCAGGGCCGACGGTTTCGCGGCGGGCTCCGCCGAGGACCTGGAGCGGCTGGTCGCGGACGCGCGGGCGCTGCGCGCGGAGGGCGCGGACGAGTTCGTGCTCGGCTTCCTCAACCCGGACGGCAGCCCCGACCTGGCCGCCGTCGAGGCGATCGTGGCGGAGCTCGACGGCTGCCGCTGGACGTTCCACCGGGCCATCGACCGGGCCGGCGACCGGGACCAGCTCCGCAAGGCGCTGGCCGAGCTGCCCGGCCTGGACACGTACCTGACGGCGGGCGCGCCGGGCGGCGTCGACGAGGGCCTGCCGGTGCTGCTGGCGGAGGCGGCGAGGGCGGGTGCGCCCGGCTACGCGCAGCGGATCCTGGTCGGCGGCGGCCTGGTGCTCTCGCACGTCCAGGGGCTGCGCGAGGCGGGCATCGACGGCTTCCACATCGGCGGCGCGGCGCGGCCCTCGGGGTGGGGACGCCCGGTCTCCCCGTCCGCGGTCGCGGAGTGGCGGGCGGCCCTCGGCTGACCCCGCGCGGCCCGCCCGGCGCGGCCCGCCCGGCGCGGCCCGCCCCGCGCGGCGGAGCCGCGGGCCGGTCAGGTCAGGACAGGGCGGCCGGCAGCGGCGCGGCGTGCAGGAGGGTCAGGCCGGAGACGGCGCGGGTGAGGCAGACGTACAGGCGGCGCAGGCCGGTGCGTTCGTCGGGCTCGCCGTCGACCACCGCCGACGGCTCGTCCAGGACGACGTAGTCGTACTCCAGACCCTTCGCCAGCGACGCCGGCACCAGCGTCAGCCGCGACTGCGCCGTGGTCTCCTCGCCGGGCGCGAGGTACGGGAGCCCCGCCGCGTCCAGGGCCCGCGCCAGCTCCGGGATCCGCGCGTCCGCCGCGATCAGGCCGATCGACCCCTCGTGCGCCAGCGACGACCGGCAGGCCTCGATCACCGCCCCGGTGAGGCCGGACGACGACGCGACCGGCGTGACGACCAGCGACCCCGGGGTCTCGCGGACCGAGGAGACCGGAGCCAGACCCGGGGAGATCGACGGGAGCAGGCGGGACGCGTAGGCGATCACCTCGCGCGGCACGCGGAAGCCCGCCGTCAGCTCCTCCAGCACCGCACCCGGCTTGCCCAGGTGCCCCAGCGCCTCGTCCCAGCTGCGCGTCGCCCACGGGGTCGTGCCCTGCGCGAGGTCGCCGAGGACGGTCGCCGAGCCGGTCGTGCAGCGGCGGCCGACCGCCCGGTACTGCATCGGCGACAGGTCCTGCGCCTCGTCGAGGACGACGTGGCCGAGCGAGTGCGTGCGCTCCACCAGGTCCGTGGCCTCGTCGATGAGGACCAGGTCCGCCGCCGACCACTTCGCCGACTTCACCCCGCGCTGCGGCTTGGCCCACAGCAGCAGCCGCTGCTCGTCCGGCGACAGGATCCCGTCCGCCTGCGCCGCCAGGAACTCCGGGTCGGAGAGGAGGCGCAGGACCAGCTTGGCCGGTTCCACCAGCGGCCACACCGTCTTGACCACGGCCTTGACGGCCGCGTTGCGGGCCACCGCGTCCTGGACCCGGTCGTCCGGGGCCTCGCCGGCCTGCTCCATCCGTACGAGGACCGCGTGCGCGATCCGCTGCGGCAGGGCGTCGCGGGCGGCGCCGTAGCGGATGTCGCGGTTCTGGAGCTCGGTGACCATCTCGGCGATCTCGTACGCCGGCACGCGCCAGCGGCGCGACCCGCGGACCACCATCAGCGGTTCCACGGGCTGCGTCACGTGGGAGTGGACCGCGCGCCGCAGCACCTGCGCCATGCGGGCGTCGCCCTTGACGACGGCGGTTTCGGCGGAGTCCGAGCCCCGTACCTCCGTGCCCGCGCGGGCGACCAGGTCGTCGACCGTGGCCTGCTTGACCTCCAGCTCGCCCAGCGCGGGCAGGACCTGCTCGATGTAGTGCAGGAAGGAGCGGTTCGGCCCGATGACCAGGGTGCCGGTGCGGGCGAGGCGGTCGCGGTGCGCGTAGAGGAGGTACGCGACACGGTGCAGGCCGACGGCCGTCTTCCCGGTACCGGGGCCGCCCTGGACGCAGACCGAGCCGGACAGGCCGGAACGGACGATCTCGTCCTGCTCCGGCTGGATCGTCGCGACGATGTCGCGCATGGGACCGACGCGCGGCCGCTCGATCTCCTGCTGGAGCAGCTTGCTGACGGCCGTCGCCTCGGCCGGATCGGAGAGGTGCTCGTCCTCGTACGCGGTCAGCTCGCCGCCCGTGTAACCGAAGCGGCGGCGCAGCGCGACGTCCTGCGGGTCGGCCTTCGAGGCCCGGTAGAAGGGCTGGGAGACGGGTGCGCGCCAGTCGATGACCATCGGGTCGCCGCCCGCGTCGTGGACGTGGCGGCGGCCGATGTAGAACTGCTCGCCCTCCGCGCCTTCGGCGAGTTCGGCGCCGGGCGCGTGCAGGTAGTCGAGGCGGCCGAAGAAGAGCGGGGTGTGGGCGAGGTCGGCGAGGGCCTTGATCCGGTCGTCGATCTGGGCCTGGAGGACGATCGCGTTGACCCAGTTCGCGGTGACGTCGCGGATGTCGAGGGCCTCGACGTCCTCGCGCATCGCGCGGAGGGCGGAGCGGGACGCGGCGAGGTGGGACCGCTCGCGGCCCAGGGGGCCGGCGGCGCCGTGTGTGTCGGTGGGGACGTCTGCGGGGGCGTGCGCGGGCACGGAACTGCCTCCTGCTGCTGGGTGACTGCGTGATGCGGACGGACAGGCCCGCCGGTTTCCGTCCGGCGGGCGGCTCTCCCCGGTGCGGCAGCGGGAGGCGGCAGAGCGGAGATTGTAGTCACCGGGCCGGTGGCGCGCGAGCGAATAACCCGACGGCGGGGGCGACGGGGCCCGGACGTGCGGAACCGGCCGGAAGTCTCTTCCCCCGATGCCCCCGATGCCCCCGAACGGGTGCCGTAGGGGTGTCGTTCGGAGGGCCTCCTCCTTTGGGCAGAGCCCGTAGGGGGACGCATGGGCCGGGAGTCGTAGGCGGGACGCTCCCGGGCTCCGCCCCGCGGGCGATGTGCTGCGCGGCACGAAAAGCCACCATGAACACATGAGCACCGCAACCTTCACCCCGATCCAGGGCACGCGCCCCGGGGGCACCTCCCGGCCGAAGGCCGCAGGAGCCACCGCCACCTCCGACTCCCTTCCGCGCCACCGCGTCGGCGGCATCCTGCGGGCGGCCAAGGTCTTCGCGGCGACCGCCGTGAGCGTCGTCGTCCTCGGCGAATACGCCGAGGACGCGGGCGTCATACGCCGCTGAGGCCTTACCCGGCCCCGCTGTTCGCGCAGCGCGCGGGCGCCGGAGTGCTGATCCACTAAGGTCACGCCGTGACCCGGAGTTCCCGCACCAGCCGTCTGCCGTCGCCTCGCGCCGGTGTGCTGGTCACGGGCCTGCTGCTCGCGCTCGGCGTGCTCCGCATCGCCCCGCGCGTCCCCATGGCCGACGCACTCGTCCACGGCTTCTCCGCCGCCGAGTGGAGTCCGCCCGCCGTGTATCCGCCCTTCGCGGCGATCCTGTTCACGCCGGCCGCCTGGCTGCCGGCCGGGGTGCTCAAGGCCGTCCTGGTCCTGGGCAACGCCTGCCTGCTCGCCCTGCTGATCCTGCTGTCCTGCCGCCTGGCGGGACTGCGGCCCCGGCCGGGCCCCGTCATGGCCGCCACCGTCGCCGGGCTGTGGCTGGAGCCGCTGTTCCAGACCCCGCTGCCGGGCCGGATCAGCCTGGGCCTCGCCTGCGCGGTCCTGTGGGACCTGCGCCTTCCGCCCGCCGCGCTCGGCAAGGGCTTCGCCCTGGGCACCGCCGCCGGGATCACCCTGACCCCGGCGCTCCTGATCCCGTACCTCCTGCTGACCGGCCGCGTCCGGGCTGGCCTGACCGCGCTGGCCGCCTTCGCCGGCACCGGGCTGCTCGGCCTGCTGGTCCTGCCGCGGGCCTCCACCGAGTTCTGGTCCCGCCACCTGGCCACCGGGGGCCGCGCCCTGTTCGTGTACTGGCCCCACCTCTGGGTCTGGGCCGTCCCCCTGATCGCGGCCCTCCTCGGCGCGGCCTGCCGCGCCGCCTTCCGGACCCGCGCGCGGATCTCCCTCCCGAGGCCGGCGCCCTGGGAGCGGCTCCGGGTGCCGGCCCGTACGGCGGCACCCGGATCCGGCGAGCAGGACGCGGCGGCCGCGGATCAGCCGGTCGCGGGTCAGCCGGCCGCGGGTCAGTCGGTCGCGAGCAGCTCGTCCGCGTCCATGATCCGGTAGGCGTAGCCCTGTTCGGCCAGGAAGCGCTGGCGGTGCGCGGCGAAGTCCTGGTCGATGGTGTCGCGCGCCACGACCGAGTAGAAGCGCGCCTCGTGGCCGTCGGCCTTCGGGCGCAGCACGCGGCCCAGGCGCTGGGCCTCCTCCTGGCGGGACCCGAAGGTGCCGGACACCTGGATGGCGACCGTGGCCTCGGGCAGGTCGATGGAGAAGTTCGCGACCTTCGAGACGACCAGCACGCTGATCTCGCCCTCGCGGAAGGCGTTGAAGAGCTTCTCGCGCTGCGCGTTGGAGGTCTCGCCCTTGATGACGGGCGCGTTCAGGTGCTCGCCGAGCTCGTCGAGCTGGTCGATGTACTGCCCGATGACCAGGGTCTGCTCGCCGGCGTGCTTGCGCACCAGCGCCTCGGTGACCTTCCGCTTCGTGGCGGTGGTCGCGCAGAAGCGGTACTTCTCCTCCGTCTCGGCGGTCGCGTACGCGAGGCGCTCCGACTCGGTGAGGTTGACCCGGACCTCGACGCAGTCCGCCGGCGCGATGTAGCCCTGCGCCTCGATCTCCTTCCACGGGGCGTCGAACCGCTTCGGGCCGATCAGCGAGAACACGTCCGACTCGCGGCCGTCCTCGCGCACCAGCGTCGCGGTCAGGCCGAGGCGGCGGCGCGCCTGGAGGTCGGCGGTGAACTTGAACACCGGCGCCGGCAGCAGGTGCACCTCGTCGTAGAGGATCAGGCCCCAGTCCCGGGAGTCGAAGAGCTCCAGGTGCGGGTAGATGCCCTTCCGCTTCGTCGTCAGGACCTGGTACGTGGCGATCGTGACGGGCCGGATCTCCTTGCGGGTGCCGGAGTACTCGCCGATCTCCTCCTCCGTCAGCGAGGTCCGCTTGATCAGCTCGTGCTTCCACTGGCGGGCGGAGACGGTGTTCGTGACCAGGATCAGGGTGGTCGCCTTGGCCTTCGCCATCGCGCCCGCGCCGACCAGGGTCTTGCCGGCGCCACAGGGCAGCACGACCACGCCGGAGCCGCCGTGCCAGAAGCCTTCGACGGCCTGCTGCTGGTAGGGGCGCAGCGCCCAGCCGTCCTCGTCCAGTTCGATGGGGTGCGCTTCGCCGTCCACGTACCCGGCGAGGTCCTCGGCCGGCCAGCCCAGCTTGAGCAGGGTCTGCTTGATCTGTCCGCGCTCCGAGGGGTGCACGGCGACGGTGTCGGCGTCGAGCCGGGCGCCGACGAGCGGGGCGATCCGCTTGGACCGCAGGATCTCCTCCAGCACCGGCCGGTCGGTGCTGGTCAGGACCAGCCCGTGGACGGGGTGCTTGGAGAGGGTGAGGCGGCCGTAGCGGGCCATGGTCTCGGCGACGTCGACGAGCAGGGCGTGCGGGACGGGGTAGCGGGAGAACTCCACGAGCGCGTCCACGACCTGCTCCGCGTCGTGGCCGGCGGCCCGCGCGTTCCACAGGCCGAGCGGGGTGATCCGGTACGTGTGGATGTGCTCGGGAGCGCGCTCCAGCTCCGCGAACGGCGCGATGGCGCGGCGCGCGGCGCCCGAGAGCTCGTGGTCGATCTCGAGGAGGAGCGTTTTGTCGCTTTGGACGATGAGGGGCCCGTTCACACACGTCCCTTTCCTGCGGGGGGAGGGCCACCCGGGCGCGGGCGGCCAAACCTCCAGTCTGCCGTATCACCGCGCGGGCCGGGTGGTTCTGGGCCGCACACGACACCGTCGTGCGGTCGGTCAGCCTCGGCCGGTGGCGAAGGCGAGGATGGACGGGGCGGCCTCGCGGAGCGTGCGGAAGTGGCGGTGGGTGCCGGACGGCGGGGTGGGGGTGTTGACGGACCAGACCGTCATGCCGGCGTCCAGACCCGACCGGATGCCCGACGGGGCGTCCTCGACGACCAGGCAGTCCCGGGGGTCGGCGCCCAGGCGCCGGGCGCCCAGCAGGTACGGGACCGGGGACGGCTTGCCCTCGGTGACGCAGGCGGCGTCCACGAGGACCGGGGGGACGGGCAGGCCGGTGCGGGCGAAGCGGCCGCGCACGCGGTGCTCGTAGTTCGAGGTGACCAGTCCCCAGCCGTCCGGGGGCAGCGCGGCCAGCAGCTCGGCCGCGCCGTCGAAGGCCCCGTAGACGCCGGTGCGCACGTCCTCGTCCTCCAGCGCGTGCAGCGCGGCCAGGCAGGCGTGCGGGTCCTGGTCCGGGGCGACGGCCGCGAAGGTCTCCAGGGGCCGGGTCCGCAGCGCCACCGCGTGGACCTCGTCCGGGTCCAGGCCGTACCGCTCCGCCCAGGTCGCCCAGACCCGGCGCTGGTTGGCGACGGCGTCGATGAGGGTGCCGTCGACGTCGAACAGGACGTACCGGGAAGCGGGCACGGAACCGGCCGTGGACCGGGCCGTGGACAGGGCCGTGGACGGGGCCGTGGACGGGGCCGTGGATCCGTCCACGGAGGTGAATGCGCTGGTCACGACCGGATCATGTCAGGCCGCGCAGGAGCAGGGCCAGGCCGCCGCCGAACTCCCGGTCCGGGCCGACCGAGCGGGCGTCGCGCGCGGTCGCCCTCATGTACGGGAACTCGTCCGCCGGGAGACCGGCGATGGCGGTGGTGCCGGGGCCTTCGAGCGGGCCGAGGTGTTCCAGCTGGAGGGCGCCGATCACGTAGGCGATGACCGCGCGCAGCGCGACGACCCGCTCCTCGGACTCGATGCCGGCCTCCGTGAGCACCTCGAGCATCGTCTCCGACCAGCGCAGCCCGCTCTTCGAGCGGTGCCGGTGGGTGAGGGTGAGCGGCAGTACGGCCGGGTGGGCGCCCACGACCTCGCGCATGCGGGTGGCCTGGAGCGCGATCCGGTCCTGCCAGGGCCCGGGGGGCGGCGGGGTGGTGTCGATGCCGCCGAGGACGAGCTCGACGACGAGCGCCTCGAGCTCCTCGCGGTCCCGCACGTAGCGGTACAGCGCCATGGTGCTGATGCCGAGTTCGGTGGCGACGGCGCGCATGGACAGGCCGGGGAGCCCGTCGCGGTCGATGACGGCGAGGGCGGCGGCGGCCAGTTGGTCCGGGGTGTGTGAGCGGGGGCGCGGCATGACGGTTGACAGCGTACGGCATACGCCTACGCTGGAGGGGTAGGCGTACGGCATACGCTTACGTACCCCGAGAGAGGGATGCCCCATGCTCGAACCAGGTTCCGCCGTGCCCGCCCGCACCCTCGCCGCCCTCGGGGGAGAGGCCGTGCCCGTACCCGACCCCGGGCGGCTGGTCCACCTGCAGTTCCGGCGCTTCGCCGGGTGTCCCGTCTGCCATCTGCACCTGCGCTCGGTCGTCCGGCGCCACGCGGAGATCGAGGCCGCCGGGATCCGTGAGGTCGTGCTCTTCCACTCCAGCGCCGGGGAACTGCGGCCGCACACCGCCGACTTCCCCTTCGCCGTCGTCGCGGATCCGGAGCAGCGGCTGTACCGGGAGTTCGGCGTCGAGTCCTCCCCGCGCTCGCTGCTGCACCCGCGGGCCTGGTGGCCGGTGCTGCGGGCGATCGCCTGGTCGGCCGTCGCCGTGGCGCGCGGCCGGGAGCGGCTCCCGGACCCGCGGCCGCGGGGCGGCCGGTTCGGGCTGCCCGCGGACCTGCTGATCGGACCCGACGGCCGGGTGCTGGCCGCCAAGTACGGCGAGCACGTCTACGACCAGTGGACCGTCGACGAGCTGCTCCGGCTGGCGGGACGCAACCCGGTGGGGGTCGGGGGAGGGGCTGCGTAGGGTCGCCGCGTGCGCCCGGCCTCCGCGTCCGTCCGGGTGGTGCGGGGTCTCGCTCGCGTTCCGGCTTCTTCCCCCGGCCGCCGCGTGCTCGCGGCCGTGGGGAACGGCTATCCGCGCAGGTGCTCCAGCGGCCCCGCCGGATAGGGGGATTCGGCCGGGAGCAGGGCGCGCGCCGCGTCCTCGTCGCCCGCCCGCAGCAGGCCGTGGATCTCCCGGGCCAGCGGGGTCACGTCGCGGACGGAGACCGTCCACTCGTCGGCGTACGCCCGCGAGAACGGTCCGGACAGGCCCAGTTGGAGCGAGCGGTACGGCAACGGGTTCAGGCGCAGGTCCCGTTCCGGGTCCCACTGCACGCGGGCGGGCGCGGCGCGCAGCGCCGCCTTCCAGGCCTCCCGGTCGGGGTGCACGGCGGGGGCGTAGTGGGACAGGCACGCGTCGCGCAGGGCCCGTTCGAAGCCGGCGCGGGTGATCTCGACGGCCAGGACCGTCTCCTGATCGGCCTTGGTGGCCCAGCCGCAGCGGTACATCATCCACAGGAACGACGGCTTGACCCAGGTCATCCGCTCCCGCTTCCACGCGGGCGGGAAGCGGCCGTCCCGGGCGGCGGGGAGCCCCAGCCGGGGCGCGTACGCCTGGTAGACGGTGACGGTGGCGTCGGTGTGGGACGCGCGGATCTGGTGCCGGTCGGTGGCGGACGGGCCGGCGGACGGGCCGGTAGGCGGGCCGGCGGACGGGCCGGTGGGCGGGGTCTCGGGCATGGCTCCAGCGTGCGGCGCCGGAGACCCGCCTGGCCAGCGGTTTTCCCCGCGGGGCCGGCTCGACCGGCCCGGCCTCCGGCTAGACCTGGTCCTCCGCCAGTTCCGCGACGCCCGTGATCCGGTGCAGCGCGTACGTCCGTACCTCGTCCGCCGTGTGGTCGTACCCGGTGACGAAGCCGCCCTCCACCCGCACCGGGGCGATGACCCGCTGGCTCGCCGCCCCGTCGGCGTTGACGTACCCGATCCACACCGCCGAGCCGGTCATCGCGGCCGCCTGCACCGTCGCCAGGGTCTCCGCCGCGCTGGTGCGCGGGAGTTCGCCCGGCGCCCCGGCCGAAGTCCCCGACGTCCCCGGAGTCCCCGAGGCCGCGGGCTCCTTGCGCACCGCCGTCGCCGCCGCGTCGCCCGCGCGGATCGCCCGCAGCGCCGCGCCCAGCAGCGTCGCGTCCGGCACCGGCGGCCCGTCCGGGACGGGTACGGGCGACGGGCGCGGCGGCGTGCGGTGGGCATCGGCGCGGGAGACGAGGACGTCACCCGTACGGGATTCCGCGGCCGGGGCGTAGCCCATGCCCCGCAACCCGTCGAGCAGCGCGCCGGGTTCGGCCTGCGCCGCCAGCACGGTGGGCGCGAGGCGGCGCAGTCCGAGGCCCGCCGAGCGCTTGTCGGCCAGGATCTCGTTGAGCATGCCGTCGTCGTCGCAGCGCACGTAGGAGGAGGCCGCGCCGACCCGGAGGTGGCCGTGGCGGCGCGCCACGTCGTCGATGAGGTACGAGAGCGGCTGCGGTACGGGGGTGCGGCTGTGCTCGGTCAGGAACGCCTGCAGGTCGACGGCCGTGTGGCCGGCGTCCAGGGCGCGGCGCACCGACCCGGGCGTGAAGCGGTACACCGTGGCCCCGCCCTTGGACTCCACGTCCGCGAGCACGGCCAGGACGTCGGCGAGCGCCCGGCGCAGCGGGCCCGGAGCGACCGCCGTCAGGTCGGCCTGCAGCAGTACGTGGTCCACCGGCTCGGGCAGCAGCGGCGCGAGCAGCGGCGCCGGGTCCTCGCCCGCCAGCAGGGCGCGGCCGTGCGCGGCGAGCGCGCCGCGGCCGGTGACGCCGAGGACCTCGGCCTCGGTCAGCGCCCAGTGGGCCAGGCGGGCGCGCAGCTCGCTCGTGCCGCGCACCGGTCGCTCCCAGGCGAGGCGGGCCTGGAGCGCGGCGGTGTCCGGGGCGCCGCCCTCGGGGAGGCCGGCGAGGAGGTGGAGGACGCGGCGGCGCACCTCGGGGGCGGCGGAGCGGTCCAGCTCCGGGCCGAGGACCGACAGCGTGCGGCCCTTCGCGTCCTGTTCGCCGACCAGTCCGGCGGTCCGGGTCGCGGCCAGCCAGGCCGTCGCCAGCACCGCCCAGCGCTCGGCGGGCGGCAGTTCGCACCAGCCGTCGAAGGCGGGGGTCGGCGCGTACCGTTCGTCGGCCTCGCCGTCGCTGGCCAGCAGGCCCGCGGCGTAGGCGAGTTCGATCCAGAACGCCGCCGACGGCTCGTTCGTGTCCAGGGCCGCGGCGGTCCGCTTCAGGTCGCGCACGGAGAGCCCGCCCGCCCGCAGCACGGCCGGACCGGTGTACTCCCAGGACTTCACCAGCTCTTCGACGGTGGACAGCGAGGTCAGCGCCTGGCCGGCCGCGTTCGCGTCCACAAGCTGTGGACGGTGCTCGCGGTGCGCGGGAACGGCCGGAGCCAGCGGCTCCGTCGCCCGGTGCGCGAGGCCGCCGCGCAGGTACAGCGCCACCTCCCGGGGGAGCAGGACCGTCCGCGCCGAAGCCGGCAGCAGCAGGCCCCGGTCGCGCAGCCAGCGCACCGGGGGCGTCGGATTCGGGGTGACCTCCCCGTACGGCGGCCCCCACACGAGGCGTCCCAGCACCTGGTGCGCCTCGGCCGGGGCCTCGTCGAGCAGCGCCGACATCCGGACCGGGTCCGTGAACAGGGCCGTCAGCGCGGTCACCGCCGACACCGGATCGTGGGTGGGGGTCAGCCCGGCCGCCGCGACGATCTCCTGGATCCGGGTCGGCGACATGCCCGCCGTGGCTTCGGCGACGGTCGGGCCGAGCCCGGTGGGGGAGGGTCTGGACGCCGAGGGGGCGAGCAGCTCGCGGGCGGTGCGCACCAGGCGCAGCCGCTCGTCGTCGCCCCAGACGAGGGCCTGGTCGCGCAGGGTCGAGAGGGCGCGCGGCAGTTCGGCGCGGGCCCCGTTGTCCGCGGCGGACGTGGTGCCCGTGTCGCCGCTGAGCAGCGTCTCCAGGACCCGGTAGGGGCAGGGCTCGGGGGCCACGACGAGGGCCTCGGCCGTCTGCAGCGCGAAGCGGTCGAGGCGGTCCAGCGCGCGCGCCACCGAGGCCCGGGTCCCGGCCCGCGTCGCCAGCTGCGTCACGTCGCCGGGGACCGGGCTCAGCAGGTCGGGCCGGGCGCGCAGCAGGGCGGCGAGTCCCTCGTCGTCACGGGCGCGCAGCTCTTCGGCGAGGGAGCGCGGAGCGCTTCCCGCGGTGCTCGGGTCAGGCACGGTCGTCGCCTCCTGGTCGCGTCGGCCGGTCAGTCGGCCGGTCCCCATCCGGTCAACGGTATCCGCTGTGCCCTCGGCAGCTCCACGGGCGCACGCGCTACCTTCGCTTCAGGTGGTACGGGAGGAGCCGGGCGTGGGGATCGAGAGCGACCATCTGGTCTACGAATATCTGAGCCGGGTCGGGGACTTGGCGCAGCGCAGGCACCTGTCGTCGGGGGACCGGATGCGGCTGGTGTCGGGGCTGCGGGACGAGATCGACCGGCGGCGGGCCAAGTACGAACCGGAGACGCCGGCGGCGGTGCGCCGGATCCTGGAGCGCATCGGCACGCCGGAGGAGGTCGTCGGGACGCTGTCGCCGACCCGTGACGCGGCCCCGGGGGCGGATCCGGTGCCGGTGGTGCCGACGCAGCGGGGGGCCGCGCCGCCGCACCTGGCCGGACTGGACGAGCTCGGCTCCGGCGAGAAGATGGAGCCGGACTGGTGGCGGGTCGCGCAGGGGTCCTCGGTGGAGGGCTTCGCGGGCGGGATCGAGATCCCGGAGCTGTTCGGGGGGCCGGGCGCGGAGCCGGAACCGAAGGACCCGGACGCCCCGGACGGCGCCCCCGCGGGCGCGGCCGGCGGGCCGGGAGGGCCGGGGAAGCCGGGAGGGCCGGGGAAGCCGGGGGAGCCGGGGGAGGCGACGCGGCGGACGCTCCTGCGGTTCCTGCGGGAGCGGCGGCGCGCGAAGGCGGAGGCGAAGAACGCGGCGGCCGGGGAGACGGCGGCCGCGGCGCGGCCCAAGCCGCACGCGTTCCTGCTGCTCGCGGCGATCGCGCTGGTCGCGGGCGCCGTCTCCGGCTACTGGCTGCTGCTCGCGGCGGGCTGGCTGCTCGCGTACGCCTCGCGCGTGCTGGGTCCCGCGGAGCGGAAGTGGGTGGTCTTCGGGCTGCCGGGGGTGGTGTTCGCGGCGGCGGTGGTGTGGCTGTGGGGCCGGCTGAACGGGCGCTGGGGGGCTCCGCTCACGGACGAGGGCCTGGGCGCGGTCTTCCACGACATGCTGCCCTGGCTGGCCCGGTCGGCGGCCGTCGCCTCGGCGCTCTACCTCTTCTGGCGCTCGCGCCGGGGCGTTCCGCCGTCCTGAGCCGTCCCCGCGGGGCGGGGCGGGCCGGGACGTCACCACAGTTCACCGCCCGGCAAGGCGACGCCGGGCCGCCGTTCCCGCCCGCCCCGCCCGTCTCGGCACAATGGACGTATGAGCTCTTCCACGCTTCTGACCGTCGGCTTCGACCTCGACATGACCCTCATCGACTCCCGGCCGGGCATCAAGGCCGCCTTCCTGGCGCTGTCGGCCGAGACGGGGACCTTCGTCGACGCCGACGCCGTCGTCACGCGCCTCGGTCCGCCGCTGGAACAGGAGCTCGCGTACTGGTTCCCGGAGGCGGAGGTCCCGGCCGCGGCCGACCGGTACCGGGAGATCTATCCCGCACACGCCATCGCGCCGAGCCCGGCGATGCCCGGAGCCCGCGAGGCGATAGAGGCCGTACAGGCCCTCGGCGGCCGCGTGATCGTCGTCACCGCCAAGCACGAGCCGAACGCCCGGCTGCACCTGGACCACCTGGGCATGAAGCCCGACGCGCTGGTCGGCTGGCTGTGGGCGGAGGCCAAGGCGGGAGCCCTGCGCGAGTACGGCGCCCAGGTCTACGTCGGCGACCACGTCGGCGACGTACGGGGCGCCCGCGCGGCCGGCGCCCTGTCGGTGACGGTCCCGACCGGCCCGTGCCCGGAGCACGAGCTGCGGGAGGCGGGCGCCGACGTGGTGCTGGGGGACCTCACGGAACTCCCGCGCTGGCTCGAGGAGTACGCCCGCACGCGGACGGCGTAGCCCGCACGGCGGGCCGGAACCCGGCACGGCCGAAGACCGCCCAGACCACGCCCCGGACCGCGCCTGTGCCTACGCCTGCGACGCGCGGGCGGCCCTGCGCTGCGAGGCGGCCGAGCGCAGCACGCCCGCCGCCGAGATGGCGAAGCCGACGCCCATGAGCATGCACACGGCCCACGCGTACGAGGGGAACGGCTCGGTGTCCATGAACAGCGGGGCCATCGTGGCGAGCGTGGCGACGGCGCCGAGGAGGAAGACGATGCCGCCGGCCTTGACGAGCGCGTCGCCGGGACGGGGCGCGTCGGGGTCGGTGTCCGCGGGCTCGGGCTGAGGAGTAACAGTCACCCGACCAGGGTAGTTCCCTGGCCGGAGCGGTCATCCGCGAAGGACCGGGGAACGTCTTGTCACCCGGACCGTGGCAATTAGCCTGAGTGGTGCGGGTCGGTGACCCGCTCACATCCGACGAGCGCAAGGACAGAGGGCGGACGTGCCTACCGGCAAGGTCAAGTGGTTCAACAGCGAGAAGGGCTTCGGCTTCCTCTCCCGCGACGACGGCGGCGACGTCTTCGTCCACTCGTCGGTGCTGCCCGACGGGGTGGACGCGCTCAAGCCCGGCCAGCGCGTCGAGTTCGGCGTCGTCGCCGGACAACGCGGTGACCAGGCGCTTTCGGTGATCGTGCTGGATCCCGCGCCCTCGGTCGCGGCCGCACAGCGACGCAAGCCGGACGAGCTGGCCTCCATCGTGCAGGACCTCACGACCCTGCTGGAGAACGTCACGCAGCAGCTGGAGCGGGGCCGTTACCCCGACAAGGCGCACGGTGCGCAGATCGCCGGGATGCTGCGCGCGGTCGCCGACCAGATGGACGTCTGAGCCGCGGACACCACGGTGCCCCGCCCCCCTTCGGGGAGGCGGGGCACCGTCGTCGGCTACGGAAAGGCCAGCGCGTCGGCGGCGATGGCCGGAACCAGACCCTCCGCGGCAGCCCGCGTGAGCAGTCCGCGGACCGCCGCGTAGCCGTCGTCGCCCAGGCCGGCGGTGAACTCGTTGACGTACAGACCGATGTGCTGGTCGGCGACGGCCGGGTCCAGCTCCTGCGCGTGCGCCCGTACGTACGGGCGGGAGGCCTCCGGGTCGTCCCAGGCCATGCGGACCGAGGTCCGGGCCGACTCGGCCAGTACGCGCAGCGCGTCCGCGCCCAGCGAGCGCTTGGCGATGATCGCGCCGAGCGGGATCGGCAGACCGGTCGTGGACTCCCAGTGCGCGCCCATGTCGGCCAGGCAGTGCAGCCCGTAGTCCTGATAGGTGAACCGGGCCTCGTGGATGACCAGTCCGGCGTCCACGCGCCCGTCGCGCACGGCCGGCATGATCTCGTGGAACGGCAGCACGACCACCTTGCCGACGCCCTCGGGCGGCAGCACGTCGGCGGCCCACAGCCGGAACAGCAGGTAGGCCGTGGAGCGTTCGCTCGGGACGGCGACCGTCTTGCCGGTCAGGTCCAGGCCCGGCTCGCGGGTGAGGACGAGGGGACCGCAGCCGCGGCCGAGCGCACCGCCGCAGGGCAGCAGCGCGTACTCGTCGAGCACCCACGGCAGGACGGCGTAGGAGACCTTCAGGACGTCCAGCTCGCCGCGCTCGGCCATGCCGTTGGTGAGGTCGATGTCCGCGAAGGTGACGTCGAGGGCGGGCGCGCCGGGGACGCGGCCGTGGGCCCAGGCGTCGAACACGAAGGTGTCGTTCGGGCAGGGCGAGTAGGCGATCCGCACGGGCTTCACGGCGTCGGGCGAGTTCGGGGGGTTCGGGGGGTTCAGCGCGTTCACGAGGTGCCTTCCCAAGCGGCGAGTACGGGTCCCAGCGCCCGGAAGCCGTCGGCCAGGGCGGTCAGCGCGTCACCGATCCGCCAGGCGGCCCGGTCGCGGGGCCCGACGGCGTTGGAGACGGCACGGACCTCCAGCACGGGCAGCCCGTGCGCGGCCGCGGCCTCCGCCACCCCGAAACCCTCCATGGCCTCGGCCCCGGCGAGGGGGTGGAGGGCGGCGAGCCCGGCCGCGCGGGCGGCGGTGCCGGTGACGGTGGAAACGGTCAGCACGGGCGCGAGCAGCGCCCCGGTCGCCTCGGCGGCCCGGGCGGCGAGCGCGGCGGGAGGCAGGTGCACGCTCCGGCCGAAGCCGAGCTCCGTGACGGTCAGGAACCCCTGCGGGGTCTCGGCGCCCAGGTCGGCGGCGACGATCGCGTCGGCGACCACGAGGGAGCCGGTGGGGGCGGCGGGAACGAACCCGCCGCCGATGCCGGCGGAGACGACGAGGCCGTAGCCGCCCGGGCCCTGCGGCGCGGGGGCCAGGGCCAAGGCGGTCGCGGCGCCGGCCGCCGCGGCGGCCGGGCCGACGCCGGCCACGAGGACGTCGAAGTCTCCCCGGCGGTGGATGAGGTAGCCACCGGGGAGGGTGCGCGGCCCGGGACCGGGGGTGTGGTCCGGATGCGGTGTGGGCTCGGACAGACCGGCGACGACGGAGTCTGCCTCCGCCGTCACCGCGGTCACGATGAGCACGCGCACAGGGGGTACGCGACTAGCTCTTGAGCTTGAGGTTGAACGCCCAGACGGCGAGCGGCTTGCCGTCCTCGCCGACCTGCACGATGTTCAGCTTCTTCGAGGCCGGGGCCTCGCCCTGGCCGCCCGTCGAGAAGACATCGGCGCCCGGGAAGCTGCGGTAGGTGTTGGAGGAGGGCTCGGTGATGGGCTGTCCGTCGAGGACGGCCTGCCACTTCTTGCCGTCCTTGACGACGTCCGGCTCGACGCCGAGACGGAGGGTGTCGCCGCGGGCGTACTCGATGCTCTTGGCGCCCTTGAGGTCGGTGAAGCACTCCTGGACCTTCTCCGCCGTGAGCTCCGTGCCGTCGTTGCAGGCGGACTCGGTGGACACCGACGAGGTGCCGACCGTCACGGTCGCCAGCGGCGTCGGCTTGTCACAGGCGGAGAGGAGGAGGAGGCCGGCGGATACGGCTCCGAGGGCCGCGACGCTGCGGCGGCCCCTACCCGAGAAAAGCGGTGCGGTCATGAGCCGAAGGCTATCGGGCCGGTGCGCTGCGCTGCTGCACGGGGTCCCGGTGTGGCTTCCACCGGGCGGCCGGGATTTCCGATCCGGCCGCGGGACGGCCTCGCAGGGGGCGCGAGGCGGGGTTACGCCACCCGTGGGCGGGACGGCGTACGGGTGTCGCTGGGGTGGGTGAGGACCCCGCGCAGGGCCATCACCGTGCCCAGGGCCACGATCGCGGCGGCCACGGCCATGCCGAGGGCGCCGTTCAGGGGCAGGGCGATGCCGATCGCGCCGCCCAGGACCCACGCCACCTGGAGCAGCGTCTCCGAGCGGGCGAAGGCCGACGTGCGGACGGCCTCCGGGACGTCGCGCTGGATCATCGCGTCCAGCGAGAGCTTGGCGAGGGCCTGGCAGAAACCGGCCGTCGCGCCGAGCACGGCCACGAGGACCCCGCTGAAGAAGACCGCCGCGACGATCGCGACGGCGAGGGTCAGGCACAGCACCGCGGCGATGATCACCTCGGGC
This sequence comes from Streptomyces sp. NPDC054961, assembly GCF_053609145.1. NCBI lineage: Bacteria > Bacillati > Actinomycetota > Actinomycetes > Kitasatosporales > Streptomycetaceae > Streptomyces > Streptomyces sp. NPDC054961. Next base: position 264,232 of record NZ_JBSGWY010000002.1, on the reverse strand, counting down.
GCGCGCGCCCGCAGCCACGCGCCCGCCGCCGTCCCGCAGGCGTTCCCCACGCCCGCCGAGACCCCGACGATGCCCAGCGAGACCGCCGCGCTCTGTCCCGCGAGCGGGTGTTCGCGCAGCAGGAACGCCAGGAAGAAGATCAGGAACCCCGACAGCGCGCGCATCGCCGCGTTCGCCAGCAGCCCGCACAGCACCGGCCGGCTGACCGTCCGCAGCCCCGGCCGCTTCGAATGCGCCTCGTGCGTGGACAGGCGCGCCCGCCGCTCGCCCTTCGCCTCGTCCACCTTGTGCGGAAGGGTGAACGCCGCGAAGGTTCCCCAGATGAAGATCACGCACGCCCCGTAGAGCGGCCACGGCGGTCCGATCGCGTGCAGGCCGGCGGCTACGGGTGCCGCCGCGCCCGTGGCCAGCAGGCCGGCCAGCGTGACCCGGGAGTTCGCCTTGACCAGCGAGAAGTTGGGTGGGAGGAGCCGGGGCACCACGGCGCTGCGTACGACGCCGTAGGCCTTGGAGGCGACGAGGACCCCGAGCGCGGCCGGGTACAGCTCCAGGCCGCCGGTGGCCACCGCGCCCGACATCATCACCGCCAGCAGCGCCCGTGCCAGCATCGCGCCCGCCATCGCGGCGCGCCGCCCGTGCGGCAGGCGGTCCAGCAGCGGGCCGATCACCGGGGCCAGGACGGTGAAGGGGGCCATGGTGATGGCGAGGTACAGGGCCACCCGGCCGCGTGCCTCGTCCGTGGGGACGGAGAAGAAGACGGTGGAGGCGAGCGCGACGGTGATCATCACATCGCCCGCGCCGTTGATCGCGTGCAGTTCGATCAGCTTGCCGAGACCCGATTCGCCGGCCCCGTGCGCGTGCGTGGCCCGCCGGATCCCGCGCGCCGTACCGGTGAAGGGCAGGTGCAGGGCACGCCCGACGGCCCGGCCGGCCCGCCTGGCCGGTCCCGAGCCGTCGTCGGACGACCGTGCGGGTGCCACGTCGCCCATAGTGCCCCAATCGGCCCGTTGAAACCCGTCCCGGCGCGTCGGGCGGAGATGGCCGGTAGTGGGGTTGTCCGCGAATCGGACCTTGCATGTGGGACGAAGGCGCCGGAGGGGGTAGCGTGCGTAGCGCGCCACCGGCGGCTGCTCCTGGCCGCGCGCCTCTTAGCGATCCTGCAAAATGGATCGCAGGTAGGTGCGCCCTGGAACCCGATCGGGCGCGGACGTCGACGCGGCCCTCTGGTCCGCTCCGCCCGCGCTACGTAGGGACAGCCGACGGGTCGTTGTGGACGACAAGTACGGACGGCGCACTCGTGAGACGGCGTAGGAGAGAACGAGACCTGTGAGTGCTGCGACGACGCGAAGCCGTACCCCCGACCGCCTGTGCGTCGAGGCGGTAGACCTCGCCCGCGCGTCGGCTGAGGAAGCCGCCGCCCCCGGAGTGGTGGGCGCACACCTCGCCGCCGTATCGGAGGGTGACAGGGTCGTCACGCACTTCTTCGAGTGCAAGGACCCGGCCTACCGGGGCTGGCGCTGGGCCGTGACGGTGACCCGCGCGTCCCGTGCGAAGAACGTCACGCTCGACGAAACGGTGCTGCTTCCGGGCGACGACGCCCTGCTGGCCCCCGAGTGGGTGCCGTGGAGCGAGCGGCTGCGTCCGGGGGACATGGGCCCCGGGGACCTGCTCCCCACGGACGCCGAGGACCTGCGGCTGGAGCAGGGCTGGTCGGGCGAGGACGCGCCGCCGCCGAACTCGGTGGTCTCCTCGGAGATGGCCGAGCTCGTCGAGGCGGAGGACGCCGACGTCACGGACCGCGCGATCGTCCCGGTACGCGGCTCCATCACCTCGGTGGCCGAAGAACTCGGCATGCGCCGTGCGCGCGTCCTGTCCCGCTACGGCCTGCACAGCGCGGCCGACCGCTGGGACGAGTCCTTCGGCGCGAAGACCCCGATGGCGCAGGCGGCCCCCGCGTCGTGCGTGTCCTGCGGCTTCCTCGTCGCGATCGGCGGCTCCCTGGGCCAGGCGTTCGGTATCTGCGCGAACGAGTTCGGACCGGCCGACGGCCGCCTGGTCTCCCTGTCCTACGGATGCGGCGGCCACTCGGAGGCCGCCGTCATGCCGAAGCCCCCGCGGCCCGCGCCGCCGGTGCTCGACTCCATGGCCGCGGACGAGTTCCCCCTGCGCCCGGCCCCCGACTCGGGCTCGGTCCCCGCGGCGGACGAAGAGGTCCTGGCGGACCTCGGCCACTCCTGACCGGCTGAACGGCTGACCGGCTGACCGGCATGGCGAAGGGCCCGGACCTCCACGGAGGTCCGGGCCCTTCTTCCCTGCCGGTCAGGGGCAGGGGCCGGGTGTCAGGCCGATACCCCGGAGGTTTCCTGGGGCCGCTGCTCCGGATCCGGCTGCTGCGTGCCGGGCCGGCCGGCGGGGGCCGGGTCCGTCCCGGTCGCCGCGACAGCGGCCCGCGCCGCGGCCTCGCGCCGCTTGCGCAGGAAACCGGGGGTCCAGTTCTTCAGCTTCATGGCCGGGGACTCGATCAGGTACCAGGACAGCGCGGCCAGGACCACCGTGCCGGCCATCGCCAGCAGCAGGAACACGGGCTTGCCGTACTTCGCGTAGCCCAGCATGGCCAGCGACTGCTCCACGGTGAACCCGTAGATGTAGATGCCGTACGAGAAGTCGCGCTTGCGCCCGATCTTCTGGAACGGCTTGGGCAGCCTGACCGCGAGCCAGATCAGCAGGTAGGCGAAGGTCGGGTACCCGAAGACGAAGAACCCGCCGAAGACCAGCGAGGCGGCGAGCACCACGACGGAGCCCAGCGCCAGCAGGTCGTTGACCGGCAGCCGGTCGCGGTAGAGCTGGAAGGTGCCGCCGAGGAGGAAGGCGAAGACCAGCACGATCAGGGAGTGCACGCTCATGGCGCCGAGCGCCGGGACCGACACGGCGGAGCCGAGGTCGCCGGGGATGCCCCGCCACTTGGGGGATTCGATCCAGTCGTTCAGGATCACCAGGCCGAGGGCCACGACCGCCAGCGGAAGAAACTTGCGGGCCCGCTGCAGGACTCCGGAGGCGCCGAGTATGCCGACCATGACGTAGCAGAGGATCTCGTACTTCAGCGACCACAGGGCGCCGTTGATGCCCCCGTCGAAGTTGGTGCCGCGGGCCTTGCCCTCGGCGATCACCCCGGATATGTCCCAGCCGTTGCTGATCGCGGTGGTCCAGGTGCCGGAGAGGTACCCGAGGGGACCCTGCGGGTGGTTCCAGTAGCCGTTCAGGCTGCCGTGGAGCCAGTAGTAGAGCGCCGGGATGATGACGAGCGCGGAGAGCAGCAGCGAGCCCCACAGGCCCGGCAGGATGCGCAGCGCGCGGTGCCAGGCGAAGCGCCCGGCGGTGATCCGGGCCCCACTGCCCGTGATCATGAAGCCGGAGAGGACGAAGAAGCCGACCACGGCCATCTTGCCGACGTCGGTCTGCTGGCCGCTGTAGCGCCACAGCGGGTCGAGCGGGCCCCAGCCGAGGGGGTAGACGTGCGAGAGCACGACCGACGAAGCGAGGAGCAGCCGCAGCACGCCGAAGCTGTTGGCCCGTGAGGAGTAGACCTCGGCGAGCGTTCCGCGATGGCCGGGCAGGACTCGTCTGTTGCGGGACATAGGGGGTTCAGGCTTCCTGGGAAGGGGGTTCCGGGGGAGCTCGCCCGGCAACGGGTCGAGGACCTCACCGGATCGTACCGACGGGCGGCCGGGCCGGTGAGGCCCTCGGAGCACGTGCTCGGGTCGGAGCGGTCAGCTTCGGGCGGTGACCTCGGCGGCCCAGAGGGCGGCGACCGCCTCGCGCAGGGTGCGGTCCGGCTTCCAGACCAGGGCCTGCTTGATGGCGGTGATGTCGAGCTGCTGCCACTCGGTCTCCGGGCCGGTGCCGTCCGGCGCGGGAACCTCGGTGACGTTCGTCGGTACGCCGCTCTCCTCGATCAGCAGCTCGACCAGCTCACGGGCCGAGCTGGCCCGGCCCAGGCCCACGTTGAGGACCGGGGGCGCGGGCACCGGGGCGAGCGCGGCCATGATGGCGTCGACGCTGTCCTGGAGGTCCACGAAGTCGCGCTGGGCGGTCAGCGGCGCGAGCGCCAGCTCCGCGACGGTCCCGGCGGACCGGGCCTCGGCCAGCTTGCCGGCCATGACGCCCAGCAGGCTGTGCGAGGGCTGGCCGGCGCCGACGACATTGCCCAGGCGCAGCACGATGGCGTCCAGGCCGTCCTCGCGGACGGCGTCCGCGATCATCGCGGTGGCGCGCAGCTTCAGCTGCCCGTAGACCATCGGCGGCCGGGGCACGGAGTCCTCGGCGAGGGAGACGCCGATCGGGCAGAGGCCGTACTCGTGCACGCTGCCGAGGTGGACCAGCCGGGGCGGCTGCGCCATCGTCCCCAGCGCTTCGAGCAGGCGGGCGACCATGCCGACGTTGGCGCCGACCATCTGCTCGTCCGTCAGGCCCCACATGCCGCCCGCCGCGTTGACCACCACGTCGATCCGGTGCTCCGTGAGCAGCGCGGCCAGGTCGGCCGGCGGGTCGACGGTGAGGTCGAGGCGGGCGAACGCGCCGGGCAGCGGGACGGCGGGCGCCTTGCGCGCGATGGCGAGCAGACCGTGACCGCGCTCGGCGAGCGTGGCGCAGATCGCCCGGCCTATGAAGCCGGTGCCGCCGAGGACTGCTACACGGGGCAGAGAAGGGCTGGTGTCGTGCATGGGCGGGCTCCGGGCGGTCGAGTGGGGGACGGTGGGTGGTGGCGGGCCCTTCGCTGGGTGGTCGAGGGGCCGGGGGGCGCCGCGTGCGGCCGCGGGCGGTACGGCCGCGCCGCGGTGCTATCGGTGGTCGGCGCCGACGGCGTGCCGGAGCAGGGTGCGGGTGCCCTCGCTCTGCTTGTTCTTCAGCGCGCCCGGGACCATGGTCAGCGCGTGGATCCGGGAGGACAGGTGCAGCCGGGAGGCCTTGGCGGCCTTCGTCCAGCCCTGCGCGTCCAGCCGGTCCGCGACCTCCATGAAGAAGCGGTTGGCCTCGGCGAAGCGCTTTCCGGTGAAGGCCTGCTGGGAGGAGATGCTGACCGCGTGCCGGCGGTACTGGAAGCACACCGTGTCGGTGACGAGCATCTGCTCGCCGGCCTGGACGAGGTCGATCTCCAGCGCCAGGTCCTGGGTGACCTCGAGGTTGTCGCGCAGGCCGGCCTTGCGGACCGCGTCGGTGCGCCAGCACATGGCGGGGAAGTACAGCCAGTTGCCGCGCAGCAGGCTGACGGCGAGCCGCTCGCCCTCCATCAGCAGCCGGCCGCGCACCTTGGGCGTGTACAGCAGGCGCTTGGACTGGTCGACGAGCCCGTCGGTGGGCTTGCCGTCGCCGTCGATGACCTGGACGCCGGGCTGGATCATGCCGATGCCCGGGTGCTCCGCGATCAGGGCGCGCACCGTGGCGACGTACTCCGGCAGCATGATGTCGTCGGTGCCCATCATGACGAAGTGCTCTTCCCGGACCAGGCCGATGCACTTGCGGTAGTTGCCGGTGACGCCGAGGTTCTGCTCGTTGCGCTGGTACGAGACGCGCGGGTCGCCGAGGGCGGCGAACCAGCCGGGTACGTCCGGCTCCTTGCCGTCGTCCACCACGGTCAGGCGCCAGTTCGGGTCGCTCTGGGCCAGGATGCTGTGCACCGCGGCCTGCATCAGGGCGACGTCGCCGTAGTACGGCAGCATGATGTCGAGAGTGGTCGCGGACGGCGCACCGGGGGTTTCGGACATGGGTTTCACCATACGGTGCATGGCATCGGGGAGGGTAACCCCCGGTCCGGGGCGGGGAGACGGGCCCGGCCGGGCCGCCGGACGGCGTCCGGTCCGGGGACGAGGGCTCCCGACCGGGCAGTACGCTGAGAAGACTATGTGCGTACTCGCCACCTGTGGCGCCGGTTGTCCTCATGCTCCGGCGGACCCTGTGGCTCAGATCACGGTAACCGGCGCGTCCGGTTCCGGTCCCGGGGAGCAGCTGTGGGTGTGGTGAGTACGGAGGGCGCCGAGGCGAGCGCCGCCGCGGGCGCCGAGGAGGGCGCCGAGGCGAGCGGGTCGCGGTCACCGCTGGCCCGCGTGCTCACGTCCCTGCCGCCGGGCACCCAGCTGGTCATCGGCGGCACCATCGTCATCGGCGCCGCCTCGTACATCCACCTCATGGCGGCCGGCCACAGCCTGTCCACCACGGACGCGGCCTCCTTCTCCGTGCTGTGGACGATCCTGATGTCGGTCGGCCTCGGACTGTTCTTCCCGGTCGAGCAGGAGCTCACCCGGATCGTCGCGGCCCACGAGGTCCGCGGCGAGGGCATGTCCCGGGTCCTGCACCGGATCACCGTGCTCAGCCTGGGCCTGATCGCCCTGCTCGCGGCGGGGGTGGCGCTCGCCGCCCGGCCGCTCGCCGACACGTTCTTCAACGGCCGGCTCGACATGGTCGCGGCGCTGGGGCTGTCCTTCGCCGCCATGGCGGTCACGAACGTGACCCGGGGCGTCCTGGCGGGCCTGGGCCGTTTCGGCCCGTACGGACTCCAGCTGGCCGTCGACGGCGGCCTGCGGATCGCCCTCGCCGCGGCCTTCGCGCTCGGCGGGGTCAGCTCGCCCCTGGCCTTCGCGCTGATCCTCACGGTGGCGCCGCTCGTCTCGGTCCTCGCCACCGCGCGCCCCGTGCTGCGCGGCATCACCCGGGGCGGCCCCGCGGACGGCTGGTCCGCGCTGCTGGGCGGGCTCGGCCCGCTCATCGTGTCGACCCTGCTGGCGCAGGTCGTCGTCAACGCCGCCGTGGTCAGCTCCAAGCTGCTGGCGCCGACCGACGGCGCGCTGGTCGCCGGGCTGCTCAACGCGATCGTGCTGGCCCGCGTGCCGCTCTTCGTCTTCGGCTCGCTCCAGGCCTCCCTGCTGTCCGGGCTGTCCTCGGCCGCCGCGGCGGGGGACCGGGCGGGCTTCTCCAAGCTGCTCGGCCGCACCTGCCTGGTGGTCACCGGCCTCGGCGTGTGCGGAGGCGTGCCCGCCACGCTGCTCGGGCCGTGGCTGATCCACGTGCTCTTCAACGCCGACGACGTGCTCGGCCGCGCGGAATTCTTCTTCATGTCCGCCGGAACCCTCTTCTACATGCTGGCCATGGTCCTCGGACAGGCCCTGATGGTCCTGCACAAGCACCGGCTCCAGCTGGTCGGCTGGGCCGTGGCCACCCTGGTCGTGCTCGGCGCGACCCTCCTGCCGGGCGAGGTCGCCACCCGCGTCTGCCTCGCGTACGCCCTCGGCGCGCTCTCCGCCGTGCTCGTCATGGCGGCCGCGCTCTGGCTGACCTTCCTGCGGGTGCGCCCCGGGCAGGCCGAGCCGTCCGCGGCGTCCGAGGCCGCCGAGCGGACCGCCACCACGGCCTGAGCCGCGGGCCCGCCCGGGCCCGCCCCGCCGCGCCCGTGGCGGCGTACCCTCGGCCCATGGGGGAAGCGGACATGGTGGGACTGGACGGCCGGGTCACCGGAACGGTCGGGCCGGGGCTGGTGGGCGAGGTCATCGTGCGGATCCGGGGCGGGGCCGAGCACTTCCTCGCGTACCCGGCGCCGGGGACGGGGAAGCTGGCGGTCGGGACGGTGGTCACGGTGGTCGAGTACCTGCCGCCGCGCACGGTGTACGTGATGGCCGCGTACGGGGACTGACGCCGTCGGCGCACCCGCCCCGACCTCCGCGTATCAAGATGGCGACAAGAATGCGCCGCCGTCTTCACGCGGCTCCCGCGCGGGCGCAGACTCGCCTTCTCGGTGGCGGACGCCGCCGTGGAACGGGGGGAGTTGCCGATGCCTATCGGCGTACTGGCGGGCGTCGTCGTCGGCGCGATCGTGGTCGTGATCGGCCTGTTCAAGCTCATGTGGCGGGTCGCCGAGCCCAACGAGGCGCTGGTCATCTCCGGCTCCGCGCACAAGACCGAGGGCATCGGGGAAGGCATGGGCTTCCGCATCGTCACCGGGCGCGGAACGCTCGTGGTGCCCGGGGTGCAGGCCGTGCGGAAGCTGTCGCTGGACCTCAACGAGACCCAGCTGAACGTGGACTGCGTGACCCACCAGGGCATCCCCCTGCGGGTCAAGGGCGTGGTCATCTTCAAGATCGGCGACGACTTCGTGTCCATCGCCAACGCGGCCCGCCGCTTCCTGGACCAGCAGAAGATGATGCCCGAGCGGGTGCACATCGTCTTCGCGGGCCACCTGCGCTCCATCGTGGGCGGGCTGACGGTCGAGGACATGATCCGTGACCGCGAGAAGCTGACCGGTCAGACCCGGGCGGCCTGCGGCACGGAGATGGAGAAGCTCGGGCTGATCGTGGACTCGCTCCAGATCCACGAGATCGAGGACCCCACGGGCTACATCAAGAACCTGGCGATGCCGCACGCGGCCGCGGTGCAGCGGGACGCGCGGATCGCGCAGGCCGACGCCAACCTGCGGGCGACGGAGGCCGAACAGGCCGCCTTCGCGCGGATGTCGGAGGCGACGCGGGACAGCGAGATCCTCCAGGCCGGCTACCAGGCCGAGCGGGACAAGGCGGCGGCGACCGCCCGGCAGGCGGGCCCGCTCTCGGAGGCGGCGGCGCGCCAGGAGGTCGTGGTCCAGGAGACCCGGGTCGCGGAGCTCGAGGCGCACCGGCGCGAGCAGCAGCTCCAGGCGGACGTGCGCAAGCCCGCGGACGCGGCGGCGTACGAGGTCAGGACCCGGGCCGAGGCGGACCGCGACGCCCGCATCTCGGCGGCGCAGGCCCGGGCGAGGGAGACCGAGCTCGCGGCGGCCGCGGAAGCCACCCGGGTGACGACGGCGGCCGGGGCCGAGGCGAAGGCGACGGAGGCACGGGGTCTGGCGACCGCGACGGCCACCCGGGCGACCGGTGAGGCCGAGGCGGCGGCGACGCAGGCCAAGGGCCTCGCGGAGGCGGCGTCGGCGAAGGCGAAGGGCCTCGCGGAGGCGGAGGCCATCAAGGCGCGGGCCTCCGCGCTGGCCGAGAACCAGGAAGCGGTGGTCGCTCAGCAGCTGGCCGAGAACTGGCCGGCGATCGTGGAAGCGGGCGCCGGGGCCTTCGGCAACGTGGAGCACATGATCCTGCTGAACGGCGCGGAGGGCATGTCGGACATGTTCGCGAAGGCCCTGACCATGGGCGGCACCGGCCTGGGCCTGGCCCGCCAGCTCCTGTCGTCGATGTCCCCGCCCCCGGCGGCCGCGCCGGCCGCCGCGCCCGCGGCCGCCCCGGCGAACGGAGCCCCGGCCGGGACGGCCCACCCGACGGCCCACCCGATGTCCCACCAGATCCCGATCCAGGAGGCGTAGCCCGTCCCCCGCCCGGCCCGTCCCCCACTCCACCCGGCCCGGCCGGCCCGGGTGGGGGACGGGCCGCCGGTCACCTCTTCGGCGGGCGGCGGCGCAGGATCCGCTTCGCCGCCAGGGTCAGGACCGTGGCCGCCACCAGGACGAACGCGCCCTTCGTGAAGGTGCCGCCCTCGGCGGACGGCGGGGTGGCCGCACCGGGGCCCGGGGCGGCTCCCGGAGAGGCGGGGGCCGGGGACGCCGCCGACGCGGGCGCGGTCACCGGGACCGCCACGACGCGGCTGTTCGCGCCCTCCGCCCCGAACATCAGCGCCTTCCCGTCCGCCGTGTACGTCACGGACTCCGCCTGCCCCTGCCACGGCGCGGCCACCTGCTCCCCGTCCCCGGCCGGCCGGCCGTCCTTCCACGGGTACGTCTTGGCCCACAGGTACCCGCGCAGCGCGAGCCGCCCCCCGTCCGGGGAGAAGGCCCCGTCCGTGACCCACGGGACGTCCCCGATCCGCCGGAAGGTGTTCGTGCCGGACGCGGACAGTGCCTCCGGTCCCTCGTAGAGGCCGCCCGCCCGCTCGTCCTTGCTCGCGATGTACACCCGCCCGGTCACCGGATGCACCATCAGCGCCTCCGCGTTCCGCGGCCCGTCCGCGTACTTCACCGTGAACTGCTCGGCCTTGACCGTGGCGTCGCCGAGCGTCTTCGGCTCGGGGAAGCGGTAGATCCACACGTGGTCCCAGGAACCGCCCAGGTTGTCCCCGATGTCGCCGACGTACAGCTGCCCGTCGGGTCCCAGCGAGATCGCCTCGATGTCCCGGGGCTTGCCGACGCCCGTCATCGTGATCCGGGCGACCGTCTTGCCGGTCGCGGAATCCACGGCGTACACGTACGGCCCGTCGTCGCTGTCGTTGTGGGTCCAGTAGACGCCCGGGTGGACCCGGCTGGCCGCGAGCCCGCTCGACTCCTTGATCCGGGGGTCGGTGAGGGTGAACCCGGACGGGGCGGGACTCGGGGCGGCGACGGAGGCGACGGCGGTGACGGAGGCGACGGCCGCGGCGGCGGGTCCGGCCGTCACGGCCAGAACGGCCAGGGCACAGAAGGCGGTCGACGACAGCAGGTGCGGGCGCATCCCCCTAGCCTGCCAGCCCGCCCCGCGTGTCCGGCATCACAGGGGCGCCGGTCGCGTGATCCGCGATGATGACCGGATGCGTTTCATGTTTGTCGGTGATTCCATGACCATCGGACGCGCCGGCGACTACACGTGGCGCTACCGGATGTGGCAGCACCTCAACGACACCTTCGGCGGCCCGTACGAGATCGTCGGCCCGCGCAGCGAGCTGTACGACACCTCCACGGACGTGCCGGCCAGCCACGCGTACGCCGACCCCGGCTTCCCGGAGCAGGCCCGCCGCCACCTGGCCGGCTGGGGCGAGGGCTGGCAGCACATGGCCCCGCTCATCGGGCCCGCCGCCCGCTCCGGCGGGGCCGACGTCCTGCTCGTCTCCCTCGGGCTCATAGACCTCGGCTTCTACACCGACGCCGAGGCCACCGCCGCCAACGTCCGCCTGTTCGTCGCCGAGGCCCGCGCCGCCCGCCCCGCGATACGGATGGTCCTGCTGCCGGTCATCCCCAACGTCCGGGCCCAGGACGACGCGCCCTTCGCGGCGGAGGTCGAGCGGTTCAACGAGCTGCTCGCCAAGGCGGTCGCCGACCTGTCGACCGCCGCCTCGCCGATCCTGCTGGCCGCGCGACCGGCCTCGTACGAGATCCACCACGACACCTACGACGGCACCCACCCCAACGCCTCGGGCGAACACCGCCTGGCGGGCGAGTTCGCGGCGGTGCTGCACCAGGCGTGGGGCATCGGCGCCCCCTACCGGCCCCGCGAGGACGCCTGACCGGCCTTGCCGGCCCGACCGCCCGGGCGCGACGCGCGGCGGGGCACGCCTACGCCCCGCACGGACGGGTCTTGCTTCGAGTCCACTCCAAGCAGTTGGCTAGTGCCCCATGAAGTACACACAGCTCGGACGCACCGGTCTCAAGGTCAGCCGACTGGTCCTCGGCACCATGAACTTCGGCCCCCAGACGGGAGAGCCCGAAAGCCACGCCCTCATGGACGCGGCCCTCGACGCCGGTATCAACTTCGTCGACACCGCCAACGTCTACGGATGGGGTGAGAACAAGGGCCGTACCGAGGAGATCCTCGGCACCTGGTTCGCCCAGGGCGGCGGGCGCCGGGAGAAGACGGTCCTCGCCACCAAGGTCTACGGGAGCATGGCCGCCGAGGGCGAGCCGTGGCCCAACTACGACCGCCTGTCGGCGCTGAACATCCGGCGGGCCGTCGACGCCAGCCTGAAGCGGCTGAACACGGACTACATCGACCTCTACCAGTTCCACCACGTGGACCGGCTGACCCCCTTCGAGGAGATCTGGCAGGCCGTCGAGGTCCTGATCCAGCAGGGCAAGATCCTCTACGCGGGTTCCTCGAACTTCCCCGGCTGGAAGATCGCCCAGGCCAACGAGACCGCGGCGCGCAACGGGCGGCTCGGCCTCGTCAGCGAGCAGTGCCTCTACAACCTGGCCGAGCGGCGCGCGGAGATGGAGGTCATCCCGGCCGCCGAGGCGTACGGGCTCGGCGTGATCCCGTGGTCCCCGCTGCACGGCGGCCTGCTGGGCGGGGCGATCCGCAAGTCGGCGCAGTCCGGGCGCTCGGCCACGGGCCGCTCGGCGGACGCGCTCGCCAACAGTTCCGTCCGGGCGCAGGTGCAGGCGTACGAGGATCTGCTGGACAAGCACGGCCTGGAGCCCGGCGAGGTCGCCCTGGCCTGGCTGCTGACCCGTCCCGGGGTCACGGGGCCGATCGTCGGGCCGCGGACGGCGGAGCAGCTCGCGTCCGCGCTGCGGGCGGTGGAGCTGGAGCTCTCGGAGGAGGTGCTGGCCGGACTCGACGAGATCTTCGCGGGGCCGGGAGCGGCGCCGGAGGCGTTCGCCTGGTAGGTGCGGGGGCGGGCGGGTGCGGCGGCCCTTCGGCTGCCGCTACTGCCCGACCGCGGCCGCCACGGCCACGACGACGAACATCAGGACGAGCACACCGGCCATCACGCGGTTTCTGGTCTTTGGATCCACCCGTCGAGACTAACGCGGCTGTCGCGGCGCCGTGGACGCAGGGCCCGTGCCGGACGCTCCGCGGCCCTCAGCCGGAGAGCGGCCAGGCACCGACGGTCTCGTAGCGGGGCTGCTCGCCGGGTACTCCGCCGACGGGCAGGTTGCTGCGGACCAGGCTGAGGGTGGAGACCCGCCAGGGGGTGCCCTCGAAGGGGGCGAGCCGCTCGACGTACGGACGCACGTCGGCCGACTCGTCGCGCAGCCGGCCGAGGGTGAGGTGGGGCGTGTACCGGTGGTGCTGGTCCATCGCCACCCCGGCCCGGCGTGCGGCGGCGTCGGCCCGCTCGGCGAGCATCCGCAGCGCGTCGAGGTCCCCGGCGCCGCCGACCCACAGGGAGCGGTGGCCGAAGTGGCCGGCGCCGTGCAGGCGCAGCGCGAAGCACTCGGTGCGGGCCGCCGCGCGGGCGAGCCGCGCGTGCAGCTCGGGGAGCAGGCGCTCCTCGACCTCGCCCATGAAGGCGAGCGTGAAGTGCCAGCCCGCCTCCGCGGTCCAGCGCAGGTGGTCGTCGCGCAGGGGACGCACGGCTTCGGCCAGTTCGGCGACGGCGGTCGCGGGCGGCAGGACGGCGGCGAACAGTCTCATGGGCCGAGCGTAGCGACGCGGTCCGGGTGCGGCACCGGGGCCGGCCCGCGCCCCCGCGCCCCGAGCCCCTGGAGGGCGGGGCCGGGGCCGGGTGGCCCTACGCCGCCGTGACCAGCTCGCGGGCGCGCGGGGCCGGGACGAAGGTGACGCCGTGGCGGTTCACGCTGAGGCGGAGGTTGCCCACGCGGGAGAGCACGAGGCCGATCGCCAGGGCCGCGGCCAGCGAGACCGCTCCGCCCGCTGCCATGCCGATCCGCGCGCCGTAGGTGTCCGTGACCCAGCCGACCAGGGGCGCGCCGATCGGGGTGCCGCCGGTGAAGACCATCATGAACAGGGCCATCACCCGGCCCCGCATCTCCGGGTCCGTGGCCATCTGCACGCTGGAGTTCGCCGTGACGTTGACCGTCAGGCCGAACACGCCGATCGGCACGAGCAGCGCCGCGAACAGCCAGAAGCCGGGTGCGAAGGCGGCCACCAGGAGCAGCACGGAGAAGATCACCGCCGCCGCGACCAGCAGCCGCAGCCGGGACAGGCCCCGCCGGGCCGCGAGCAGCGCCCCGGCGAGGGAGCCCGCCGCGATGAGCGTGTTGAACAGTCCGTACGTGCCCGCGTCCCCGTGGAACACCTCGCTGACGAACGCCGACAGCCAGATCGGGAAGTTGAAGCCGAAGGTGCCGATGAATCCGACGAGCGCGATCGGCCAGATCAGCTCGGGCCGGCCGGCGACGTAGCGCAGGCCTTCCCGCAACTGGCCCTTGGCGCGCGGCTGGACCTCGACCGGGTGCAGCTCGTCCGTGCGCATCAGCAGCAGGCCCACGATCGGGGCCGCGAAGGACAGGCCGTTCAGCAGGAAGGCCCAGCCGGAGCCGACGGCGGTGATCAGGACGCCGGCGATCGCCGGGCCGACCAGCCGCGCGGACTGGAAGTTGGCGGAGTTCAGGCTGACCGCGTTGGCCACCTGGTCCTTGCCGACCATCTCGGGGACGAAGGTCTGCCGGGCCGGGTTGTCCACGACGGTGACCAGGCCGAGCAGGAAGGCGGCGAGGTAGACGTGCCAGACCTGTACGTGGCCGGCGAGGGTGAGGACGGCGAGCGCGATGCCGGTGAGGCCCAACGCGGTCTGGGTGCAGAGGAGCAGCTGGCGCTTCGGGAGCCGGTCGGCGAGTACGCCTCCGTAGAGGCCGAAGAGCAGCATCGGCAGGAACTGCAGCGCGATGGTGATGCCGACGGCCGAGGCGGAGCCGGTCAGGGAGAGGACCAGCCAGTCCTGGGCGATGCGCTGCATCCAGGTGCCGGTGTTCGAGACGACCTGACCCGTGGCGAAGAGCCGGTAGTTCCGGATCTTCAGCGAGCTGAACATCGAGTTCTTCGGGTTCCGGGGCTTCCGCGGGTTCGGTGCCTTGCGCGCGTTCCGCGCTTTCTCGGCGTTCGCGCCCGCGGCGCGCCCGGCGGCGCGCGTAGTGGTGGATGTATGGCCGGGGGCGGAGTCTGCTCCGGGTCCCGTACTCAAAAAGGGTCGCCTCCTGGTGTCGTTCCTATAGGTGCGCGAGCTTGTCCAGGACGGGCGCGGCCTCGCGGAGCTTGGCCCATTCGTCCTCGGTGAGCCCGGCCGCGAGCCCGGCCAGGAAGGCGTTGCGCTTGCGACGGCTCTCTTCGAGCATCGCTTCGGCCTCCTCGGTCTGGCGGACCACCTTCTGGCGGCGGTCGTCGGGGTGCGGCTCCAGCGTGACCAGTCCCTTGGCCTCCAGCAGCGCCACGATGCGGGTCATCGACGGCGGCTGTACGTGCTCGCGTCGGGCCAGCTCACCGGGGGTGGCCTGGCCGCAGCGGGCGAGCGTGCCGAGCACCGACATCTCGGTGGGGCTCAGCGATTCGTCGACGCGCTGGTGCTTGAGGCGCCGGCCCAGCCGCATGACGGCGGAGCGGAGGTCGTTCACGGCGGCGGCGTCGTCGCCATGGGAAAGGTCATGCATGTTCTTTAGAGTAACTCATTACTCTACCTAAGGAACACCAGGTATCTCGTGTCACTCGTACGGGTGAGTCGGTTCCGGAAAGTGACACGCGTCCCCGCCCCGTGCCCCGACTCTTTCGGCATGGGGACACATGTGCTGAGCATGCGCATAGACGGGGAGCTCCTCGACAGGCTCCGGACTCATGCAGCCAAACGCGGAATGAGCGTCCAGGACTATGTGGTCCGGACGCTCATTCGCGACGACTTCGACGAACGCTTCAAGGCGGCCGTCGACGAGACGGAGAAGTTCTACGGGCTCACGTGAGGCCCGCGAGGCCGGTGAGGCTCGTGAGGTCCGTGGGACCCGTGGGATCCGTGGGCCTGTGGCCTAGGCGAGGCCGAGCGCCGGCATCGCGTAGTAGAAGACGAACACCGCCGACACGATGTACATGGCGGTCGGGACCTCGCGGCCCCGGCCGGTCGCCAGCCGCAGGACGGCGAAGGTCACGAAGCCGATGCCGATGCCGTTGGTGATCGAGTAGGTGAAGGGCATCATCACCATGGCCAGGAAGGCCGGCACGGCGATGGTGAAGTCGTCCCAGTCGATGTCCCTGACCGAACCGGCCAGGATCAGGAAGCCGACCGCGACGAGGGCGGGGGTGGCGGCCTGCGAGGGGACCATCGTGGCGAGCGGGGTGAGGAACAGCGACACGGCGAAGAGGCCGCCGGTCACGATGTTCGCCAGGCCCGTCCGGGCGCCCTCGCCGACGCCCGCCGTGGATTCCACGAAGCAGGTGGTGGCCGAGGACGAGGTCGCGCCGCCCGAGGCGACGGCCAGGCCGTCGACGAACAGGACCCGGTTGATCCCCGGGAAGGTGCCGTCCGGCCTGGTCAGCTTGGCCTCGTCGCCGACGCCGAGGATGGTGCCCATGGCGTCGAAGAAGCAGGACAGCAGCACGGTGAAGACGAAGAGGATGCCGGTCAGCATCCCGACCTTGCCGAAGCCGCCGAACAGGCTGACCTGACCGACGAGCCCGAAGTCGGGGGCGGCCACCGGATTGCCCGGCCATTCCGGGACGGTCAGGCCCCAGGCCGCGTCGGGGAGCCCGACGATCAGCTGCACGGCGACGGCGGCGAGGGTCATGACCACGATGGAGATCAGGATCGCGCCGGGGGTCTTGCGGATGATCAGCGTCAGCGTCAGCAGCACGCCGATCACGAAGATCAGTACGGGCCAGCCGTGCAGGTGTCCGTTGCTGCCGAGCTGGAGCGGGACCGTGGTGTGCGCGAGGTCGGGCACGCGGGTGACGAAGCCCGAGTCGACCAGGCCGATCAGCATGATGAACAGGCCGATGCCGATCGCGATGCCCTTGCGCAGGCTGAGCGGGACGGCGTTCATGACCCGCTCGCGCAGGCCGGTGGCGACCAGCAGCATCACCACGAAGCCGGCCAGGACCACCATGCCCATGGCGTCGGGCCAGCTCATGCGCGGGGCGAGCTGGAGGGCGACCACGGTGTTGACGCCGAGGCCGGCCGCCAGCGCGATCGGGACGTTGCCGATGACCCCCATGAGGAGGGTGGAGAAGGCGGCCGTCAGGACGGTGGCGGTCACGAGCTGGCCGCCGTCGAGCTGGTGCCCGTACATGTCCTTCGCGCTGCCCAGGATGATCGGGTTCAGCACGATGATGTAGGCCATCGCGAAGAACGTGGCAAAGCCGCCGCGGACCTCGCGGCCGATGGTCGAGCCGCGCTCGGAGATCTTGAAATAGCGGTCCACGGGGGCCGACGTGCTCATACGGTCCTGGTCCTCATTGGTGGTTCATACGGCGAAAATGGGCCATTCGCAAACCGTTTCAGTATGAACACATGAACGAAGCGTCGTCTATCTCCGCGCGTAGACCTTGGGCCGGGCGGCCTAGACTGGTCCCCATGGCGAAATGGACTGCGCAGCACGAGGCCCCCGAGCCCCTTGAGGGCCCGGTCGTCGGGACCGTCCTGGGCGGCACGATCCTGTGGTTCGCCCTCTTCGTCGTCCAGCTCCCCTTCTACGGGTGGTTCGCCGACCGGGACCTGCTGTGGTGGGTCTGGACCTGCGCGGCCGGCGGCGTCCTCGGCCTGATCGGCCTCTGGTACGTGCGGGGCCGCGACGCCGCCCTCAAGCGCCACGCCGCCGCCGCGGCCGAGTCGGCCGCGCGGGGCGAGGACGGGCCGGCGGGTACGGCGCCCCAGGCGGGCTAGGTGTACTGCCCCGGCCGGACCGGCCGGACCGGCCGACCGGCTGGGGCCCGTCGGACCCCGGGGGCTACCAGGGGAGGATCCGGCTCATCCCGAAGTCGGATCTTCGGGCCTCTCGGCGGGTGAACCGTTGAATCGCCCTTTACCGTCGAAAGCATGACGCAGCGGGCGAGGATCGAAGCAGAGGGACCGGAGCCGGGCCCCGGTGGCGGCGGCGTGACCGCCGGGACCGCGATCGACGCGGGCGCCGAGCTCGATCCCGTCCACCCGGTCAAACCACCCGCACCACGGTTCAAGCCCGCCGGGCTGACCACCGCCGAAGTCGCCGAGCGCGTCGCGCGCGGCGACGTCAACGACGTCCCCGTCCGCAGCAGCCGCTCCACCACCGAGATCGTCCGCGGCAACGTCTTCACCCGGTTCAACGCGATCATCGGCGTGCTCTGGGTGATCATGCTCCTCGTCGCACCGATCCAGGACAGCCTCTTCGGATTCGTGATCATCGCGAACACCGGCATCGGCATCATCCAGGAGATGCGGGCCAAGAAGACCCTCGACGGCCTCGCCGTCATCGGCGAGGCCAAACCCAGCGTCCGCCGCGACGCCAGGGCCGCCGAGATCTCCACCTCCGAGATCGTCCTCGACGACGTCATCGAGCTGGGCCCCGGCGACAAGGTCGTCGTCGACGGTGTCGTCGGCGAGGCCGACGGCCTGGAGATCGACGAGTCCCTCCTGACCGGCGAGGCCGACCCCGTCCTGAAGAAGCCCGGCGACCCGGTCATGTCCGGTTCGTTCGTCGTCGCGGGCGGCGGCGCCTTCACCGCCACCAAGGTCGGACGCGAGGCCTACGCCGCCCAGCTGGCCGAAGAGGCCTCCCGCTTCACGCTCGTCCAGTCCGAGCTGCGCTCCGGCATCTCCACCATCCTCAAGTACGTCACCTGGATGATGATCCCGACCTCCATCGGCCTCATCGTCAGCCAGCTGATCGTCAAGGACAACAACTTCAAGGACGCCGTCGCCCGGACCGTCGGCGGCATCGTCCCGATGATCCCCGAAGGCCTCGTCCTCCTCACCTCCGTCGCCTTCGCCATCGGAGTCATCCGGCTGGGCCGCAAACAGTGCCTGGTCCAGGAGCTGCCCGCCATCGAGGGCCTCGCCCGCGTCGACATCGTCTGCCTCGACAAGACGGGCACCCTCACCGAGGGCGGCATGGACGTCACCGAGTGCCGCCCGCTCGGCGGCGCGGACGCCGCGTACGTCGAGAAGGTGCTCGGTGCCCTCGGCGAATCCGACCCCCGCCCCAACGCCAGCCTCCAGGCGATCATCGACGCCTACCCCGACAGCGCCGAGTGGCGCTGCACCGAATCGCTGCCCTTCTCCTCCGCCCGCAAGTACAGCGGCGCCAGCTTCAGCGAGGGCGACGGCGAGAACAACACCTGGCTGCTCGGCGCCCCCGACGTGCTGCTCCCGGCCGGGGACCCGGCCCTGGAGGAGATCGACGAACTCAACGAGCGGGGCCTGCGGGTCCTCCTGCTGGGCAGGGCGGCCCGCGAACTCGACGACGCGGCCGTGGCCGCCGGGGTGAGACCGACCGCCCTGGTCGTCCTGGAGCAGCGGCTGCGCCCCGACGCCGCCGACACGCTGCGCTACTTCGCGGACCAGGACGTCAAGGCGAAGGTCATCTCCGGCGACAACGCGGTCTCCGTCGGCGCGGTCGCCGGCAAGCTCGGGCTGCCGGGCGCGCAGAACACCGTCGACGCCCGCTCGCTCCCCACCGATCAGGCCGCCATGGCCAAGGTCCTCGACGAGAACTCCGTCTTCGGCCGCGTCACCCCGCAGCAGAAGCGGGACATGGTCGCCGCCCTCCAGTCCGGGGGCCACACGGTCGCGATGACGGGCGACGGGGTCAACGACGTGCTCGCGCTCAAGGACGCCGACATCGGCGTGAGCATGGGCTCGGGCTCCGAGGCCACCCGCGCCGTGGCCCAGATCGTGCTGCTGAACAACAGCTTCTCCACCCTCCCCTCGGTGGTCGCCGAGGGCCGCCGCGTCATCGGCAACATCACCCGCGTCGCCACGCTCTTCCTCACGAAGACGGTCTACTCGGTGCTGCTGGCCGTCCTGGTCGTCTGCTCCCAGGTCGAGTACCCGTTCCTGCCGCGCCACCTCACGCTGCTGTCCACGCTGACCATCGGCATCCCGGCCTTCTTCCTGGCCCTGGCCCCGAACACGGAGCGGGCCAGGCCGCACTTCGTGAAACGCGTGATGCGGTACGCGATCCCCGGCGGTGTGATCGCCGCCGTCGCCACCTTCGTGACGTACCTGGTCGCCCGGCACCACTACACCGGCCCGGACGCCCTCCAGGCCGAGACCAGCGCGGCGACGCTCACGCTGTTCCTGACCTCCATGTGGGTGCTGGCGATCATCGCCCGCCCGTACACGTGGTGGCGGGTCGGCCTGGTCGGCGCGATGGGCGGGGCCTTCCTGATCGTCCTGGTCGTGCCGTGGCTGCAGGACTTCTTCCAGCTCAAGCTGGAGGGCGCGGTGATGCCGTGGACCGCCGTGGGCATCGCCGCCGCCGCGGCCGTGCTCATCGAGTTCACCTTCCGCTGGGTGGGCCGCAAGTTCCCGGTGTAGCAGCCGGCCCCCGGGGGCCCGCACCACCGGCCGCTCGGACCGTCTCCCCGGCGGGCCGTCAGGCCGCCAGCGCGTGCTCGGTACGGGCGCTGATCCGGGTGCGCAGCGCCAGGGTGCCCGCCGCGCCGAGCAGGCCGGTGACGAGGGCGCCCCACCACAGCGTGCTCGCCCCCAGGCCGGTGTAGAGGGCGACGCCCAGGGTGAGCGCGGCGAAGCGGGCGACTCCCCAGGTCCAGGAGAAGGCGCCCTGGTAGCGGCCGCGCGCGTCGGCGGGGGCCAGGTCGGCCACCACGGAGGCCGCGATGCCGGCCACGGCCACCTCGCCGGCCGACCAGACGGCCACCGAGACCACGTACCCGGTGACGGAGTCCGCGAGCCCGGTCAGCGCCACCCCGGCGGCGATCAGCGCGCTGCCGGCCGCCTGCACCGGCAGCTGCGGCAGTCCCGCGAGCCGGGCCGTGACGAACGGCTGCAGCGCCACCACCAGCACGGCGTTGACCGCCGCGAGGGACCCGTACACGGCCGGCGAGAACCCGCTGTCGCGGACGGCCAGCGGCAGGGCGACCTCGGTCAGCGAGTAGACGAACAGCTGGATCCCGAGCAGCGGGAGCAGGGCGAGCAGCAGCCGGTCCCGCAGGACGACCCCGTAGCCCAGGCCCGTGCCCGCGCGCGGCGCGGTGCGGGCGGGCTCGCGCAGCCGGGTCGCGACCACGACCGCGTAGACGAGGGCCGTGCCGGCGTCGACGGTGAAGAGCAGCCAGTACCCGTGCGCGGCCAGGAAGCCGCCGAGCACTCCGGCGACGGCCGTGCCGATGTTGACGCCCCAGCCGAACAGCGCGTACGCGGGCTGGCGCCAGCCGGTGTCGACCGCGTCGGCCATCAGCGCGTAAGCGGCGGGCGGGACGGTCGCCCCGGCCGCGCTGAGCAGCAGGGCCGCCGCGGCCATCGTCCACACGCCGGGGGCCAGGAACAGCGCTCCCTGCGCGACGGCGGAGCCGACGAGCCCGATCAGCATGGCCGGGCGGCGCCCGATCCGGTCGGCGAGCAGCCCCCCGAGCGCCGGGCCGAGCAGGTTTCCGGCGCCCAGGGCGCCCAGGACGAAGGAGATGTCGGATCCGGTGATGCCCCGGTCGGCCATCAGGAAGACCAGGAAGGGGGTGACGAGGTGCCCGAGCCGGTTGACGACCGTGCCGGCGAAGAGGGTCCACACGGTGGGCGGGAGACCGCGGAAGGAGGAGAACATGCGGGCAGCCTGCGCCCTGGCCACCCGCGGTCCGTATTGATTAAGCTCAGGACGAATCCAACGGGCATACGGGGGCTGGCAGATGGACTCGGGACTCACGTTCTCCGCCGCGGACCTGGCGCAGACCCGCTTCGCGGTGTCCCCGATGTGGGAGGTCGTCACCAGCTTCCGGCTGCTGAAGGACGAGGCCGAGCCGCCGCTGCACCGCCGCTGGGCCGCGCAGGTGCGGCCCCGGCTGTTGCGCGCGGGCCTGCACCGGGGCTGGCTCGCCGCCCTGATCCCGGGCGACGGCTACCTCGCGGACTTCCTCAACCCGACCCCCGCCGGGCCGTTCCCGCAGCTCCCCGCCGAGCTGGCGGCGATCCGGCGCAGCAGCCCGGAGCAGGTGCGCGCCGATCTCGCCACCCTGGCGCTCAAGTCCTCGCCCTCGCCGCGGCTGCGGTTGCTCCACGAGGAGCCCGGGGCCGTGCTGGAGAAGGTCACCGCCGAGATCGAGACGTACTGGGAACTCGCGCTCGCGCCCTACTGGCCGCGCATCAGCCAGGTCCTCGAGGCGGACGTGTTCCACCGGGCCCGGCAGGTCGCCGAGCACGGCTCCGCGCACGTGCTGAACGAACTCCACTCCAGCGTCAGCTGGGACGCCGGAACCCTGCGCATGGTCCGCCGGCAGTGCTCGCTGAACCGGGCCGAGGCCGGTTCCGGACTGCTCCTGGTGCCCTCGGCCTTCGCCTGGCCCCGCGTGCTGACCCGGTCGGTGGCCCCCGAACCGCCCCAACTGGCCTATCCCGCGCGGGGCATCGGCACCCTGTGGGAGCCCCGGTCCACCAAGGCCTCCGACGCGGTCGCCGCCGTACTGGGCCGCTCCCGGACCCTGCTCCTCGCCGAGCTGGACACCCCGGCCTCCACCACGCAACTGGCCCTCCACACCGGCCTGTCCGCCGCCGCGGTCTCCCAGCACCTCACGGCGCTGCGCGACGCGGGCCTGGTCACCGGCCACCGTGCGGGCCGCTCGGTCCTGTACGCCCGCACGGCCATCGCGGACGCGCTGCTGACACCGGCGGGCGCCGGTCCTTCCCGGCCGTCGCCGATCCGTCCGCCGGGCCGGTCCTGACCACCCCGGGCCGGTCCTGACCACCCCGGGCCGGTCCTGACCACCCCGGACCGGGCCGCCCGGGGAGCACGGCGGCCGGGTCTCCGGCGCCCGCGGCGGGCGCCGGAGGCGTTGCTCAGTCGAACCAGCGGTCCCGGGCCAGTTCCGCCGTGCGGGACGGGTCCTCCAGCAGGGCCGCCACCTCGAAGCGGCGCGGCCACTGGCCCGCCGACCAGGCGAGGGCCGCGGCCACGCCCTCCAGGGTGGAGGCGTGCAGGGTGCCGTCGGGGGTGCGCCGCCAGTCGAGTTCGATGCCGCCCGCGAGCAGTTCCTCGTGCTCCAGGTAGCGGAGCGGGGTGGCCGGCCCGAGGAGCTGGAGGACGGATTCGGGGACCTCGTGCTCCTCGCCCTCCGTGGTGACCTCCGCCGGGACCGTCTCCGAGAGCCGGCGGACCTGGAACAGCTCGGCCAGGTCGGCGGCCCGGGAAGGGGCCACGGGCAGGAGCGGGAGTCCCGCCGTCAGGGGGAGCAGGTCGGGAGCGTCCGCGATCACCGCGTCCCCCGCGTCCACCACGACCACCTCGCCGTCGATCACCGCGCGCAGCTCGTCGGGCAGGGTGACCTGCTCGGGGTCCAGATCGGCCAGCGCCCCGTACAGGGCGTGCAGCTGGCGGCCGCCGACCTCGCGGTCCGGGTCGGCGAGCCGGCCCAGGAGCTCGGCCGCGCCGCCGGGTTCGTCCAGCAGGGCGGCCACGGAGGTGCGTACGCCGAGGGCCCGCAGGACCTGCTCGTCCTCGAAGCCGGTGGCGTCCGCCGGGGTGTAGAGGCCCGCCAGCAGCGGATCGCCGCCCGCCGCGCGCAGGCCGGCCGGGCGGCGGCCGTCGAGGACCGGGTGGTCGCGCAGCCACCAGGCGGTGTACGGGCGCACGGAGCGGGTGGTCCCGTCCGGGAGCAGGATCCGCACGGGCTGGGTCAGGGCGTCGCGCAGCGGGGGCTGGGCGAGCATGGCCAGGGCTTGCGGCCAGCAGTCGTCGTCGACCAGGTCGAGGTCCCGTACGGCGATCAGCTCGGTGGCCACGGGCGGGACGGGGGTGTCGGGGAGCTGGTCCAGCACGTCCTCGCACCACACGTCGACCGCGTCGAGCAGGCCGGCGTCGTCGGGTTCGGCGAAGTCCCCGTCGCGGGGCTCCATTTCGTCCGGGTCCAGGACCACGTCGGTGGCGCGGACCAGCTGGAACCCGGCCAGGACGCCGACGGCCGTAAGGGTCCGCGCGTCCCAGCGGGCCACCAGCTCGGCGTCCACGTACGGGATCTCGTCCTCGCGGATGACGGAGGCGAGCGGGGAGCCGGGCAGCAGCAGTTCGCCGGCCGGGGTCGGCTCGCCGTCCTCGTCGGGCAGGGCGAGCGCGCCCAGCCACGGCTCGTCGCCGGGCGACAGCTCGGCGTCCCGCACCAGTCCGAGGACGATGTCGGCCAGTTCGTCGGGGTCGGGCGCGTCCTCGTCCCAGATCTCCCCGGCGTCCAGGGAGGCCGCGACGGCCGCCCGCACCTGCGGGGTGGTCAGGACGGCGCGGGCGGTCGCGGGGAGCGCGCCGAGCTTCTCCAGCAGCGGGTGCACCGCGTCCGGGTGGGCCACCTTCAGGCCGAGCCGGGCCAGGCTCCCCGGGGTGTCCGGGCCGGGAAGCATGATGTGCCGGGGGCCGATGGCGGTGCGCCCGTCGGCCAGCGGCACCGGCAGGCCGGAGAGCCGGTCCGGGTCGACGCCGGCGAGGCTGTCGTAGAGGCGGTGCCACCAGTCGGGGGTGCGCTCGATGCCCGCGATCCGCTCGATGGCCTCACCCAGGGGCAGCCGGCCGACGCCCAGGGTGCGCAGCTCGGGGCGGCGCTCCAGCCCGGCCGGGAGCAGGGTCGGGAGCACCTCCGCGAGGACCCGTACGGTGTCGGCGCCCGCGCCCTCGACCACCTCGGCCTCGAACGGGCGCAGGGCGGCGCGCTCTTCGGGCTCGCCCGGCGCGGGTTCCTCGGGCGGGGCCGCGGGAGCGAGGAAGGCCGTACGGGGCAGCCGGGCGAGGATGGCGCCGCGCAGGGCCCCGTCGAGCTCGCCCTTGCCGAGCTGTCCGGGTACGAGGTCCACGAGCGCGGTGCTCACCGGGTCCCAGGATCCGAGCAGTTCGGCGTAGGCGTCGGCCGCGCGTTCCACCAGGAAGTCGGTCAGGGGTCCCGGCGCGGGATGCCGGCGGACGGTGTCCAGCGGCAGGGTCGCGATGAGCAGGGCGGGGATGCCCAGGGGCTCGTCGGTCGGGGTCGGCGCGTGCACCACGCCCGCGGTGGCGGGGCGGACGGGGGCGCCCTCGGCGTCGACGGGCACGGACCAGGACACCGCCCAGGCGGGCCGCAGCCGTTCCTCGACGGGGCGGTCGGCGAGCAGCGCCTTCTCGATGGGGCCGCCGTGGCGGACGGTGCGCCAGCGCTTGGTGTCCGAGGCGGAGTCCGCGATGACGGTGTACGGGCCTTCGGTGTGGCGCGTCAGCGTCCGCACGCCCCCGGTCGGCGTGTCGACGACGACCTCGGCCAGTCCGGGCAGGGTCAGCAGAAGGGCGTCGTCGACGGCGGCGAGCAGCCGCTCGACCAGGGCCTCGGCGGCGGCGTCGCGCAGCGGGAGGACCACGACGGTGTCGTACGCGTCGGGGGCGGTGCCCTCCGCGGGCAACGGGAGGCGCAGCAGCGGGACGTGGCCGTCGCGGCGGCGCAGTTCGTCGCCGAGTCCGGGGCTGCCGACGGCGGCGCCGCGGGCCAGTTCCCGGGCCTCGGCCAGGGACCAGCGGACTCCGCCGTGGCGGCCGAGGACGGCGGGCTCGTCGCAGACGGCCAGGACGGCGGCGAAGCCGACGCCGAAGCGGCCGACGCTGCCCGAGTCGTGGTCGCGCTTGGCGGAGGCGCGCAGGGTGGAGAGCGACTCCACGCCGGTGGCGTCCAGCGGGGCTCCGGTGTTGGCGACGGCGAGCAGCGCGTGCTCCCCGGCCCCGCCGGCATGCAGGGTGAGCCGCAGCCGGCCGGGGACGCCGGCGCGGGCGGCCGCGTCGGCGGCGTTCTGCGCGAGCTCGACGACGAGCCGGTCGCGGTAGCCGCCGAGCGCCAGGTCCTCCTCGGCGTTGGCGTCCTCGCGGAACCGGGCCGGGCCCGCGCCCCACGCGTCGAGCACCCCGCGCCGCAGCCGGGCCGTGCCGAAGGGGTCGATGCCACCCTGGGCCGCCGTTACTCGCACGCTCACGCCGCTGCCTCCAAGCTGCCGTACCGCGCTCGCCGAATGCCGGGTGCGGAGGTCCTGAAGGTATCGCGTGCGGGCCGGGCCGCCCCCACGGGCCGGGTCCGCGTCTCACGGGCCGGGCGGGTGGGGTGTGGGTCCGTGCCCGCCCGGGGGAGGCCCCTGCCGAAGGTCCCGACGCACAGAACCGCAGGCGGTGCACCCGGTTGAGATCTTCCGTTTGCGGGCTCTTTGCCCCGATGTTCGGGACCAAGGTCCCGGGGCCCGGCACACGCGCCGGGCCGGGCCGGGCCGGGCTTCTTTAGGACTGCTTCAGGACCGGCTCAGGGGCGGTGCGGGGAGTGGAAACCAAAACGCAAGGACCACTGTGTACCAGCCCCTCCAAGCCCCTCGCCCTGGGCGAAGGACGGCTTCTGCATTTCCGGGCTCTGTTACTCGCCCAGGAAGGTCTTCCGCCATTCCAGCGGTGACATGGTCAGTGCGGCCTCGGCGAGGGCCTGCGCCGACGCCGTCTTGAGGCTGTTCAACGAGGTGTCGATCCAGTCTTGCACCAGGCTGTACCCCTGGGCGCGGTACTCAACCGCTTGGACCAGGCATTCGAGCTTGTCGGCGTCCTTGGCCACGATCGCCTCTGGGGTGTCGCCGTTCTCGTACTCGCCGACGACCCGCTGTACTCCGGCCTTCACGGCGGGGTGCGCGGCAGAGACCTGGTCCGCGGTGACCTTTTCGTTCGACGCGGCGTCGATGTAGCGGCGGCCGATGTGCGGGATATCCCCGATCCGGGTTTCCTGCGTGTCGTGGAAGAGGCACATCAGGGCGACCTTGGCGGGGTCCACGCCCTCCATCATGGCCAGGACGGCGCCGACGATGCCGACACGGAACGAGTGCTCGGCGATGGACTCCGGGTTGTTGTTCCCGGTGAACCACCACCCCGTCCGCTTCGCGTTCTTCAGCACCCCCATCTCGAAGAGGAATCCGGCCGTGCCCTGGGCGTTCGCCATCTCGTCTGCCATGTAGTCCTCCGGTCTCAGTGGTGCCGATCATCAAGAACCTTACGCACGGTGGCGAGTTCACGCCGGGACCTTTCGGAGACACCGCCCCCGTCCAGAAGCAGCTCTGTACGCTCCGACAGGTCCCGCACGAGCGGGACGGACGCCTGCGGCAGCCACGGATGGGCCGTCAGCAGGGCCCACATGGTGTGTGCGTACAGGTCGACGTATCCGGGGGCATGGTGAAGGCCGTAGGTCAGCCCCCGCAGAAGCGTGACGGGGTCCCAGCCGGTCAGCTGCCGGTCCCGCATGAACAGGTCGTCGGACTGCGGTAACGGGGTGCCGCCCAGCCAATAAGCCCAGTAGTTCAGGTTTGCGGCCTCGCCCGCGTCGTCGTCCACCATCGCGCGCTCGATGAAGTCCAGCAGGGGGACGGGGTCCCCGAGCCGGGCCAGAGCAGTGGCCGTCGACCGGGCCTCCGCCCACTGCGGTGTCCACCCCCGCCGAGCGAGGAGCCCCCTGCGGGCGTGGAGTGCCTGCGCGGTCCAGGTCACCGCCTCCGGGGTCTTGTCGTACGAGGTCAGATACAACGCCTGGCGGTGAAGGAGGATGCCCTGGGGGTCGGTCCTGGAGGCGGCCTCCGCTGTGGTCCGCAGCTGCTCGAAGAACGCGGCCCGATCCGGTGAGGGAAGGAGTGGCGAGGCTGATGCCGGCCCCCTGCGGCGGGGAGGCGGAATCGCGGTAAGGGAGGGCGGCCGGGTCCCTGTGAGCGCCCACGCGAGCATGTGGGCGGTGTCCCGGGTGTGTACCCACTCGGCGAGAGGGTGTGGCCCGCTGGTGGGCTGGAGTGTGGCACTGATGATCCGGTCCGCGTCCATCGCCGCGTCAAGCAGGGCGACGATTGCCGCGTCTGCGCCGAGCCCGGCCAACCGCCGCCGCAGGCCGAGCAGATCCACCGCGCGCATGTTCGCGACCGGCCGTCGGCCCGACTCCCACCCCTGCACCGTGGCGAGATCTACACCCAGTGCCTCCGCCATCGCTGCCTGCGTACGAGGGATGGACTCTCGCGCCGTGCGCAGCACGAACCCCGCGATCGTGCCGGTGTTTGATCTCGCGGTCATTGAGCGCTCCCCGGGTGCGGCCTCTGAGGTAACTCGTACCCGTAGTCAGTCCTACTGCACGCAGAGCGACCGTAGGTTCATCACGCGGAATCGACCAGGCTCCTACGACGACCGAGGTTGACGCCGCTCCCCCCTCCCGACCGAGGAGTGCGCCATGCCCCAGCAATCTCTGCCCCATTGCCCGCTCACTTGTCAGCTCCGTGACCAGCCTGCGTACGGCTCCTTGAGCCCGCGCATGCGGGAGGTGGCTGAGGACGGTTGGCAGCGCTTCCTGGACCGTGCCGTCGGCGAGGACGACGACGGGGGCGACGACCAGTGAGGCCGGTGGACGCCTTCGACCACGAGCGAGACCCCCGCATCGGCAGGCAGGTCCGCGACATCGCCAGTGGCACCGAGGGCGAGCTGATGGCGATCGTCCGGGAGGAGGTCCCCAACTATGGCGGGGTGCCCATGCCCGTGTGTCTCGCCTACATCCGCCCCAACGGCGGGGGCCGGGAACTGTCCACGGCCCCGACGAACGTCGAAGTCCTTCAGTGAATCCATTACGGGGCTGGCGCCAGCGGCTCGCCGTTCTGGCCTATGTCGTCCTCGTCGGCGCCTTGGCCGTCACGCTCGCCCTGGCCGGCACGCCCGACCGATAGATCAGACAAGTCCCAGGCCCCGCCGATCTCGCAGGCGTGGCGCGGCCGGGTATCCAGCACCATCCCGTGCACCACGGACCGAGGAGGACGTGTGACCATCACGATGCCGGACATCAAGACCTTACGAATCGGAGTCCTCTGCGGCGGGAACTCCCCTGAACGGCCCGGCTCCATCGCCTCCGGTGAGGCCGCCTCCAAGGCCCTCGCCGAGGCCGGTCTGACGACCGAGCTGATCGACATGGCGGACACCCCGCTGTCCTCCCTCCGCGACCGGATCGACGTTGCCCTGTTGGGTCTTCACGGCCTTGGCGGGGAGGACGGGAAGATCCAAGGGGCGCTCGACACGCTCGGCATCCTCTACACCGGTTCTGGGGTCATGGCTTCCGCGATCGGGATGCACAAGCCGACGTTCAAGACCCTGCTGACTCGCGACAGCCTCGACACGCCCCGGTGGGTGATGAGGCACCCGAACGTGTCGGTGGAATCCACCATCAGCTCCGTCCGTCTCACCCTCGGGTTCCCCGTGTTCGTCAAGCCGTCGTCCGGCGGTGGCAGCCTGTCGGCGGGCATCGCGCACGACGCGAACGGGCTGCGGGAGCTGCTGACCCCGGCCGACGGGGAACCGTACGCCGAGTTCATGATCGAGGAGTACATCCAAGGCATCCCCTGCACCGTCGGGCTGATCGAGGTGGACGGCCGGCTCCGCACCCTCCCGGTCCACGACGTCCACACCGACCGGGCGTTCTACGACTACGAGGCCAAGCACGACCCGGCACAGCGCACCGAGCACTGCCCGTCGATCCTGCCCAACCCGACCACCGAGAGCATGCAGTACATGGCCCGGCGCGTGCACCAGATCCTCGGGGCGCACGGCGTGCTACGGGTGGACTTCATGGTCGGCCCGAACAATCGGACGGTGATCCTGGAGGCGAACACGCTCCCTGGTCTGTCCACGCGGGGGAACCTGGCGACGATGGCCCGCGCGGGTGGCATCGCGTACTCGGACCTGATCCAGCACGTGGTCCGGACCGCGTTCACCAAGCCCGGCTACCTCCCGTAGGCCAGACTGTGGAGGCATGACCGGCTCCACGATCAAGCACCCCGTCCCGTACTACTCCCAGTGGGAGTCGGCCGCGCTGGTACCGGAGTTCATCACCGGTACGAGCGCGGCCGACGATCCCCTGTGGCCTAAGTCCGGCGCCGACTCCCCGGAGGAGTACGCGTTCTGGGCGCCCCGCATGTGCGGAGTGGCCTGCCTGCGGATGACGCTGGACCACCTGAAGATCCCAGTGCCGCCGTCGGTGCCGCTGGTGAAAGACCTCTGTGAAGCGGGGGCGTACGTCCGCGAAGGAGACACGGTAAAGGGGCTGATCTATCAGCCGTTCGCGGAGTACGTCACTGCTCGCTGGAGCCTGTATGCCCGCTCAGCGCCTGTGCTGGCCCACGAGACCATCCGGGAAACACTCGCCGAGGGAGGCCTGGCGATGATGTCGGTCCACAAGACGATCCGCACCCTGGATCCCGCACCCACAAGCAAGGGCGGCCACCTGGTCCTCGCGGTCGGGTTCACTGAGCACGCTGTACTGCTGCACAACCCCTCCGGGTTCCCGGACCGGTCCCAGGAGTACGCGGCCGTCCCCTGGGCGGACCTGGACCGGTTCTACGCCGGACGCGGCGTCGTGCTGGGAGTCAGGGGTGTCTGAGGAACGAGGCCGGAGGATCGCCGTCCTCGGGGAGA
Organism: Streptomyces sp. NPDC054961; assembly: GCF_053609145.1. Lineage (NCBI taxonomy): Bacteria > Bacillati > Actinomycetota > Actinomycetes > Kitasatosporales > Streptomycetaceae > Streptomyces > Streptomyces sp. NPDC054961. The sequence continues at coordinate 234,258 of NZ_JBSGWY010000002.1, read as the reverse complement.
TGCTGGAGCTGGGTGAGCAGTCCGTGGATGAACATCGCGGCCTCGGCCGCTTCGCCGCCGAGCAGGGCATCGACCTCGTGGTAGCCGTCGGCGGCCACCTCGCCAAACAATTGGCCCTGGCAGCCGGCGAGGCGGGCGTACCGGATGTGGCGATGGTCGGGGACAACGCGACTGCCGCGCGGTTCGTCCAGACCTACCTGCGGTCCGGTGACGTCGTGCTGGTGAAGGGCTCCCGAGGCGGGATGCGCTGGCAGATCGCACAACTGCTCACCGGGGAGAACGTGGCCGAGTGGGGCGCCTGGAACGGCGACTGACCCACGCACCGATGCCCCCCAGCGGCCGGAAGGCCGCTGGGGGGCATCGGAGTCGTCAGAGCTTCTCGATGACGAAGTCGACGCACGCGGTCAGCGCCTGCACGTCCGCCGGGTCCACCGCCGGGAACATCGCGATGCGGAGCTGGTTGCGGCCGAGCTTGCGGTAGGGCTCGGTGTCCACGATGCCGTTGGCGCGCAGCACCTTGGCGACCGCGGCCGCGTCGATGTCGTCCGAGAAGTCGATCGTGCCGATGACGGCCGAGCGCTTGGCGGCGTCCGCGACGAACGGGGTGGCGTACTTCGACGCCTCCGCCCAGCCGTACAGGTGGGCCGCGCTGGCCGACGTACGGCCCGTCGTGAACTCCAGGCCGCCCTGGCCGTTCATCCACTCCAGCTGCTCGTTCAGCAGGAAGAGGGTGGACAGCGCCGGGGTGTTGTACGTCTGGTTCTTCAGCGAGTTGTCGATCGCCGTCGGCAGCGAGAAGAACTCCGGGATGTGCCGGCCGGAGGCGTGCACGCGGGCCGCGCGCTCCAGGGCCGCCGGGGAGAACGCCGCCAGCCACAGGCCGCCGTCGGAGGCGAAGGACTTCTGCGGGGCGAAGTAGTAGACGTCGGTCTCGGTGATGTCCACCGGCAGACCGCCGGCGCCCGAGGTCGCGTCCACCAGAACGAGCGCCCCTTCGTCGGCGCCCGTGACGCGCTTGATCGGCGCCGCGACACCCGTCGAGGTCTCGTTGTGGGTGTACGCGTAGACGTCCACGCCCGCCTCCGCCACCGGCTCCGGGTGCGTACCCGGCTCGGAGGAGATCACGGACGGCGCGTCCAGCCACGGCGCGGCCTTCGCGGCCGAGGCGAACTTGGAGGAGAACTCGCCGAAGGTGAGGTGCTGCGACTTGCGCTCGATGAGACCGGCGGTCGCGATGTCCCAGAAGGCGGTGGAGCCGCCGTTGCCCAGGATCACCTCGTAGCCCTCGGGGAGGGAGAAGAGGTCCCGGAGACCCTGGCGCACCGAGCCGACCAGGTTCTTGACCGGGGCCTGGCGGTGTGAGGTTCCGAGCAGGGAGGTACCGGTGGCGGCGAGGGCGTCCAGCGCCTCGGTCCGCACCTTGGAGGGGCCCGCGCCGAAGCGTCCGTCGGCGGGCTTGATGTCAGCGGGAATCTGGATCTCAGCCACGGACCGAGCGTATCGGTTCCCGGTCCACGCCTCGGAGGCGCGTCCACCGGATGAGACGCGAGGGAGCGGTGGGAGGGTGTCGGTGTGAAGGCACCCGGAGAACTCGAACGGACATTGCGGGCGAACCTGCGCGGCGAGGTCGACTTCGGCGCCGCCGCACGGGCCCTGACCACCATGGACGCCTCGAACTACCGCCGCGTCCCGGTCGGCGTGGTCGCCCCGTACGACGCGGCCGACGTGGCCGCCGCGCTCGCCGTGTGCGCCGAAGCGGGCGTACCGGTCGTCCCGCGCGGCGGCGGCACCTCGATCGCCGGACAGGCCACCGGCACCGGCGTGGTCCTGGACCTGACCCGGCACATGGACTCCCTCGTGTCCCTGGACCCGGCCGCCCGCACCGCCGTGGTCCAGCCCGGCCTGGTCCTCGACCGGCTGCGGGACGCGGCGCGCCCGCACGGGCTGACCTTCGGACCGGACCCCTCCACGCACTCCCGCTGCACGCTCGGCGGGATGATCGGCAACAACGCGTGCGGGGCCCACTCGGTGGCCTGGGGCACCACCGCCGACAACGTGGCGGAGCTCGCGGTGACGGCGTACGGAGGCACCGAGCACCGCCTCGCCACCGGCTGGGCGGGCACCCCGGCGGGCCTGCGGGAGCTGGTCGAGGGGAACCTGGCGGTCCTGCGCACCGGCATGGCCGGCGGCTTCTCCCGGCGGATCTCCGGCTACGGCGGGCTGGACGCGCTGCTGCCCGAACGGGGCGTCCAGGCCGCCCGCGCGTTCTGCGGCGCCGAGGGCACCCTCGGCGTGGTCACGCAGGCGGTGGTGCGCCTGGTCGAGGCCCCGCGCGCGCCGGTGCTCGCCGTGCTCGGGTACGCCGACGAGAGCGCGGCCGCCGACGCGGCGGCGGGGCTGCTGCCGCACGGCCCCCTCACGGTGGAGGGCATGGCCGCCGACCTGGTGGGACCGGCGGCCGGCCGGCTGCCCCGCGGCGGCGCCTGGCTGTTCGTGGAGATGCGGGACGAGGGGGCCGCGCGGTCCCTCGTACGGGCCGCGGACGCGGTGGACGGCCTGCTGGTCACCGACCCCGCGGGGCAGCGGGCGCTGTGGCGGATCCGCGAGGACGCGGCGGGCACGGCCACCCGGATGCCAGGAGGCGCGATGGCCTGGCCGGGGTGGGAGGACTGCGCGGTCCCGCCCGCCCGGCTCGGCGCCTACCTGCGGGAATTCCGCGCGCTGCTGACGCGGCACGGGCTGCGGGGATCCCCGTACGGCCACTTCGGCGAGGGCTGCGTGCACGTCCGCATCGACTTCGACCTGGTGACGGCGCCGGGCGTGGCGCGCTTCCGCGCCTTCTCCTCCGAACTGGCCGATCTGGTCGTCGCGCACGGCGGCTCCCTGTCGGGGGAACACGGGGACGGACAGGCGCGGGCGGAACTGCTGCCGCGCCTGTACGAACCCGCGGTGATCTCCCTCTTCGAGGCCTACAAGGGGATCTGGGACCCGTCGGGCGGCATGAACCCGGGCATGCTCGTCCGCCCGGCCCGCCTCGACGAGAACCTCCGCTTCGCCGTCCTCCCGGCCTCGCCCTTCGCGCAGGAGGTCGCGCGCTGCGTCGGGGTCGCGAAGTGCCGCTCCGAGGACGTCGGCGGCCCGGCGGTGATGTGCCCGTCGTACCGGGCCACGGGGGAGGAGCGGCACTCCACGCGGGGCCGGGCCCGGCTGCTGCACGAGATGCTCGCCGGAGAGATCGTCACGGACGGCTGGCGCTCGGCGGAGGTCGCCGAGGCGCTCGGTCTCTGCCTGGGCTGCAAGGGCTGTCTCAGCGACTGCCCGGTGGGCGTGGACATGGCCTCGTACAAGGCGGAGTTCCTCCACCGGCACTGGTCCGGGCGGCTGCGGCCCTTCGCCCACTACGTCCTGGGCGGGCTGCCGGCGTGGCTGCGGGTGATCGCCGCGCTGCGCCTCGCCCGCGCGGCGAACCGGGTGTCCCGCTTCCTGCGGATCCCGGGCCTGGAGCGGGCCCGGCCGCTGCCCGCGCTCGCGGTCGAACCCTTCACCCGGTGGTGGGGGCGCGCCGCCCGGTCCGGGCGGGGTCCGGGCGTCACGCTGTGGCCGGACACCTTCACGCAGTACCTGGCCCCCGAGGCCGGAAAGGCGGCCGTACGGGTCCTGCGCGCCGCCGGCCTGGACCCCGCCCCGCCCGCGGGCCCCGTCTGCTGCGCCCTGACGTACGTCTCCACCGGCCGCCTGGACCGCGCCCGCGCGGTCCTGCGCCGCACCCTCGACACCGTGGGCGACCCGGGGGGCCCGGTCGTGGTCCTCGAACCGAGCTGCGCGGCCGCCCTGCGCACCGACCTCCCCGCCCTCCTCCCGGAGGACCCCCGCGCACACCGCCTCGCCGCCGCCGTCCGTACCTTCGCCGAGACCCTCGAGGAGTACGCCCCACACTGGCAGCCGCCCCGCCTGGACCGGCCGGTCGCCGGGCAGACGCACTGCCACCAGCACGCCGTCCTCGGCGACGCCGCCGACCGCCGGCTCCGCGAGCGCGCCGGCCTCACCGGCGACCTCAGCGGCGGCTGCTGCGGCCTGGCGGGGAACTTCGGCTTCGAGCCGGGCCACCACGAGGTCTCCGTGGCCTGCGCCGAGGAACAGCTGCTGCCGTCGCTGCGCGCGGCCGGCCCCGGAACCGAGGTCCTGGCGGACGGGTTCTCCTGCCGGACCCAGATCGCCCAGCTGTCCGCCGGCCGGGCCCGCCACCTGGCGGAGGTGCTGGCGGAGGCCCTGCCCGAGACGCAGCCCACCCCGATGTAAGGCAAAACGTGCAAGCACGGTCCTTACGGACCCCCTAATCTGGATAAATGCCCGCACCTACCTCACCCGTCTCCCCGACCCGCCCCACCTCCGCCCCGGGCGGATCCGCCGCCGGGTCCGCCGCCGGGTCCCGCGCCAGATCCACCGCTCCGGCGGACGCCCCCGGGCTCCCGCCCGTGGACGGCTCTCCGCTGGCCCGGTTCGGTCCGGTCGCGCTGGTGGTGACGGCCGGCGTCTCGGTGCAGTTCGGTGCGGCCCTGGCCGTCATGATCATGCCGAGGGTGGGCGCGGCGGGCGTGGTCACGCTGCGGCTCGCCGCGGCCGCGCTGGTGCTGCTGCTCCTGTGCCGGCCCAAGGTGCGCGGGTACTCCCGCGCCGACTGGACCACGGTGGTGTGGTTCGGCGTGACCATGGCGGGCATGAACGGGCTCTTCTACCAGGCCATCGACCGCATCCCGCTCGGCCCCGCCGTCACGCTGGAGGTACTGGGTCCGCTGGTGCTGTCCGTCGTCGTGTCCCGCCGCCTGACGAACCTGCTGTGGGCCGGGCTGGCGCTGGCCGGCGTGGTCCTGCTCTCCACCCACGGCGGAGGCGGCTTCGGCGCACTCGACCCGCTGGGCGCGGCGTTCGCGCTCGGCGCCGGCGTCATGTGGGCCGCGTACATCGTCTACAGCGCGCGGACCGGGCGACGGTTCCCGCAGGCGGACGGGCTGGCGCTGGCGATGGCCGTGGCGGCCGTGCTCTCGCTCCCGCTCGGCGTGATCGAGGCGGGCCCGGCGCTCCTCCTGCCCAGCACCCTGGCCCTCGGCCTGGGCGTCGCGGTGCTGTCCTCGGTCCTGCCCTACACGCTGGAGCTGCTGGCCCTGCGCCGGCTGCCGGCGCCGACGTTCGCGATCCTGATGAGCCTGGAGCCGGCGATCGCGGCCGCCGCGGGCTTCCTCGTACTGAACCAGGCGCTGTCGGCGCTGGACGCGGCGGCCATCGCGCTGGTCATCGCGGCGAGCATGGGCGCGGTCCGCTCGCAGACGCGCCGCACCCGGCCGCGGGGTACGTCGGCCTGATCCGGCGACGGCCCCCGGAGCCCGCATGGGGCCTGATCCGGGGGCCGGGGTCCGTGGGATCCGGAACCCGCGGGAGGCGGGATGCGGGTCAGGCCGCGACGCGGTCCAGGGCGGGCAGGAACTGGTCGTAGAAGCCCGTCTTGAGCTGGAGCGTGCGCTCCTCCATCTCCTTGAAGCGGTCCGTCGTCGCCTCGCGCGCGAGGAGTTCGATCACCCGCGTGGCCAGCCGGTCGGAGTGGGTGCCGGACAGCAGGGACACCGTCGCGAGGGAGTGCGTCTTCGCGTCGTGGACGAGGTGCGGGTGGTAGAAGCGCGAACGGTTGTGGCCCTCGCGCGTGAACACCGGCCCCATCCGCTCCCACAGCCGCCCGTACTCGACGGACACCAGCACCTCGCCCCAGAACCGCAGCACGGCCAGCAGCCGCAGGTCGGCGTCCTCGTGGCCGCCCGCGTCGGCGATCAGCCCGAGGGCGTCGGTGACGGCGCGCAGCGTCGCGGCCGTCGGCCGCGAGGCCACCAGGGCCTCCCTGGACACCCCGAGCCCGTACAGGTCCCGCGTCATGTCCTCGCGGTGCGAGGGCGTGTGGCCGTGGTCCTCGTCCGGGTACTCCTCGCGCAGGATGATCCGGGCGATGCGCAGCCCCTCCTCGTCGCGCAGCAGGTCGATCGCCAGGTCGTAGGACGGGGTGAACGCGAGCGAGACGAAGCGCCGCTGGAGCAGGATCGCGGCGAAGTCCTCCTCCGGCAGGCGCGTGATGTTGGCCAGGACCGGATGCTCCTCGAACCGCTTGATCAGCGTGTCCTCGAACGCGTCCAGCTCGTGCAGATCGTGCATGGCCGTACCTTCCGTGGATCGGTGGACCGTTGGACCGGCGGACCGCCGGCTCAGAGGCCGATGGTGCGGAGCGACTCGCGCCAGTCGGGGAAGGCCACGTCGTGGCCGATGTCCCACAGGGTGTCCAGCTCCTGCTGGACCTGCCGGCCCATCGTGGTGTCACTGCCGTCGATCTCCATCTGGGCGGAGTCGATGGCGAGCTGGCGGTGCAGGAACGAACTGACCAGAAAGTGTTCGTCGGCCTTGTGCACGGCGATGGACGGCAACGAGTTGTACACCCGCACGCGCAGCAGTTCCCGGTTCTCGGCCGGGACCGCCGCGTGGAGTTCGGCGAGACCGGCCAGGCACCGCTGCACGCTCGCCCGCACGTCCACCGCGAAGGCGGGGTCCCGTACCCTGCGCAGCGCCTCGTCGCGCAGTCCCGCCACCGGGGACGCCGGGTGCAGCAGCATGACGCGGACGGGGATCCGCTGGTCGGCGAGGGCCTTCTCCAGCGACTGCCGGAGCAGCTCCAGGTTGGGCATCCAGGTCTGGAGGATGACCACTTCCTGGGTCGCGCCGTCCACGAAGGCGTTGAACTCGGCCGCGGGGAAACGATCGTGCACCCGGATGACCCCGAGGTAGTTCTCCTGCTTGAGCTGCTGCGCGACGGTGTCGATGTCCAGCTTGGCGAGCTGTGTCCGGAAACTGCTGTCGAGCCGCTCGACTTGGGCCCGGACGGTGTCGTCCAGCCGGGCGATCCGCGTCTGGACCGCGTCGTCCAGGGAAGTGACCTGCTCCTGCACGACGTCGAGTTTGCGCAGACGGTCGATCTCCAGGAGGAGGAACACCGTGACCGTGCTGAGGATGAGCAGGGTGACCTTGGGAAGCGCGCCCCCGGGAGCCAGCGCGTCGAGCCATCCGAGGAGGTCCGCGATGAGCACGACGACGCCGGACGCGGCCATCAGGGCCAGCGCGATCCGCTCCACCCGATAGCGAATGTCCCCGTTCATACCGCTCCCGCCCCTGGGCCGCTCCCGTCGGCGCCGACGCTATACCGAGGTGGCGCCGACTGGCGCCGGTCCAGGGGGAGTTCAAGCCACGGGCGGGCTTCGGCGCGCGCTCGGGAAGCTCAGTTCCAGACGATGTCGCCGTCCGTCCGCGCCGTCACGGCCGCGTGCTGGACGTCGGCCTCGACGCGGAACGACTGCGCCGGCCGCTCCGAGGGGGAGACCCGGGGCGGGGTGGCGGTGCCCGCCCCCGTACCCGCCCCCGTACCCGCCCCCGTACCCGTTCCCGCGGAGTCTCCGTCCGGGAAGTCCTGGCCCCAGCCGCTCGCCACGGTCACGCCCAGCGCGAGGACGCTCAGCGCGGCCGCGGCGAAGTACATCCGAGGAGTCGTCATGCGCGGAGCATTTCAGCCCCCCTCGGGCGGAGGGAAGGCCTCGGCCGACTCCTTCGTGAACCGTTTACCTTCCCTTCCCGCTCGGGCTCCGTCCCGGTCCCGTACCGGGCCGCGATGGCGGCCGCCGCCGCGCCTCAGAGGAGCTCGAGCACCGGGGCCAGCCCGTCCGGCCGTTGGTCGGCCGGCAGGTGGTCGACGAACCGGACCGGGCAGCCGAGGGCGGCGGCCCCCGCGTCCGCGACGCGGTCGTCGCCGACCATCAGGACGTCGGCGGGCGCCAGTCCGAGCGCCTCGCAGGCGGCCGCGAAGAGCTTCGGGTCCGGCTTCTGGACCCCGTGCTCGAAGGACAGCAGGTAGGCGTCGACGAGGTGGCCGACGCCGTGGGCGGCGAAGACCGGGCGCAGGTCCCAGCCGATGTTGCTGACGACGGCGACCGGGACGCCCCGCTCGCGCAGCGCGGCGAGCGTCGTCGCGGTGTCGGGGTAGGGCCGCCAGGCCGCCGGGGTGAGGTGGCGGTCGTACAGCGCGTCCGCCAGCTCCGGCGAGGGCAGCGCGACCTCGCGGGCGAGGGCCGTGTAGACGGCGCGGTGCTGCGCGGCGCCCAGGTCGCGCTCCCGCCACGGCGTGGCCAGCCGGGGCGGCAGCTGCCGGGGACTGGCCCCGCCGGGCAGGGCGCCGGCCTCCTCAAGCCGTGCCGCGCATTCCACGAGCTCGGCCTCGGCCATGCCGATCCCCGCTTCGGCCACCACGGCGCGCAGCCAGTCCTCGGTGGGTTCGACGCGGAAGAGGGTGCCGGAGAAGTCGAACATCACGCCCTTGATCATGAGGCCGATCCTCGCCGTGCTGACGGCCGCCCGCAAGCCCCTCCGGGCGGGGCGGCGAGGGCGCCCCGCCTCAAGGCCGCTCCGTGCGGCCCCAGTTGGCGGGGACCGGTTCGGATCCCGGGCGGGCCGGCATCCGTCCGAAAATAAATGCAAGCACGCTTGATTGTTTTCTCGGCGGCTGCCAGGCTTCCCCCCACGCCGAGAAGGGGAGCGCACCCGTGCCCGATCCGTCCGCTGTCGCCGTCTTCACCGATCTCCGCGAGGAGGGCCGGGAACTGGACGCCCTCGTGGGCGAGTTGCCCGGCCCCGCCTGGGCGAGGCCCACGCCCGCGCCCGGCTGGAGCATCGCCCACCAGATCGCCCACCTGCACTGGACCGACCGGGCCTCGCTGCTCTCCCTCACCGACGCGGACGCCTTCGCGGGCTTGGTCGAGGAGGCCCTCAAGGCCCCGGACTCCTTCGTGGACGCCGGCGCCGAGGAGGGGGCCGCGCTGCCGCCCGCCGAACTGCTGGCCCGCTGGCGGGCCGGCCGCGCCGACCTCGACGCAGCGCTCGCGGCGGCCTCGCCCGAGGCCAGGTTCCCCTGGTACGGGCCGCCGATGAAGGCCGCGTCGATGGCGAGCGCCCGCCTGATGGAGACCTGGGCCCACGGCCAGGACGTGGCCGACGCCCTCGGCGTGCGCCGCGTTCCGACGGCGCGGCTGCGGCACGTGGCGCGGATCGGGGTGCGGGCGCGCGACTACGCGTACGCGGTACGGGGCCTGACGGCGCCCCCGGCGCCGTTCCGGGTGGAGCTGACGGCTCCGGGGACCTCCGGGGAGGTGTGGACGTACGGCCCCGAGGACGCGGAGCAGCGCATCACGGGCCCGGCGCTCGACTTCTGCCTGCTGGTGACCCAGCGGGCCCACCGAGCCGATCTGGCCCTGACGGCCACCGGCCCCGACGCCGACCGCTGGCTCGGCATCGCCCAGGCCTTCGCGGGCCCGGCCGGTCCGGGCCGCGAGCCGGGAGCCGCCCGATGACCCGGCGCCCGCTGCGGATCGGCAACGCGTCGGGCTTCTACGGGGACCGCTTCAGCGCCCTCCGGGAGATGCTGACCGGCGGCCCGCTGGACGTGGTCACCGGGGACTACCTCGCCGAGCTGACCCTGCTGATCCTCGGCCGCGACCGGCTGAAGTCCCCCGAGCTCGGCTACGCCAAGACCTTCCTGCGCCAGCTGGAGGAGGGCCTGGGCCTCGCGCACGAACGCGGCGTACGGATCGTCGCGAACGCGGGCGGCCTGAACCCGGCGGGACTGGCCGACGCGATCAGGACGCTGGCCGCGAAGCTGTCCCTCCCGGTCGCGGTCGCCCACGTCGAGGGCGACGACCTGATGCCGTACGGCGAGGGCGCGCTCACGGCGAACGCCTATCTCGGCGGCGCGGGCATCACCGCCTGCCTGCGGGCGGGCGCGGACGTGGTGGTGACCGGCCGGGTCACGGACGCGGCGCTGGTCAGCGGGGCGGCGGCCTGGTGGTTCGACTGGGAGCCGGACGACCACGACCGGCTGGCGGGAGCGGTGGTGGCGGGCCACGTCCTGGAATGCGGGACGCAGGCGACCGGCGGCAACTACGCCTTCTTCACCCGGCACGACGTCTCCCGGCCGGGCTTTCCGCTCGCGGAGGTCTCGGCGGACGGCTCCTCGGTGATCACCAAGCACCCCGGCACGGGCGGCACCGTCTCGGTCGGCACGGTCACGGCCCAACTCCTCTACGAGACCCAGGGCGTGCGCTACCTCGGCCCCGACGTGACGGCCCGCCTGGACACGGTCCGGCTGGCGGACGCCGGTCCGGACCGGGTGGCGGTCTCCGGCGTCCGGGGAGAGGCCCCGCCCTCGACCCTCAAGGTGGGCGTGACCCGGATCGGGGGCTGGCGCAACGAGGTGGTCTTCGTCCTGACGGGCCTGGACATCGAGGCGAAGGCGGCCCTGGTCAAAGAGCAGTTGGCGCCGCTCCTGGCCCCGGTGGACTCCGTCGCCTGGACGCTCTCCCGCACGGACCACGAGGACGCGGACACCGAGGAGACGGCGAGCGCGCTGCTCCGGCTGGTCGTCCGGGACCCGTCGCCCGACCGGGTCGGCCGGGCCCTGACCTCGGCGGCGATCGAGCTCGCGCTCGCCAGCTATCCGGGCTTCCACGTCACGTCCCCACCGGGCGCGGCCCAGCCCTACGGCACCTTCGCCTCGTCCCTGGTCCCGGCGGACTCGGTCCCCCACACGGCCGTCCTGCCGGACGGGTCCCGCCAGCAGCTCGGCACGCGGCCCCCGTCCCCGGTGAAGGGCGGGGTGGAGGAACGCCCCACCGCCTCCACGGACCCCGGCTCCGAGCCCGGCCCAGGCCCCGGCACCGAGTCCGGCCTCAGCCCCGAGCCCGGCCCCGAGTCCCCGGCTCCGGCCGACTCCGCCCCGCCGGCCCCCGCCGCTCCGACCTCCACCCCCACCCCCACCCGCAGAGCCCCCCTGGGGGCCGTCGCGGGAGCCCGCAGCGGCGACAAGGGCGGCGACGCCAACATCGGGGTATGGGCCGAGAGCGGCGAGGCCTGGGACTGGCTCCACGCCACGCTCACCGTGGACGCCTTCAAGGCCCTGCTCCCCGAGACCGCCCCCCTGGAAGTGACCCGCCACGTCCTGGCGAACCTGCGCTCCCTCAACTTCACCGTCACCGGCGTCCTCGGCGCCGGCGTCGCCTCCGGCCACCGCTTCGACCCCCAGGCCAAGGCCCTGGGCGAGTGGCTGCGCTCGCGCCACCTCGACATCCCCGTCCACCTGCTCCCCGAGCCGACCACCCCGGAGGGGACTCCGTGACCCGCCTCAAGACCGCCGTCGACCCGCTCGCCCCCGAGCACACGCGGGCCCGTACCGCCGCCCTGGACCGCCTCGCCGAGCTCGGCTCCGCGCACGACGGGGCGCTCCTCGGCGGCGGCGAGAAGTACACCGCCCGCCATCGCGGCCGCGGCAAGCTCCTGGCGAGGGAGCGCATCGAGCTGCTGCTCGACCCGGACACCCCGTTCCTGGAGCTGTCCCCGCTCGCCGCCTGGGGCAGCGACTACCCGGTCGGTGCCTCCATGGTCACCGGCATCGGCATCGTCGAGGGCGTCGAATGCCTGGTCACGGCCAACGACCCCACCGTCCGCGGCGGCGCCTCCAACCCCTGGACGCTGAAGAAGGCCCTGCGGGCCAACGAGATCGCCCGCCAGAACCGGCTGCCCTGCATCAGCCTCGTCGAGTCCGGCGGCGCCGATCTCCCCTCCCAGAAGGAGATCTTCATCCCGGGCGGCGCCATTTTCCGGGACATCACCCGGCTCTCGGCCGAGGGCATCCCCACCGTCGCCGTCGTCTTCGGCAACTCCACCGCCGGCGGCGCGTACGTCCCCGGCATGTCCGACCACACCATCATGATCAAGGACCGTTCCAAGGTCTTTCTCGGCGGTCCGCCGCTGGTCAAGATGGCCACCGGCGAGGAGAGCGACGACGAGTCGCTCGGCGGAGCCGACATGCACGCCCGGACCTCAGGTCTCGCCGACTACTACGCCCTGGACGAGCACGACGCCATCCGTCAGGCCCGCCGCGTCGTCGCCCGCCTGAACCACCGCAAGGCGCACCCCGATCCGCTGCCGGCCGAGGAACCCCTCCACGACCCCGAGGAACTCCTCGGCATCGTCCCGGCCGACCTCAAGACCCCCTTCGACCCCCGCGAGGTCATCGCACGCATCGTCGACGCGTCCGACTTCGACGAGTTCAAGCCGCTCTACGGCACCAGCCTCGTCACCGGCTGGGCCACCCTCCACGGCTATCCGGTCGGCATCCTCGCCAACGCCCAGGGGGTGCTGTTCAGCGCGGAGTCGCAGAAGGCCGCCCAGTTCATCCAGCTCGCCAACCAGCGCGACATCCCGCTGCTCTTCCTCCACAACACCACCGGCTACATGGTCGGCAAGGAGTACGAGCAGGGCGGCATCATCAAGCACGGCTCGATGATGATCAACGCGGTGTCGAACTCGAAGGTCCCGCACCTCTCCGTCCTCATCGGCGCCAGCTACGGCGCCGGCCACTACGGCATGTGCGGCCGCGCCTACGAGCCCCGCTTCCTCTTCGCCTGGCCCAGCGCCAAGTCCGCCGTCATGGGTCCCGCGCAGCTCGCCGGGGTGCTCTCCATCGTGGCCCGCCAGTCCGCCGCCGCGAAGGGGCAGGCGTACGACGACGAGGCCGACGCCGGCATGCGCGCCTTCGTGGAGGCGCAGATCGAGTCCGAGTCCCTGCCGATGTTCCTCTCCGGGCGGCTGTACGACGACGGGGTCATCGACCCGCGCGACACCCGCACCGTCCTCGGCCTGTGCCTGTCGGCCGTCCACAACGCCCCCGTCGAGGGCGCCCGTGGCGGCTTCGGCGTCTTCCGGATGTGAGCCCGTACATGACGAACCTGACCTCCCTCCTCGTCGCCAACCGCGGCGAGATCGCCGTCCGCGTCCTGCGCACCGCCCGGGCGCTGGGCCTGGACACCGTCGCCGTCCACTCGGACCCCGACGTGGACGCCCTGCACGTCCGCGCCGCCGACGCGGCCGTACGCCTGCCCGGCGCGTCCCCCGCGGACACCTACCTGCGCGGCGACCTGGTCATCGAGGCCGCCCTCGCGGCGGGCGCCGACGCCGTCCACCCCGGCTACGGATTCCTCTCCGAGAACGCCGGCTTCGCCCGCGCGGTGCAGGCCGCCGGGCTCACCTGGGTCGGACCGCCGCCGGCCGCCATCGAGGCCATGGCCTCCAAGACCCGGGCCAAGGAGCTCATGCGGGCCGCCGGGGTCCCGCTCCTCGACCCCGTCGACCCGCACGGGGCCACCGCCGCTGACCTCCCCCTGCTCCTGAAGGCGGCGGCCGGCGGCGGAGGCCGCGGCATGCGGGTCGTACGGGACCTGGACGCGCTCAAGGAGGAGCTGGAGGCGGCCTCCGCCGAGGCGCGCTCCGCCTTCGGCGACGGCGAGGTCTTCGCCGAGCCCTACATCGAGCGGGGCCGCCACGTCGAGGTGCAGGTCCTCGCCGACTCCCACGGCACCGTCTGGGCGCTCGGCACCCGCGACTGCTCCCTCCAGCGGCGCCACCAGAAGGTCATCGAGGAGGCCCCGGCACCCGGTCTGCCCGAGACCCTGCGCGCGAGCCTGTACGAGGCGGCCACGGCCGCCGCGCGCGCGGTCTCCTACGAGGGCGCGGGCACCGTGGAGTTCCTCGTCACCGCCGACGGGCGCCCGTACTTCCTGGAGATGAACACCCGCCTCCAGGTGGAACACCCGGTCACCGAGGCCGTCTTCGGGATCGACCTCGTCGCCCTCCAGCTGCGGATCGCCGAGGGCGCCGCCCTGCCGGCGACCCCTCCGCAGCCCGCCGGCCACGCCGTCGAGGCCCGTCTCTACGCCGAGGACCCGGCCCGGGACTGGCGCCCGCAGACCGGGGTCCTGCACACCCTCTCCGTTCCCGGCGAGGTGCGCGTGGACACCGGGTTCGCCGACGGGGACACCGTCTCCGTCCACTACGACCCGATGCTCGCCAAGGTCGTCGCCCACGCCCCGACCCGCGCCGAGGCGGTCCGCGCCCTCGCCGCCGCCCTCGCCGGAGCCCGGATCCACGGCCTCACCACCAACCGCGAGCTCCTCGTACGGTCGCTGCGGCACCCGGACTTCGCGGCCGCGCGGCTCGACACCGGCTTCTACGAGCGCCACCTGCCCGCCCTCACCGAAGCCGCCCCGGACGACCCGGCCCCCGCGCTCTCCGCGCTGGCCGCCGCCCTCGCGGAGGCCTCGCCCGGCCCGGACGCCCCGCTGGGCGCCCGCCTCGGCGGCTGGCGCAACCTGCGCTCCCAGCCCCAGACCCGGCGGTACACCCGGGCGGGCGCCGCCGACGGCGCCGTGTACGAGGTCCGCTACCACCCCGCCCGCAGCGGGCCCCCGGAGCTCGTGGACACCCCCGGCGTCCGCGTCCTGGCCGCCGCGCCGGAGCTCGTCACCCTCGAAGTCGACGGCGTCCGGCGCGTGTTCCACGTGAAACGCCCCGCGAACGGGGCGGGCGCCGGCGGGACCGGCGACCTCTTCGTGGACTCCGCGTACGGCGGCGGCCACACGCTGACCCCCGTACCCCGGTTCGCGGACCCCCAGGACCGCACCGAACCGGGCTCCCTGCTCGCCCCCATGCCCGGCACCGTCGTCCGCGTCGCCGAGGGCCTCGCCCCCGGCGACGCCGTCACCGCCGGGCAGCCCCTGCTCTGGCTGGAGGCCATGAAGATGGAGCACCGCATCCTCGCTCCGGCCTCCGGCACGCTCACCGCGCTCCACGCCGTCACCGGCCAACAGGTCGAATTCGGCGCCCTGCTCGCCGTCGTCCAGGAGGAACCGCCCGCATGAGCAACACCGCTGTGGAATCCGATGAGCACCAGGCCCTGCGCGCCGCCGTCGCCGCCCTCGGGCAGCGCTACGGCCGCGCGTACCTCGCCCGCATCGCCGACGAGGGCGCCCACCCCGACGAGCTGTGGGCGGACGCCGCCAAGCTCGGCTACCTCGGGGTCAACCTCCCCGAGGAGTACGGCGGCGGGGGCGGCGGCATCGCCGAGCTCTCCATCGTCCTGGAGGAACTGGGCGCCGCGGGCTGCCCCCTCCTCATGATGGTGGTCTCGCCCGCCATATGCGGCACGGTCATCGCCCGCTTCGGCACCGAGGACCAGAAGCGGGCCTGGCTGCCCGGCCTCGCCGACGGCACCCGCACCATGGCCTTCGGCATCACCGAGCCCGACGCCGGATCCAACTCCCACCGCATCACCACCACCGCCCGCCGGGACGGCGACGCGTGGGTGCTGAACGGCCGCAAGGTCTTCATCTCCGGCGTGGACATCGCCGACGCCACCCTCATCGTCGGCCGCACCGAGGACGCCCGGACCGGCCGCCTCAAGCCCTGCCTGTTCATCGTCCCGCGCGACACCCCCGGCTTCACCCGCTCCGTCATCGACATGGAACTGCACGCGGCGGAGAAGCAGTTCGAACTGGTCCTGGACGACGTGCGCCTCCCCGCCTCCGCCCTCGTCGGCGACGAGGACGCGGGCCTCCTCCAGCTCTTCGCCGGCCTCAACCCCGAGCGCGTCATGACCGCCGCCTTCGCCATCGGCATGGGCCGCTACGCCCTCGCCAGGGCCGTCGACTACGCCAAGACCCGCCAGGTGTGGAAGGAGCCCATCGGCGCCCACCAGGCCATCGCCCACCCCCTCGCGGCCGCGCACATCGAGCTGGAACTGGCCCGTCTGATGATGCGCAAGGCCGCCCTGCTCTACGACGCGGGCGACGACATGGGCGCCGGCGAGGCCGCGAACATGGCCAAGTACGCGGCCGGCGAGGCCTGCGTACGGGCGGTGGACCAGGCCGTCCACACCCTGGGCGGCAACGGCCTCACCCGCGAGTACGGCCTGGCCGCCCTGATCGTCGCCTCCAGGGTCGCCCGCATCGCCCCCGTCAGCCGCGAGATGATCCTCAACTTCGTCTCCCACCAGACCCTGGGCCTGCCGAAGTCGTACTGACCGCCCCGTTGCCGCGTGCGGCGCCGCTGCCGGGGCCGGCCCCGGCCGAATCCAGCCCCGCCGGCGTTTGAGGCGCGGGGTCCGGGCGGAACCCGGGGAGCGGTGGAAGAGGGGGTCCCCCGGACGGAGTCCGGGGGGAGGGCGGGGGACGGGCCCGCCCACCGGTGCCCCGACCCCCCCCCGCCCCCCCCCCCGGCGCCCCCCCCCCCCCCCGGCCCCCACCGCGGGCGCCCGCCTCCCCGCAAGGGATACTGCCGACCGAACCACCCCTCCGGAGGAGACATGCCCCCACTGGTCCACGCCGCGCGAGCGACCGTCACCACGCTCACCCTCGACTCCCCGGCCAACCGCAACGCGCTCTCCGCCGACCTCGTCGCACAGCTGCGCGCAGCGCTCGCCGCGGCCGCCGCCGACCCGTCCGCGCGGGCCGTCGTCCTCACCCACACCGGCAACACCTTCTGCGCCGGCGCCGACCTCAAGTCCCCCTGCGACCCGGCCGACTTCCTGACCCTGCTCCGGGAGATCAACGACCTCCCGCTGCCGGTCGTCGCCCGCGTCACCGGACACGTCAGGGCGGGCGGACTCGGGCTGCTCGGCGTCTGCGACATCGCCGCCGCCGGGCCCGGGTCCACGTACGCCTTCACCGAGACCCACCTCGGCGTCGTCCCGGCCGTCATCTCCGCGCCGCTGCTCCCGCGCCTGGACCCGCGCGCCGCCGCCCGCTACTTCCTGACCGCCGAGACCTTCGACGCCGCCGAAGCCGCCCGGATCGGCCTGCTGACCCTCCACGGAGACGAGGTGGACCAGGTCCTCGCGCCCGTCCTGGCCGGCCTGGCCAAGGCCGGACCGCTGGCGCTCGCCGCGACGAAACGCCTGGTCACCGAAGGGGTGAGGACCGCCCTGGACCGGGACGGAGCCGCGCTCACCGAGCTGTCCGCCCGGCACTTCGCCTCCGCCGAGGCCCGGGAGGGCATCACCGCCCGCTTCGAGCGCCGGGACCCGTCGTGGCTGCGCTGACCGCGGCCGGCGGCCCCAAGCAGGCCCGCAGCCGGGTCACCCGCCGTCACCTGCTCGAGGCCGCCGTCGCCTGCCTCGCCGAACAGGGCTGGGCCCGTTCCACCGTCTCCGTCGTCGCCGAGCGCGCCGGAGTCTCGCGCGGAGCCGCCCAGCACCACTTCCGCACCCGTGAGGAACTCTTCACGGCCGCCGTCGAATACATGGCCGAGGAACGCTCCGCCGCCATCCGGGACCTGTTCCCGCACGGCGCGGCGGGCGCCGCCCGCGCCGACGTCGTCGCCGCGCTCATCGACATGTACACCGGCCCGATGTTCCGCGCCGCCCTCCAGCTGTGGGTCGCCGCCTCCCACGAGGAGCCGCTGCGCCCCCGTGTGGCCGAGCTGGAAGCCCGCCTGGGCCGCGAGACCCACCGCATCGCGGTGGAGCTGCTCGGCGCGGACGAGTCGGTCCCCGGCGTACGGGAGACCGTGCAGGGCCTGCTCGACATGGCCCGCGGCCTGGGCCTGGCCAACGTCATCACCGACGACGCCGCCCGCCGGGCCCGCGTGGTCGCCCAGTGGTCCCGGATCCTGGACGCGACCCTCACGCCGTGAACGCGCGACGGGCGCCGCACCCCCCGGAAGGGGTGCGACGCCCGTGGATCGCGGCGGCCCTGTGCGGTGGCAGCCGGTGCCGGACCGCCCGGATCAGGCGGTCTCGGCCATGTCGGCGTAGCCGGCGATCTCGTGCGGGTTGCGCACGCCGGGCCCGGTGTAGCGGGCCGACGGGCGGACCAGACGGCCCGTGCGCTTCTGCTCCAGGATGTGCGCCGACCAGCCGGCGGTACGGGCGCACGTGAACATCGAGGTGAACATGTGCGCCGGGACCTCCGCGAAGTCCAACATGATCGCGGCCCAGAACTCCACGTTGGTCGCGAGCACCCGGTCGGGGCGGCGCTCGTGCAGCTCCTTCAGGGCGGCCTTCTCCAGCGCGGCCGCCACCTCGTAGCGAGGGGCGTTCAGCTCCTTGGCCGTGCGCCTCAGCACGCGGGCGCGCGGGTCCTCGGCGCGGTAGACCCGGTGGCCGAAGCCCATCAGCCGCTCGCCCTTGTCCAGCGCCTGCTTCACGTAGGCCGTGGCGTCGCCCGAGCGCTCGATCTCCTCGATCATGCCGAGGACGCGGGACGGCGCCCCGCCGTGCAGCGGCCCGGACATGGCCCCGACCGCGCCCGACAGGGCGGCCGCGACGTCGGCGCCGGTGGAGGCGATGACGCGCGCGGTGAAGGTGGAGGCGTTCATCCCGTGCTCGGCGGCCGAGGTCCAGTACGCGTCGACGGCCTTGACGTGACGCGGGTCCGGCTCGCCCCGCCAGCGGATCATGAACCGCTCGACCACGGACTCGGCCTTGTCGATCTCGCTCTGCGGGACCATCGGCCGGCCCTGGCCGCGGGCGGACTGGGCGACGTACGACAGCGCCATCACGGCCGCGCGCGCCAGGTCGTCCCGTGCGGTCCGCTCGTCGATGTCGAGGAGCGGTTTCAGACCCCACACCGGGGCGAGCATGGCGAGGGCGGACTGCACGTCCACCCGGATGTCACCGGAGTGGACCGGAATGGGAAAGGGCTCGGCGGCCGGCAGGCCGGGGTTGAAGGCACCGTCGACCAGCAGGCCCCAGACGTTCCCGAAGGAGACGTGGCCCACGAGGTCTTCGATGTCGACGCCCCGGTAGCGCAGAGACCCACCTTCCTTGTCGGGTTCGGCGATCTCCGTCTCGAACGCGACGACCCCTTCGAGCCCGGGTACGAAGTCGGACATCAGGCGGCTCCTCAAATAGTGCGAACACGCGCGGCTCCCGGCGTGATTCGCGGTCCGGCGCGGTCATCCCCGTTGATGCCCGGCACGGCCGATGGTCACCCGTACGGGACCGTCGGACCGGCCCCAAGATTTTGTCCGTTCCCCATGGCGCGGGGAAGCGTGACATACGGCACACTCGTATCCGCCCTGCTGCGGCAGGATGGCCGTGTGACCGATCAGCACCTTGACCCAGCCGTCATGCGCAAGCAGTACCGCTCCCACCTCGTTGCCGAGGAGAGCCTCGCCGAAGACCCCATGGGCCAGTTCGCCCATTGGTTCAAGGACGCGGCCGAGGCGAACGTCTTCGAGCCGAACGCCATGATCGTCTCGACGGCGACGCCCGACGGGCGTCCCAGCTCCCGCACGGTGCTGCTGAAGCAGTTCGACGCGCGCGGCTTCGTCTTCTTCACGAACTACGGCTCCCGCAAGGGCCTCGAGATCGCCGCGAACCCCTTCGTCTCGCTGCTCTTCCCCTGGCACCCGATCGCCCGCCAGGTCGTCGTGACCGGCACGGCCGCGCGCATCGGCCGCGACGAGACGGCGGCGTACTTCCGCTCCCGCCCCCACGGCTCCCAGCTGGGCGCCTGGGCGAGCGAGCAGTCGACGGTCGTCGCCTCGCGCGCGGAGCTGGACCGCCGCTACGCGGAGCTGGAGGCCCGCTACCCGGAGGGCGAACAGGTCCCGGTCCCGCCGCAGTGGGGCGGCATCCGGGTGGTCCCGGACGCGGTGGAGTTCTGGCAGGGCCACGAGAACCGCCTGCACGACCGCCTGAAGTACGTCCTGGACGGGGAGAAGTGGCGCGTGGAGCGCCTCTGCCCGTAGCCGGGGCGCGGTCCGGCGGGGAAACCCCCGCGGAACGCAGACGACCCGCGAGCTCGGGTTTCCCCCCTGCAGTGGGGGAAGCCGGCCGGACGTACCGGCGAGCCCGCGGGTCGGGTGACTGCTTGGGATTGGCCGACGCTTGCGCCGGCACCGCACTAGGTGCGTGGACGACGGGCGTTAACCCGCAGTCACCTCGCTTGTCCGAGTGGAAATCACTTCGGGACACCTCCTTTCTGAGCGTGGCGTCAGCCTAGGAGCGTGCTGGTCCCGGCTCAACCGATTATTTCGGCGGAGATTCCGTACGCGTAGCCGTCGCCTCGCCGCACCACCCGAAGATTCCTGTGACTGACGTCGAACCTGCAGGTCGCAGTGGTCAGCCGGTGCTGGCCGGAGGCCCGTACGGCGATCTTCCCGACCCATCGGCCGGGCCACTCGCCTCGCGGGAGGTCCACCCGGACGAGATCGCCGGTGGCGAAGCCGTAGTGCTGCTTCTTCCTGGGGCGTAGCAGGCGGGGGAAGCCGTGCCGGTCCGGAGTGGTCCGGGCGTACGAGCCATGGCCGGTCGCCGTCACCACCAGAGCCTGTCGAGGTACGCGGGCGACCACGGCGCCGCCCTCGTGGTCCAAGTGCTCGACGAGCCGGTTGCGGGTCGCGTTCATGGCGGCGGCGTCAATGCGGTCCACTGTTTATTCTTGCCGCCGAATCAGGGGGGCACATGGAACAGGGAGCGCTGCCGCGCGCGTACCGGAGCAGGCCGGGATCGGGGGCCGGGACGTACGGCTACCTGGCGCTCCTCTGGATTTGGGGCGCCTACCAGATGTCGACCGCCCGCCACCTGCCGGTCTGGCTCAGGGTGGCGCTGCCGGTCCTGATGGCGGGCTTCATCGCGTTCTTGGCCTACGCGCGCCCCCGCCGGTTCACGGTGGTCGACCGCGAGGGGATCTCCGTACGCAGCGCCCTGCGGGTGCGGCGGATGCGCTGGGCGGAGCTGCACGACATCCGGGTCGAGTCGCCGGGCGAGCGGTCCGGGGCGAGGGGTGGTCCCAGGGTCCTCGCCTGCGTCTACCTCGCTGACGGCAAGCGGGTGGGGCTGCCGTGCGTGGACGATCTCGAGACGTCCGCGATCCGTACCGAGGGGGCCCTCATCAGGTCGGTGTGGACCGAGCTGCGCGGGCCGCAGTGGCGGCCCGAGCCGGACGCGGAGGCGCGGATCGCCCGCGCCGCGGCCCGGCGGGGGTGGTGGACGGGGTCGGGGTCGGGGCGATGGGGCGTACCCGTCGTCTGCGCCGCGTCGGCCGTCGCCCTCATCGCGCTCATCGTGGTGCTGACCGGCTGACCGGCTGACCGGCTGACCGGCTGACCGGCTGACCGGTGGCCCCGAAGATGAGACAAAACGGGAGGATTGCAGGAATCGGGTGTGGGCTGCGTCACGTTCCAGTTCAATTGCGTGACGTGCCGCACACGCGAACACCTGTAGGGGGCCCAGGTGACTGCTTCCGGGCGTAGTGAGACCGCCGACGATCTGCTCGCAGCGCTGCTGGACGGGATGGACGCGGCCTTGTGCGCGTTCGACGGCTACGGCGTGATCACCCACTGGAACCGCGAGGCCGAGCGGATCCTGGGCTGGTCCGCGGCGGAGGCCGTGGGGCGCAAGGGGTTCGCGGGGTGGGCCGTCCGGGCCGCCGACGCGCAGGACGTGCAGGACAGACTCATGTCCGCCCAGGAGGTGTCCGGCCGGCAGGTGCACGAGTTCGCGCTGCTGACCAAGGACGGCGGTCGCGTCCTCGTACGGACCCAGTCCGCCGGGGTGCCGGGCGCGGACGGGAGGCCGGCGGGGGTCTACTGCGCGTTCAGCGAGGTGCACGCGCAGATCGACCTGGAGCGCGCCATCGCGCTGAGCGAGTCCCTGATGGACGACGCCTCCTGGGGCGTCGTCCTCGTCGACGTGGACCTGCGCCCCGCCGTCGTCAACGCCCACGCCGCCCGCGCCTTCGGCTCCGGGCGCGGCACGCTGCTCGGCCGGCCGCTGGGAGAGCTGCTGGCGCAGGGCGTGGAAGAGCTGGAGGGGGCCCTGCAGCACGTACTGGCCGAGGGCGCGCCCCCGGCCCCCGTGGAGCTGTGGGTGTCCGTACGCACCCCCGAGGGCGTGCGGCGGCGGTGCTGGCGGTGCGGGTTCCTGCGCCTCGCGTCGCCCCTCGCGGAGGAACCCGTACCGCTCGGGGTCGGCCTGCTGTTCCAGGACGTCACCGAGGCGCGGCAGGCGCAACTGGACACGGCGCAGCTGCGGTTCCGCTCCCACCAGCTGTACCGGGCCGGGCGGGCCGCCGGTGAGTGCGAGGACCCGGCGGAGGCGGCGGCCGTCCGGCTGGAGTTCGCCCTCGCGGGCTTCGCCGAGCACGCGCTGCTCGACGTACTGGACCACGGGCCCGCGCCGGAGGCCGGCTCCGGCGCCGATGCCGCCGCGGGCGCCGGGCGGAGGCGGCTGCTGCGCTGGGCGGTGTGTCCGCCGGGGCTGGAGGGCCTGCCCGAGCCCGGGGCGATCCCCGTGCCGTACGAGGCCGGGCACCCGGCGGTGCAGGCGCTGGACCGGGCCGGCTCGGTGCGTGCCAGTGCGCCGCCCGGGGAGGCCGAAGGGCAGGCGGCCGGAGCGTGGGCGCAGGCCCGGCGCTGGCCCGAGGGCGCGGCGCACGCGCTGTGCACGGTGCTGCGCAGCCGGGGCCGGAGCCTGGGGACGCTGACGTTCCTGCGCGGGCCTTCGCGGGCCGCCTTCGAACGCGCGGACGCGGCGTACGCGGAGGAGGTCGCGGCCCGGATCGCGGCGGACCTGGACCTGCTCGGGAGGTGAGCGGCGGGCGGCGTCCTGGACGCCCTGGACGCCCCGGACGCCCCGGGCCGACTAGTGGCGGAAGAAGATCCGGTCGCCGTACTCCTGCATGACGCGGCCGTTCCACTCGTGGCCGCCGTCGACGTTGCCCGAGCGCAGCAGCGGCGGCTCGACCCCGCGGGCGACGAGCTCGCCGGCCGCGGCGGCCATGACCGCCTGCATGATGGCGCTGGTGACGACGGTGGAGGCGGGCGCGAAGGGCGCCTCGATGCCGTCGAGGGTCAGCTCGGCGTCGCCGACCGCGATCTTGCTGTCGAGGACGATGTCGCAGTGGTCCTTGAGGAAGGTGCCGGAGACGTGCCGGGACTTGGTCCCGGTCGCGTACGCCACCGAGGTCACGCCGATGACCTTGAGGCCGATCGCGCGGGCGTTCATGGCCATCTCGACCGGCAGCGCGTTGCGTCCGGAGAGCGAGATGATCACGAGGACGTCGCCGTCGGAGGCGGGGCTGCTGTCCAGGACCGCCCCGGCGAGGCCGTCGACGCGCTCCAGGGCGCTGCCGAGGGTGGCCGGCATGACGTCGATGCCCGCGGTGCCGGGGACGGCGAGGAAGTTCATCAGGGCGAGTCCGCCGGCCCGGTACACGACGTCCTGCGCGGGGAGCGAGGAGTGCCCGGCGCCGAAGGCGAAGAGCTTGTTCCCGGCGGCGACGGCGTCCGCGATGACCGCACCGGCCTCGCCGATGCGCGCGGACTCCTCGTCCCGTACCCGCTCCAGCAGGCCGATCGCGGCGTCGAAGAACTGACCGGCCAGCTTGCTCTCGCTCATACGCCGATGGCCTTCCGGGGTGGGGAGTTGGGTGAGGTGGTCGTCCGTGTCCGCCGCTCACCGTGCGGTCTGGACCAAGGGCGTGTCAATACGAGCGTCAACCCGTGGGACGAAAGGCCCGGTGAGAGGCGTGACGCGACGCGTGGGGAGATGACGCGGGCGTGTCGCCCGTCTGTCCGGTACACGTCCGGATCGGGCCTTGACCTCCGGTACGGGACGGTTCCCGGTGTGATGCGTCAGAATTGGGTGCAGGGCCAGCGCACGATATCCGAGGGGCACGAATGTCCGGACTGATCGATACCACGGAGATGTATCTCCGCACCATCCTCGAGCTGGAAGAGGAAGGCGTGGTCCCCATGCGCGCCCGTATCGCCGAGCGGCTCGACCAGAGCGGTCCGACGGTGAGCCAGACGGTGGCGCGGATGGAGCGCGACGGGCTGGTGGCCGTCGCCAGCGACCGGCACCTGGAGCTGACCGAGGAGGGGCGGCGACTGGCGACGCGCGTGATGCGCAAGCACCGGCTCGCGGAGTGTCTGCTCGTCGACGTGATCGGCCTGGAGTGGGAGCAGGTGCACGCCGAGGCCTGCCGCTGGGAGCACGTGATGAGCGAGGCGGTGGAGCGGCGGGTGCTGGAGCTGCTGCGCCACCCGACCGAGTCGCCGTACGGCAACCCGATCCCGGGCCTGGAGGAGCTGGGGGAGAAGGCCGAGGCGGACCCGTTCCTGGAGGACGGCATGGTCAGCCTGTCCGAGCTCGACCCGGGCACCGAGGGCAAGACCGTGGTCATCCGCCGGATCGGTGAGCCGATCCAGACGGACGCCCAGCTGATGTACACGCTGCGGCGGGCGGGCGTGCAGCCCGGCTCGGTGGTCAGCGTGACCGAGTCGCCGGGCGGCGTGCTCGTCGGCAGCGGCGGCGAGGCCGCGGAGCTGGCGGCGGACATCGCCTCCCACGTCTTCGTGGCGAAGCGCTGAGGAGCTGAAGTGTTGAAGCCCGGACGCGCCGAAGCGTTGACGCGGTGATGGGCTGATGGGCTGATGGAGGGAGCGTCGCCCCGTCGGACGCTGACTCATCGGGTGCTCGCTCGTTGAGTGCTGGGAGTCGGGCGCCACGGGGTCGAACGCGGGGCGTTGGGGCGCTCCGCACGGAGAGTGCCGCGCAAAGTGTGGATTGACGGACTGACGTTCGAAAGGGTCGCCTGTGCGAGCGGATCAAGCCGGTGTCGATCGTCGTGGACCGGCGAGGGTCGGTATGGATGGTCCCGGGGGGGGGGGGGGGCGCGGGCCCCCCCCCCCCCGGGCCCCGGGGCCCCCCCCCCCCCCCGGAGGCCCCACCCGGCCCCCGTCCCCCCCCCCCCCC
>NZ_JBSGWY010000002.1:170621-209581 GCF_053609145.1 Streptomyces sp. NPDC054961 | reverse complement strand
GTGAGCGCCTCTCGCCGCTCCGCGCGGGGCGCGCCCGCGCGTGTGGGGGCGGGGCGGGGGGGGGGGGGCGGGGGCCGCCCCCCGCCCCGCCGCCCCCCCCCCCCCCCCCCCACCAGTCCTCCCCTGGTGACCTGGAGCCCCGAGCTCTCAAGGTCGTCCCCTTCGGACCGTCTTCCCCGAGCGGCCCGCCTCCCTGTTGAAAGGATCTCCATCGGCAGCGGCGGCCAATCCTTGAGCAAGGTCACTCGAAAGAGCGGTGTTGTCGGCGAGAACCCGGTTTTCGAATGCGGGTTCGATACTGTGGCCGGGAGCGAAGGGGGTGCATCGGCGGTGGTTCAGCGCTTCGATGTGACAGGAGCCGATGGCGTACGCCTGGCGGCCTGGGAGTTCCGGGAAGCGGCCGCGGAGCCGTCGGGCGAGCCCGCGGCCCTCTTACTCCACGGCCTGATGGGCCGCGCGTTCCACTGGGCGGGCACCGCGCGCTGGCTCGCCGAGGGCCGCCGCGTCGTGGCCCTGGACCAGCGCGGCCACGGTCAGAGCGAGCGCCCGCCCGCCGCGCCGGGCAGCTCGACGCCCTTGGGACGCGAGGCCTTCGTGGCCGATGCCGAAGCCGTCATCGAGCAGCTCGGCCTCGCCCCCGTGACCCTGATCGGTCACTCCATGGGCGCCCTGACCGCCTGGCAGCTCGCGGCCCGCCGCCCCGACCTGGTGGCGGCGCTCGTCATCTGCGACATGCGGGCCTCGGCACTCGGTGAGGCCTCGCAGCAGGAGTGGGAGGACTGGTTCCTCGGCTGGCCGCTCCCCTTCCCGACGCAGGACGCCGCCCGCCGCTGGTTCGGCGAGGACGACCCCCGCGTGGAGCGGCCGGATCCCGGACGGGGCCGGTTCTTCGCCGAGGTGATGCACGAGGCGGAGGACGGCTGGCGCCCGCTGTTCTCGCGCCGCCAGATGCTGACCGCGCGGGAGACGTGGGTCCACGACGCGCACTGGGAGGAACTCGCCCAGGTCCGCTGCCCGACGCTGGTCGTCCGCGGCCTGGACGGCGAGCTGGGCCGGGCCGAGGCCCAGGAAATGGTCCGCGTCCTCCCGGCGGGCCAGTACGCGGAGATCCCCGACGCGGGCCACTACCTCCACTACGACCAGCCGGCCGCCTGGCGCGCGGCGGTGGAGCCGTTCCTGGAGGGGATCAAGGCGACGGCGTGAGGCCGGGCGGGGGACCGTGCGCGGGGCGGGCCCCCGCGGCGGTCCCGCCGGCCCGCGCCCCCGCACCGGGACCGGCCCCCGTCGTTCAGCGGTTGTGGATGTGGATCAAGGGGTGGGAGGCCACCGACTCCTCCACGGCCCAGAAGGCGGGGTGGGCGGCGAGGTGGGCGGTCAGGGCGGTGCGCACGGGAGCCGGGTCGCCCCACGTCCCGTAGAACTTGCTCTCGGTCAGCGCCACCGGCTTCAGGCCCGCCGTGAACACGGCCTCCCACGTCGCCGCCGCGACGCCCGGGGTGTGCGGGCTGCGGAAGTCGTCCAGGGCGACGATGCCGTCCGGCGCCAGCAGGCTGCGCGCGGCCGCGATGTCGCCCCGGACGTGCTCGTACAGGTGGGACGCGTCGATGTGCACGAAGCGGCAACTGCCCGGTTCCACATGGGCGGTGATGACGGAGGACGGGCCCTGGACCACGGTGGGCAGCCGGGGGTGGAAGCGCAGGTAGTTCGCCTCGAAGGCGCGGCGCGTCAGCGTGGCGTAGTAGGCCCGCATCTCGGCGGCCGTGGAGGCGTCCGGGGCGGGCGAGTCGAACAGGTCGCAGACCGTGAACTCCTCGTCCGGGGCCGCGTAGGCGCCGATGAACACGGCGCTCTTGCCCTGGTAGACGCCGAGTTCGAGCAGGTCGCCCCGCTGTCCCCCGGTCCGCCCGTGGCGCAGCAGCCAGTCGAAGACCAGGTGGTCGGCGGGGAAGAACCAGCCCTCGATCTCGTCGAGCCGGTCCAGCGGAAGCAGCGTGGGGGAGGGCCCGGCGGGGGCGGCGAGGGGGAGGGAGAGGGCGGTGTCCTGCGCGGGCATGGTGTTCCTCGTTCCTGAGCGCACCGTCGGCGGAGGCCCCGACCCTAGCCCCGCCCCCCGGCCGCCCCCACGCACCGCGCGGAGCGCCTGACCCCGCTGGAGTAGCCCGGCCGCGTCCCGGTGGACGGACCGGGCCGGCTCGTCCCGCCTCAGCCCTTGCTGACGGCCAGGAGGATCTCCGGGAGGCGGCGGGCCACCGTCGGGGCCGCCAGACGCAGACCGGACCAGGTGGCCAGCGTTCCCCAGGCCGCGCCCAGGGGGAGCAGGATCCAGGTCAGGGCGTGGTGGTCCGCCACCTGGAGGTAGATCGCCAGGGCGATCGGCGGGGCGCAGATCAGCGCCGAGGCGATCAGGCCGCCGAAGATGCCCATCCACGCCAGGGCGCCCTGGCCAGGGGCGACGTTCTTGAAGGCGCCGTCCGTCGGGATGGAGTACGGGAAGCGGGCCGAGGCCAGGGCTCCGGTGCACAGCATGGAGCCGAGCAGGGCCAGCGCCAGGCCCAGGCCGCCGGGCAAGCCGGGCCAGTCGCCGACCAGGGCGGCCGTCATGGCGGCGACCAGGGCCGTGTACGGGACGGTGATCAGGGCGAGGGCGAGGGCGCGCGCCCGCAGTTCCACGTACGCGTCGCGCGTGCTCGAGAGGGTCTGCGCGACCATCCAGAACGCCGAGCCGTCCTGTCCGAACTGGTTGTACATCTGGATGCCGAGCATGCCCGAGGCGAAGCAGACCAGGTAGACCGATCCGGCGCCCTGGAGGGCGTTCGCGGCGGGCACGATCGCGCCGACCGCCAGGGCCGACACCCAGGCCGCCTTGGTCTTCGGATCGCGGACGATGTAGCGCAGCGTGCGCTGGACGACCGCGCCCGTACGGCCGTCGTCCGGGAGGAGGGACCGCGTGCCCGTGCCGCCGGCGGCGTTCGCTCCCCGCTCCTTCCTCGGCTTGGCGGCGGCGATCGTCGAGCCGTCCGGGGTGACCATGAGCTGGGTGAGGGTGCGCTCCCAGAACCGCAGGAGCAGCGCCAGGGCGGCGAGCGTGACGGCCAGCTGGGCCGCCGCCGTCCCGTACGCGCCCCGGCTCGCGGAGTCCACCATGCCGATGGCCGACGCGGGCGGCAGCCAGCGGACGATCTCCTCGGCCGGCTGCAGCCGTTCCAGTCCGCCGGACTGGAACAGCTTCTGGCCCGCCAGGTTCGCCACCTGGGCGCCCACCGCGATGACCAGGCCGCTGAGCAGCGCGAGGTCGCGTCCCTTGCGGCTGGTCAGCAGCCGGACGTTGGCCGTGGCCACCGCGCGGGCGAGGGCGACGCAGCCGAGCAGCAGGAGCGGTACGGCCACGACGGCCGCCACGGTGCCCGCCGGGCCGTGGGCGAGGGCGATCGCGGAGCCGATGGCCAGGCACAGGGTGAACAGCGGCCCGATGCCGACGAAGGAGGAGACCAGCAGGGCCCGTACGAGCGGGCGCGGGCGCAGCGGCAGCATGACCAGCCGGCTCGGGTCGAGGGTCTCGTCGCCGGTCGGGAAGAACAGCGGCATGAAGGTCCAGCCGAGGGCGATGACCGCCGCCAGCAGGACGACCACCGCGCTCGCGTGCTCGTTCCCGCGCAGCAGGGCGAGGCCGAGCGTGACGAAGAAGGCGGCGACGAGGGCGAAGGCGAGGGCGCCGAAGTACGCGGCCTTGCGCTTGGAGGAGCCCTTGAGGCCGTTGCGCAGGAGCGACAGCTTGATGCGGACGAAGAGCGGGATGAGGGCAACCGGGGCGGACGCGGGGGCGGGAGCGCCGGCCACGGCCACCGGCGAGGGAGCGTGCGAGGACGAGGACGAGGACGAGGACGAGGACGAGGACGAGGGCGCGGACGGGGACGTGTTCATCGGACGCCCGATCCGGTGCCGGTGCCGGTGCCCGTGCCCGGGGTCTCGCCCTTGACCGCGGACGCGCCGCCGCCGAGCCAGTCCAGCGCATCGCCCGTGGCCCGTCCCTGCGCGCCGACCAGTTCGAGGAACGCGGCCTGCAGTGAGGGCGCGTCGCCCCGTACGGCGGCCAGCGGGCCCGCGGCCCGGATCCGGCCGGCGGCCATGACGGCGACCCAGTCGCACAGCGACTCGACGAGCTCCATGACGTGGGAGGAGAAGACGACCGTGGCCCCGGAGGAGGTGAATCGTTCCAGCACTCCGCGGATGGTCTGCGCGGACACCGGGTCGACGCCTTCGAACGGCTCGTCCAGGAAGAGGACTTCGGGGTTGTGGAGCAGCGCGGCCGCCAGGCCGATCTTCTTCCGCATGCCCGTCGAGTAGTCGACGATCAGCTTGTTCTGCGAACCGGCCAGGTCGAGGACCTCGAGCAGCTGGGTGGCCCGGCTGTCCGTCTCCCGGCCCGGAAGCCCCCGCAACCGGCCCATGTAGCCGAGCAGTTCGCGTCCCGACAGGCGCTCGAAGAGACGCAGCCCCTCGGGCAGGACGCCGATCCGTGACTTGACCTCGACCGGGTCCGCCCAGACGTCGTGTCCGGCGACGGTCACCCGCCCCATGTCGGGGCGCAGCAGCCCGGTCACCATCGACAGCGTGGTCGTCTTGCCCGCGCCGTTCGGTCCCACCAGACCGATGAACTGCCCGGCGGGCAGTTCCAGGTCGATCCCGGCGACGGCCACCTGCTCGCCGAACCGCTTCCACAATCCCTCTACCCGCACGGCGGCCGCGGCCGGCGGCGCGGTCCGCGCGCCGCCACCCACTCCGTCCGTACCGACCGTCCGGGCGCCCTGGTCCGACATGCGCCTGCCTCTCGTTCTGTTCCCCGTGTCCTGCTTTCCTCACCATAGGAGGAGGGGGAGAGGGCGGAGCAGTTACTTATGTCATGAGTTTCCCGGCGGAAATGTCCGGTCCGCGCCCCTGCTTCCGCGCCCCGGCCTCCGCGTCCCGCCCGGGCCCCGATGCGTCCCGCGCCGGGTCCCGCGTCACGCCCCGCGCCGGGCCCGTTCCGCCGCCGCCTCGCGGCCGCACGCGTACGCCAGTGCGTCGATGAGCTCCTCCACGTCCGGCAGCCACCGGTTCGCGGACGTCGGCGGCTGCGCCCACTGGACCGAGCCGCGCCCGCCGATGCGGGTCGGCGGCGCGGTCGCGTACTCGCCCTCGCCCCGCGTGTGCAGGTCGAGTTGGGGCGGCTGCCAGCCGAGCTTGCGCAGCAGGTCCGGCACCTTCGCCCCGGCCCCCGGCAGGACGAAGAACAGCATCCGGCCGGCGGGGGTGGCGATCACCGGCCCGAGGGGGCGCTGCATGCGCTGGAGCCGGGCCAGCGCCAGGAACCCGGCCGCGTCCGGCACGTCGAGCGCGTCGAAGGTCCGGCCGGTCGGCAGCAGGATCGAGGCCTTCGGGTGTTTGCTCCAGAGCCGCCGCACCTGCACGGCGCTGCCCGAGGCCAGCGAGGCCCACTCCTTCACCGACGGGTGCGCGCCCGGCGTCGGGCAGTCGGCCGCCCCGCACGAGCACTGCTCCCGCCCGTCGGCGGACTCCAGCCAGGTGCCGGCGAAGACATCCCAGTGCCGTTCTTCCGTGTACCGCAAGGCATGGTCCAGCAGCGGCTCCCTGCGTTGCAGGGGAATGGGCGCGGTCTCCGTGACTCCGATGGTCTCTTCCACGTGCAACACAACTCTCGCGGTCACCGGGGGTTACGGGCGTAAACCAGCCGGGAGCCGGAGCATCGATCCTGCATGCGGGGCGCATCGGTGCATCGCGGGGGGCGCGTAGGAGGGCGGGGCGCCGGAGGTGGGTAGCGACAGCACGCAATGGGGAAGATTCCCCGCACAACAGGCGGGAAGTGATCATTCCATCGGTCACCCGCGGCCTCTGGGGGTTTTTCATGGCAGCCAGGCCTCTCGTCGCCCGCCAGCCGAACGAACGGCTGCAGGCGCTCATCCAGGAAGCCGGGTGCTCCAACGCCGGGCTCGCCCGGCGCGTCAACATGTGCGGGGCCGAACACGGTCTCGACCTTCGCTACGACAAGACGTCCGTGGCGCGCTGGCTGCGCGGCCAGCAGCCGCGCGGCCGGGCCCCGGGGATCATCGCCGAGGCGCTCGGCCGCAAGCTCGGCCGGACCGTCACCATCGACGAGATCGGCATGGCCAACGGCAAGAACCTCGCCTCCGGGGTCGGCCTGCAGTTCTCGCCGACCGTCGTCGGCGCGATCGAGCAGGTCTGCGAGCTGTGGCGCAGCGACGTGGGCCGCCGCGATTTCCTCTCCGGGTCCAGCGTGGCCTCCTCGGCGCTCGTCGAACCGAGCCGCGACTGGCTGATCACCGGGGCCGACGCGCAGGTCGCGCGCAGCGGCGGCTCGCGGGTCGGGATGTCGGACGTGGAGGCCGTCCAGGCCACCACCCAGGCGCTCAAGGAGCTCGACCACCGCTTCGGCAGCGGGCACGTGCGGCCGGTGGTCGTGCACTACCTCAACTCGGTGGTCTCCGGACTGATCGGCGGCTCCTACCGCGAACCGGTGGGCCGCGCGCTGTTCGCGGCGGTCGCCCGGCTGACCGAGCTGGCGGGCTACATGGCGGTGGACACGGGCCAGCCGGGGCTCGCGCAGCGCTACTACATCCAGGCGCTGCGGCTGGCCCAGGCGGCCGGTGACCGGGCGTACGGGGGCTACGTCCTGGCGGCCTCCATGAGCCACCTGGCGGCGGAGCTCGGCAATCCCCGGGAGATCGCGCAGCTGGCCAGGGCCGCGCAGGAGGGCACGCGCGGGCAGGTCACCCCGCGGGTGGAGGCGATGTTCTACGCGGCCGAGGCGCGCGGGCACGCCCTGCTCGGCGACGTGCGGGCGACGGCGGTGCTGTCCTCGCGGGCGATGACGGCGCTGGAGCGGGCGGAGCCGGAATCGGGCGACGACCCGGTGTGGATCGGCCACTTCGACCGGGCGTACCTCGCCGACGAACTGGCCCACTGCCACCGGGACCTGGGCCAGGCGGACGCGGCGGCGCGGCGGGCGGAGGAGGCCCTGCGGGACCTTCCGGAGGGCAAGGCGCGGCGCCGGGCGATCGGCCTGCTCCTGCTGGCGGCGGCGCGGGTGCAGCAACGGGAGGTCGAGGCGGCCTGCCAGACGGCCGCGCAGGCGGCGGACGTCCTGGCGGGGATCCGGTCGAACCGGGGTGCGGTGTACCTGGAGGACTTCCGGACGCGGGTGGAGCCGTACCGGGACGAGCCGGCGGTGCGGGAGTTCGGGGCGCGCCTGGAGGCGGTGTCCTGACGGGTGTCCTCACGGATGTCGTGACGGGTGTCCTCGCAGGTGTCGCGGGCGGTGTCGCGGGCGGTGTCCCGAAGGGGGGCGCGGCAGGGGTCGTGAGGGCCGTCCCGACGGCGGTCCGGACCGGTGCCCGGGCCGGTGGACCGGCCGCCGTCGGGACCGGTGACCGGGGAGCCGTCCGGCAGCGGGAAGGGGGATGCCTGACGGGGAACCGGTGAGACCGGGTAGCGTGAGCCGACGATCCGAAGGTTCGGACAGGTCGGAGAGGGAGACCCGGTGACGGAGAGCGGACAGGGCGCCCAGGGCGGCCAGGGCGGAAGCCCCCAGGCCGGCACGCCGTGGGGCCCTCCCATGCCTGCGCAGCCGGACGCGCAGCCGGAGTACCCCCACGGCCGGCCCTCCGATGCGGGGCCCGCGGACGGCCGGCTCGCGGGCGGCGAGCCCTCCTACGGCTACCCCGCGCCCGACGGCCCCTCCTACGGCTACCCGCAGGGTCACGTCCTGGGCCCCGGTTACGAGGGCCCGGGCGAGCCGCACGGCTACGGCTATCCGCCGCTGCCCGAGGCGGTCACCCAGTACATCGCTCCGGTTCCGGCCGCCCCCGCGCACCAGGAGGCGGCGACGCAGTACATCGCTCCGGTCCCGGCCGCTCCCGGGCACCAGGAGGCGGCGACGCAGTACATCGCTCCGGTCCCGGCCGCTCCCGGGCACCAGGAGGCGGCGACGCAGTACATCGCTCCGGTTCCGGCCGCTCCCGGGCACCAGGAGGCGGCGACGCAGTACCTTCCGCCGGTGCCCGCGGCTCCGGCGGACCCGGCCGCCGGGTTCGACGGGCTGTTCCGCGGCGACCCCCAGCACGTGCCGCCCGCGCAGGAGCCGGTGGGCCGCAGGCAGCAGCCGCGACCGTACCCGCCTCAGCAGCCCCAACAGTTTCAGCAGCAGCAGCAGCAGCGGCCGCCGCAGCACCAGCAGCCGCAGCAGCAGGGGTACCCGCAGCAGGGCCATCCGCAGCAGCAGTTCCCGCAGCAGGCGCAACAGTTCGCGCCGCCGGAGGCCGCCGGCGCCCGCAGGGTCTCGCCCGCGATCATCGCCGCCGTCGTCATCGGCCTGGCCGTCGTCGGACTCGGCGTCGGCGCGGTGCTCAGCGACGACAAGGCCCAGAACAACGACCCCGGTGCGCAGGCCAGCACCCCCACCGCCGGAGGTTCGGCCAAGGCCGGGGGCGAGGCGCCGATCGACCCGGCCCAGCCGCAGGCCGTCCAGCTGGACAAGCTGCTCGCGGACAGCAACGACAGCCGCGCCTCGGTGATCAAGGCCGTGGAGGACGTCAAGGGCTGCCGCAACCTCGACCAGGCGGCCATCGACCTGCGCGACGCGGCCCGTCAGCGCGAGGAGCTGGTGACCCGGCTCCAGGAGCTCAAGGTGGACCAGCTCCCGGACCACACGAAGCTGAGCGACGCCCTCACGAAGGCGTGGAAGTCCTCCGCCGAGGCCGACAACAGCTACGCGGCCTGGGCGGACGACCTGAAGGCCGACCCCGAGAAGTGCAAGGACGGGAAGGCGAAGTCCACCGGCAGCGACACCGCCGGCAACAAGGCGAGCGGTGAGGCCACGAAGGCCAAGGAGTCGGCGGCCGGCATGTGGAACGCGATCGCCGGCAAGTACAACCTGACCAAGCGGGACAAGAGCCAGCTGTAGCCGGCGGGCGTGACCGCCCGCCGTCCGCTCAGAGAACATCCGTACGGCCCCGCATCACGCTCCCCGAGGTGGTGCGGGGCCTCGTGCGTTCACGGGGGCGAGGACGGCGGCCGGGTCCGAGAGGCGGGCGCGCCGGGTCAACTCGGCTTCACTCAGCGGGAGATGGAGTAGATTCCGGTCCCATTGCACGTTCTTGCTCCCGAGTGTCAGATGAGGGGAACCATGCACAAAAAAGCAGGTCTGGCCGTCGTCGCGGTTGTTTCCGCGGCCCTGATGGCCATCGCGCCCTCGGCGTCGGCGTACTCGACGGCGACCAATACGCGTCGGCAGATTTTCGATACATATCCGACGACCGATGCCATATCGTGCATGTCCAAGCGCATCACTCTCGCTCAGTACTGGTACGACTGGCAAAGCGTGATGTTCGGCGGGACCCCGGGCAGCAGCAAAGAGATCAAGCTGGCGGCAGACGATTACACCTGGACGGACTGCATCGCGTACGACAGTCCGGGCATCTACAAGCACTGGTCCACGCTGACGGGTGATCACCACGCCACGGCGACTCTGGGCGACGTGCGCTACACGTTCACCGATGATCCGGGCCACCAGGCCCAGTACTGGGCCTTGTGGGGGAGCCAGTTGGTCCCGTTGCATTCCTGACAGCCCTCGGGTGCCCGTGGCGCCACTGAACTTGAATGCGTGACGTCGGCCTGACCCCACGGGGCGCAGACGTCTGCCTCGGCCTCGTCGCAGTGCCCCGCGCTCAGCGGCGGAGCGCTTCGACGGGTTCGACGCGCGCCGCCCTCCAGCTGGGATAGAGACCGGCGAGCAGGCCGGTGAGCAGGCCGATGGCGGGCGCGGCGGCCATCGTGGCCGGATGGATGACGGGCGTCCAGTCGCGGGCGGCACTCGTGGCGACGACCGCGATGATGCCGAGGCTGGTCCCGACCAGGCCGCCGAGCCCGCCCAGGGCGGCGGACTCGGCGATGAACTGGCCGGCGACGTGGCGGCCGCGGGCGCCGAGGGCCCGCCTGAGGCCGATCTCGCCCGTACGCTCCATGACCGCGACCAAGGTGGTGTTGGCGATGCCCACGGCGCCGATCACCAGGCAGATCCCCGACAGGAGGAGGAAGAGGGCGCCCAGGTCGGAGGTGACGTCGTCGCGCAGGGTACGCGGGTCCGGCGGCGGGATCGTCCTGAAGTACTCGGGATGCTCGGGCCGCAGCGCGTACGGGGCTTCGTCGGCGACCTGCCGTGCGGCGCCGAGCCGGGTGGTGACGAGCATCGCGGCCCGCTGGCCACCGACGGGCGGGCCCCAGATGCGTTCGGCGGTCGTGCGGGGGACGAGGACGGAGAGCAGGAGCTCGGCCTTGCGGTCGGCGCCGGCGAGGATGCCGACGACGGTGAAGGGGATGTCGCCGATGAAGACCGCGGGCTGGGTGTCCAGCGTGGTGATGCCGAGACGGGCGGCCACGGCGGGGCCGATCACGGCGACCTGTTCGGCGCGCGCGTCGTGGAAGCCGTCCCACGCGCGGCCCTCGGCGAAGCGGGCCCCCGCCGCCGAGAGGACGCCGGAGGACGCGGCGACCACCTGGGTCTGCCGGCCGTCGGCGTCGCGGCCGACCGGTGCGGCGCGCACGGTGGCGCCGACCGGGAGACCGACCGGCCAGTAGACGCCGGCACCGGTCACCCCGTTCAGCGCGCGGACCCGGGCGTCGGCATCCGGGGTGAACGCGAGCGGGAGCATCACCGTGTCCTGGCCGCCGCCCGTGTCCTCCACGCTGACCTCGGTCGCGGTCAGTGCGTTGAACCGCTCACCGATCTGGCCCGTCGCCGTCGCGGTCAGGCCGAGGACGGCGACGAACGTCCCGACCCCGAGCACGGTGCCCAGCGTGGTCAGCGCCGAGCGCGCCGGGCGCTGGAGCATCCCCGCGACGGCCTCCGCGAGCAGATCGCGTGCGCGGAGCCGGGACCGGGGCACCGCCGGGGCCGGACGGTCCTCGGCGGGCGGTTCGCCGCCCGTCATGAGCACGCCCGCTCGGTGAGGACGCCGTCGCGGATCGTGAGCGTACGGCTGCCCCGCGCGGCGACCGCCGGGTCATGGGTGATCAGCAGGATCGTCATGCCGTCCGCGTTGAGCTCCTCCAGCAGCGCCAGCGCGTCGGCGGCGGTCGCGCTGTCCAGGTTCCCGGTGGGCTCGTCGCACAGCAGCAGCGCCGGACGCGGTGCCAACGCCCGCGCGATGGCGGCACGCTGCCGCTCGCCTCCGGACATCGTCGACGGCAGCGCGTGCAGCCGGTGCCCCAGCCCGACCCGGAGCAGCGCGTCGCGCGCCCGCGCGGTACGGGCCTCGCGCGGCATGCCGGAGTAGAGCATGCCGAGTTCGACGTTC
Organism: Streptomyces sp. NPDC054961; assembly: GCF_053609145.1. NCBI lineage: Bacteria > Bacillati > Actinomycetota > Actinomycetes > Kitasatosporales > Streptomycetaceae > Streptomyces > Streptomyces sp. NPDC054961. Next base: position 198,212 of record NZ_JBSGWY010000002.1, on the reverse strand, counting down.
TCCAGCGCGCTGCGGTGCGCGAGGAGGTGGAACGCCTGGAACACGAAGCCGATGCGGGTCCCGCGCAGCGCGGTGCGCCCGGCGTCCTTCAGCGTGCCGGTGTCGATGCCGTCCAACACGTAGGTGCCCGAGGTGGGGCGGTCCAGCAGGCCCGCGACGTTCAGGAACGTCGACTTGCCGGACCCGGACGGGCCGACGATCGTGACGAATTCACCCTGCTCGACCCGCAGTTCCACGGGACGCAGGGCAGCCACCGGCGGCGGCCCCGGGTAGGTCAGGCCGACCTCGCGGAACACGATGACCGGTGCCGCGTCCGCTGCCGTTGCGGCCTTCACCGGGCATCACCGGTGGGTGCGCCGGGGTCCGGTGTGCCCGGCCCGCCGCCCGTACCGGTACCCGGGCTCGTACCCGCACCCGCACTCGTGCCCGATCCGCCTCCTCCGCCTCCTCCGCCTCCTTCGCCTCCGCCGTGCCGCACCCCGACCACCACCCGTTCCCCCGCACCGAGTTGTCCGTCGCCGACCACGGTGACCTGCACGTAGCCGTCTCCGGTGGTGCCGGGGCGCACTTCGACCCGGTGCTGCCTGCCGTCCGCGGCCTGCACCGTCACGACGGTCCGGCCGTCCGCGCCCGCCGAGACCGCGGACAGCGGCACCACCAGCACGTCGCCCTCGGAGGACGCCGCCTCCACCGTCAGCCGGACGTCCTGCCCGGCGAGTTCGGGATCCAGCGCGCTGACCGGCGTGACGACCATCTCGAAGGTCCGCGCGCGCGCCCCGGTACCGGGGCCCTGGCCCTGCTCGTCGCCCGAGGCGGACGGCTTGTCGACGACCGAGGTCACCGTCCCCTCCGCGGTGGTTCCCGCCAGTTCGGACAGCAGTCCCACCTTCATGCCGGGCCGCACCAGGCCCTTCTCGTGCGGAGCGAGCTGGCCCTTGACGACCAGGGCGCCCGCGGAGATGGTGACCGCCTTGTCCTTCACCTCGCCCCCCACCTGCGCGCCCACCGCGTCGACCCGCCCGGGGAAGCCCCGCAGGAACACCACCTCGGCCGCCGGGACCATGGCCCCCGCCTTCGCCCGCAGCCCGTCCAGGTCCTTCCCGGCGCGCACGGAGTCCTCATGGGCGTAGGCCAGTTGCTGCTGGGCCGACTTGACGGGATCGCCGCCGCCCGGCGGCTGCCCCGCCCCCGTCCGCCCGCCGCCCTCCTTCGCGGCCGCCAGTGCGTCCGCGGCGGACTTCACGGCCCGGTCCGCCCGCGTGACCCGGTCCTCGGCGGCCCGCAGCTGCTCCTCGCCCGCGTCCGGGGACTCGACCTCCTCGTACCCGAGCCGCTCGTAGAGGCTCTCGACGGCCTTGCGGGTGCCGGCGCCGTACGAACCCTCCTTGTCGGGGGCGGACTTCCAGCCCAGCGCGGCCAGCGCGGCCTGCAGCTGGCGGACGTCGCGGCCCTCGCTGCCCGGCTTCAGGTCGCGGTACACCGGGACCTCCCCGGCCAGGACGAACACCGGCCGCCCGGAGACTTCGATCAGGACCTGTCCGGACCGGAGCACATCGCCCGGCTTCACCCGCACCCCTGTCACCACCGGCTTGCCGGCCCCGTCCTTGCCGCCGCCGGGCTGCGGAGCCACGTTCACCGTCTGCTCCGCCGACACCTGCCCGCGGACCACGACGGTGTCCGTCAGCCGGCGCAGTTCGACCGGCACCGTGATCACCGAGGGAGCGGGCGGGTCCGTCTCGGCCGCCCGTTCCCCCGGCGACGTGATGAACTGCGCGGCGACCACCCCGCCCATGCCCAGCAGTACGGCCACCGCGACCACCCAGACGACGGCCCGGCCCCGGACAGCATGGAATTTCATTGGCCCCCCGAGAACTCGCGGTCTCTTCCGCGGTGAATTCGGAATGCAAGGTTCTGCCGTGCGGTCCCGTCACCTCGGAATCGGTGGTGCGATGAGGAGATGGTCGCACCGGGGGACGCGAAAGGGCAACCGGATCAGAATCCCCGGGAGGGTGAATGTTTGGGTGATCTCGTTTTGCGCCAACCGGGCAGGGTGGCTGGAAAATTGCCCATTCCGTTTTATCGGCGACTCCAGGACCCTCAACGTGTCGGCGGGTTCCGGGAGAACCCGGTATGCGGCCCGCGGCGACTTCTTCGATATGTGACGGGCGCCACATCAAAGGATCTTGTGGATTGGCTGTCTATTCATTGGCCAACGGCCTAGCGTTTTCGCGTCACCGCCGGTGACTGCGGGGGAGTGCACCTTCTTCCGTGTCCGGAAAAACCGGAAAGGCATTCGCATGAAGCCGAGGAAGTTAGTCGGGGCGGCTGTTCTCTCCATTGCCCTGGCAGCCGGAATCGTGACTCCGGCCGTCGCCAGCGACGGGCGCTGCGACAGCGTCGATGTCTGCCTCTACATGCACAACAACCAGACCGGTCCGAAGAGGGACACCAGCAGCAACTATTCCAACTATCAGGACTACGCGTACTACGGAAACCCGATAGGCCTGAACGACAGTGTCACGTCGTTCGGGAACTACGACCCCAAGTGGGGCATCACGTTCTTCACGGACGCCGGATACTCCGGGTGGAGCCAGTGGTCTTCGCCCTATGTCCTGAACGAGGCCTGGTACAACGACCAGTACTCGTCGCACGCCTGGGACTGACCGGAGAAAGGTGAGCGGCCGTGGCTGCCGTCTCTCATACGGCAGCCACGGCCGGCACGCCGAACCTAGCAGGCGAGAGGGAAGCGGGGACATGCGAACCACACCCGGGACATCGGGACGGCGGGCCGGTCCCACGGGGCGCGACGCCGGCCGGCGCACGGTACGACGCCTGGTGATCGCCGTGCTGGTCTGCACGGTCGCCGCGGGGTGCAGCGGGTCGGACAGCGGGTCGCCGCCTCAGCCGACCGGTGGGCCGGGCGGCACGTACAGCGGCCCCGAACTGCCGATCTCCGTGACGAAGCCGACCAGCGGCACGGGCATCAGCCTGCCCCTGGACGCCTATGTCAGCACTCCGAAGCAGCGCGCCACGGTGCTGCGTGCCGAGCAGGTCCTCGTACAGGGCTGCATGCGGGACTTCGGATTCGACTATCCCGTTCCCGACTACAGCGGCATGAGCAGCCAGCCGTGGCCGGACGCGACGAGGTTCCTGCTGTTCGACGCGGACCGGGCGGCGCAGTACGGATACCGTCGCCCCGCCGGGGAGCGCCCCTCCGGGAAGCAGGCCGGAGAGACGAATCCCCCGTTGTCGTCCGCCGCCTCGGCGGTGTTCTCGGGGCGCGGCGCATCCCGGATCAACGGGAAGGACGTTCCGGCCGGCGGGTGCGTGGGGAAGGCCCGGGAGAAACTGGGCGAGACCCCGAACCTGATTGCCACGCCCCTCGCCCAACGGCTCGCGGGCACTGCCTACACGTGGTCGCTCAACGACGCCCGGGTCCGGGACGTGTTCGCCCAGTGGTCCTCGTGCATGCGGCGGGCCGGGCTCGCGTACCGGACTCCGCAGGACGCCAACGGCGACCCCACCTGGGGAGAGGGGGCGAAGGACGGCGACGCCGACGGCGCGGCGGGGGCGGCACAGGCACCCGCGTCCGGTCCCGAGGTCACCGTGGCCCGCGCCGACGTGGCCTGCAAGCTGGAGACCAATACGGTCGGGATCTGGTCGGCGGTCGTCAGCGCCTACCAGAAGAAGCTCATCGACGACAACGCGGTGGCCCTCCAGGAGGAGAAGAACGCGGTGCGGGCACTCATCGAACGGGCCGGTACCGCGTAGCACTCCCGTAGGAGGCCGGAGCGGCCTAGGCCGTTTCTTTCGGATCATCGGATCTCTGGTCTGGGATGTACGCCCGGTCCTCGTCGGACGTCACCGGTGCCGGCCGAGAAGGGCAGCCTGCTCCTTCTTGAGTCGCGCAAAGCGGGTGGTGGTGTACTCCTTCAGCTCTGGTCCCGGGAACTGGATGACGGACTTGTATTCGCCGAACTCGCCGCGTGCCCAGCGCGCCGCGGTGATCTCGTAGCCGGAGACGTGGGCGCACAGTTCGAGCAGGACAGGCGGCACCTCCTCTTCGATGAGAAGGTCGGCCTTGGTGACGACCACGTCGCGCATCTTCTGGATGTTGGGCAGGAAGACAGTCGCGGCCCAGGTGCGCCACTCGGCGAGCTCCTCCTCGGTGGGGGGAACGTCGTGGTCGAAGGGATGGACCCCATCAGGGCGGGCATATCTCTCGCAAAACGCCTCATAGGCACGACTGTTGGCCTCCATGAGTGCGAAGAGTGGGCCGTAGAAGTCGCTCAACTGCTGGTTCACTCGGGCGAGCCGGGCCTGTCTCTGCGCGAGCCTCAGTCCATTGAGGTACGTCGTCAAGTAGCCGGCGAAGGCCAGACTGACGGTCAAGATCACTGTGCCCATGGAGAGGATGGTAGGCCCGCTTCTTTCGGATCATCTGATCGTTGGTCTCGCTGTGCCGTTGACTGACGCGCAGTGGGCGCGGATTGAGCCGTTGCTGCCGGACCGGACGCCGAGGCGGGGTGGTCGGTGGCGGGACCACCGTGAGGTGATCGATGCGATCGCTTGGAAGTTCCAGACGGGATCGCAGTGGGTCCACCTGCCCGAGAAGTACGGCAACTGGAGGGGTGTCTACAACCGGCTTCGCATGTGGGCCGTCGACGGCACCTGGGAGCGCGTCTTCACCGCGGTCATGGCCCAGGCCGACGCTGACGAGGACCTGAACTGGGTAGTCTCGGTGGACTCCACGATCGTGCGGGCCCACCAGCACGCGGCCGGGGCCCGCAAAAAAGGGGCCCCGGTCAGCGAGCCGGACGACCACGCCATCGGTCGTTCTCGGGGCGGACTGACCACGAAGATTCACCTCGCAGCCGATGCCCGCTGCCGGCCCCTCGCCTTCGTGCTCACCGCCGGACAGGCGGGTGACGCGCCCGCCTTCGCGCACGTGATGGCCCGCCTGCGCGTTCCTCGTCGACGCGGACGGCCCCGCACCAGACGTGATCCTGGCCGACAAAGCGTACTCATCACGCGCCATCCGTGAACACCTACGCAGGCGCGGTGTCCGGGCGGTGATCCCCGTACCGGCGGACCAGCGGGGCCACCGGCTGCGCCGAGGCAGCAGGGGTGGGAGGCCACCCGCCTTCGACCGCGAGGCCTACAAGCAGCGCAACACGGTCGAGCGATGCATCAACCGCTTGAAGCAGTGGCGCGGTATCGCCACCCGCTACGAGAAGACGGCGACCATCTACCTGGCAGGACTGCACATCGCGGGCATCTTCCTCTGGTCCGCCCGGTGATCCAAACGAAACGGCCTAGCTGGCGCGCGGTGCCGATTCCAGGGTCTGGGTCATGTCCAGGGACTGCTCGCCCGGCTGGGCCACGAGACGGCCCTGCTGGACGACCTGGAAGGTGACCTGGCCGTTCACGATGCGGGGGAAGCCGGCGACGGCGCGCATGTCCTGGTAGCGCCAGCTCAGGTCGGGGGTGAGGCCGCCGGTCTTGACGGGCTCGGCCTGGTTGAGCTTCTGCGCGAGTTTGCGCGCCGTGATCGGCTCGTCGGCCTTGAAGCGCTTCACCGCTTCGCTGAACACCGTGTACGCGATCCACGTGGTCTGGGCGCCGCTGTCGTCGGGGTCCACGGAGTTGTCGCCGAAGGCCTGCTCGGTGATCGCGCGGCGCATCGGCTCCCAGAGGGGATCGGAGGCGACCGGGTACCAGCTCGTGACGTACGCGCCCTCGAAGGGGCTGTCCTTGCCGCCGGTGCGGTCCACCATGGCCTGGCTGACGGAGCCGAGCACCGAGGAGATCTGCGGTTTGCGGTTCTGGGCGTCGGCCCGGCGGAAGGCGTCGAAGAAGGTCTCGGTGCGCGAGCCGAGGACGGCGGCCACACAGCCCTTGTCCTTGCCGTCCTTGCCGTCCTTGGCCGAGGTCGCGCCCTTGGCCGGAGCGGCCGGCGAGGAGTCGGTCAGCGCCTCGCGGGCCTGCGGGGTGTAGTCCGCGGAGTCCTCGGCGGCCCGGATGTCGCTGGCCTCGGGGACCTGGTTGGTCTTGAGGCCGGCGTTGAGCTGGAGGGGCAGGGAGTCGCCCGCGAGGGTGTCGGGGCGGACGAGGGCGACCTTGGCGCAGGCGCGGCCCAGCTGGTGGCCGGCGCCGGCGAGGAGGACGGGCTGGCCCCCGTTGACGGGGTAGGACAGCGGCGACTGGAACTCCTCGGAGGAGACCCCGTACCCGCCGATGAAGGGGATGCCCGCGGCCTCCAGCGGGGCCATGAAGGCGCGTCCGTGCTGGCTGTACGAGCCGACGACGGCGACGGCCTTCTCGGCGATCGCCTTGCGGGCGCAGTCGGCGGCGCCGCCGGCCGTGTTGTGCTCGTTGCAGGTCAGGACGTGGATCTTGTGACCGTTGATGCCGCCCTTGGCGTTGACCCAGCGCTCGTAGGCCTGGGCCATGCCGGGCATGCCGGGCATGTTGGTCGCCTTGGAGTCCTCGGGTGCGAAGGTCATGACGGTGAGGGTGGAGCCGGCGCCCCCGGAGCCCCCCGAGTCTCCGGGGAGCGCCCCGCAGCCGGCGACGAGACACGCACCCGTCGCCGTGGCCAGGAGGGTGCGGGAAAGGAATGTCACGCGTTGCCGGGTGGTCATGTGCATGCAGCATTCCGCCCCGCGGGTAACTGACGTGTGTGGTGTGCACAACACGGGGTGACGGCCAGGTGAATTACGGGTGGCCCCCGCACGGAGGGCCGGCGCGGTGGCATCGGCGTGGCGCCCGCGGGGGCGCCGGCGGGGGAGCCCCGGGACCTGCGCACGGGCGCTGCAAGATCGCGCATGAGGGGAACGTACGATCGAAAGCGTGACATTCGCCCAAGGTTCGAAGAACTCTTCCCGCCGCGGCGGCCGCTCCTCCACCATGGGCGGCATGCCCCTCAACGACATGCCGTGGTGGCGCTGGCGCAGCAACGTGCGCTCGGCGCTGCACATGCTTTCCGACCCCGCGTTCCAGGAGGACACCTGGCTGGCCGGCGCCGAGGGGTACGGGGACGTCACCGACGCCGTGTACCGGCTCGTCGAGGACACCTGGCTCGACAGCTGGTCCGCGGACAAGTACGTCGGCACGATCTTCCGCGACCAGCAGGAGGCGGCCCTGGTCGACCTCGCCGTGCTGCGCGTGCTGCGGATCATGCACCAGATCGGCCCCGACGCCCCCGTCTCCGGATACCTGGAGCACCACGCCTGGCCGGAGGCCGTACGGGCCGCGCGCGAGGCCCACGTACGGCTGTCGACGGCGGACGGGGACGACCCCGACGCGCGGCCGACCTCACTGGACGTCCTGAGGATCCTCACGCGCGCCGTGTGAGCGGTGCGGTGTGAAAGGCTATGCGGTCATGAGCGATGACCCGAAGCCGCAGACCACGGCCCCGCAGCAGTACGTACTGACCCTCTCCTGCCCCGACAAGCAGGGCATCGTGCACGCGGTGTCCAGCTATCTCTTCATGACCGGGTGCAACATCGAGGACAGCCAGCAGTTCGGCGACCGCGACACCGGTCTGTTCTTCATGCGGGTGCACTTCGAGGCCGACGCCCCGGTGACGGTGGAGAAGCTGCGGGCGAGCTTCGCCGCGATCGGCGACTCCTTCAAGATGGACTGGCAGATCCACCGCTCCGACGAGCGCATGCGGATCGTGCTGATGGTGTCGAAGTTCGGGCACTGCCTCAACGACCTGCTGTTCCGCCACCGGATCGGCGCGCTGCCGGTCGAGATCGCGGCGGTGGTGTCGAACCACACCGACTTCGAAGAGCTGGTCGGCTCCTACGGGATCCCCTTCGTGCACATTCCCGTCACGAAGGACACGAAGGCGGCGGCGGAGGAGCGGGTCCTGGAGCTCGTGCGCGCCGAGGACGTCGACCTCATCGTGCTCGCCCGCTACATGCAGGTGCTGTCGGACACCCTGTGCTCGGCGATGAGCGGCCGGATCATCAACATCCACCACTCCTTCCTGCCGAGCTTCAAGGGGGCGAAGCCGTACCACCAGGCGCACGCGCGGGGCGTGAAGCTCATCGGCGCGACCGCGCACTACGTGACGGCGGACCTGGACGAGGGCCCGATCATCGAGCAGGAGGTCGAGCGGGTCGGCCACGAGGTCACCCCCGAGCAGCTGGTGGCGATCGGCCGCGACGTGGAGTGCCAGGCGCTGGCGCGCGCGGTGAAGTGGCACAGCGAGCACCGCGTGCTCCTGAACGGCACCCGCACCGTCGTCTTCCGGTAGACCGGACCGGTCCCCGGGCCCGTCCCCGGGCCGGCCGCCGCGGGACTAGAGCCGGCTGAGCGAGGCCGCCGCGAAGAGCACGTCGCGGATGGCCTCGCGGTCGCCGGTCTGGCCGACCGCCGCCTCCTCCGGGGAGATGTGCCCCGCTGCCAGCTGGCAGAACTCGACCCCGTCCAGGGCGATCCGGGCCACCGTGTGCTCCGCCGAGGGCTTCGCCGCGGGGGAGTCCAGCGAGATGTCCCAGCCGCCCCCGCCCGCGCCCTCGATCTCCAGGTGCAGCGTCCGGCCCGGGGCCCCCGCCGCGACGAGCCCGCGCGGCGGTGCGGCGAGCCCCGCCCGCCGGCGCCCGGCCAGGGCCTGCGGCAGCAGCCGGGCCGCCAGGTCGATCATGCGGTGCAGGTGGGGCGCGGACGGCGGATCGTACGGGTAGTCCACCGCCTCCGCGATGTCCACGGCATGGACCCAGCACTCGAAGGCCCGCTCGAGGAAGGCGTCGCTCAGGGGCAGGGCGAAGGGCCCGTAGCCGACCGCGAGCTCGGCGACCCCCTGGCCCGCGAAGGAGACTGTACGGACCAGGGTGTGGCCCTGCTCCCGCCACGGCTCGCGGACCCGGCGCGTGGGCGGGTAGGGGGCGGACTCCCAGAAGTGCTCCGTGCGGTCGGCCGGACCGCCGCGCGGGGCGTCCGGGCCCAGCGGGTCGTCCAGTCCGAGCGCCGAGGAGACGAGGCCGTCCACCGACAGCAGGTGCCCGATGACCCCGGCCACCGTGGTCCGGCGGGCGCGGGGTCCCTCGTCCTCGAACCACTTCAGCCGGACCGGGGTGTGCCACTCCGAGTCCCCGAAATCGCGCAGCAGCGCGTCGAGCCGCGCCGTCTCGGTGTCGTACGGGGTCGCCCACGCCGGCACCGGGATGCGGGCGGGCCGCTTGCCGAGGCAGTCCTCCAGCACGCGCGAGCGCAGCAGAGGCTTGAGGTCGAGGCTGTCCTCCGGGTGCAGCAGGCACACGGCGTCGCGCAGCCGCAGGGCCTCCTCGGCGCAGGGCGCGCACTCGGTGAGGTGGTCCTCGACGTCCTGGGTCTCCTCGGCGGAACAGGCCGCCAGGGCCCAGGCGCCGAGCAGGGACTTCAGTACGCCGTGGGTGGGCGGCGCGTAGGGCGCGGGCGGAGGCGGAGGCGGGAGCGGGACCTCCGGGGACGCGGGGTCCTCGGTGGGGGCGTCGAGGTGTGCGCGGGGCGTGAGGTCCTCGAGGTCGTCGGCCGCCGCGCGCGGGCCCGGCAGGCGCGCCGGTCCGCCGCCGCCCGGGGGCCGCTCGTACGGGTCGTCGGAGTCGAAGGGGCTGGTCATCGGGGCGTTCCATATCCGGCGGGTCCGTGTCCGGAGGGTCCGTATCCGGAGGGTCCGTATCCGGGCGGGGCGGTTTCTTCGCGCGGGACGGCATTGGCCGTCGCCAGCAGTTGCAGGCCCAGCCGGAGCCGGCGCCGGGCCTCGTCCTCGCTGATCTGGAGGTCGGCGGCGGCCTGGCGGTAGTCGCGGCGCTCGAAGTAGGCGAGTTCGAGCGCGGCGCGCAGGGGCGCGGGCATGGAGGCGACGATGAAGTCCGCGCGCGCGGCCGCGTTGGCGCTGCGCACCTTCTGCTCCAGTTCCTCGCTGGAGCCGCGGCCCAGCTCGGCCTGGCGCAGGCGGGCGACCGCCTGGCCCTGGGCGATCCGGGCGACCCAGGAGCGCAGGGAGCCCTGCTTGGGGTCGTAGGCGTCCGGGTTCTCCCAGATGTAGCCGAACACCTCGCGGGTGATCCGGTCGGCGGACTTCTCGTCACCCAGGACCCGGTAGGCGAGGTGGTGCACGAGCGAGGCGAAGCGGTCGTACAGCTCACCGAGCGCGGCGGCCTCGCCGCGCGACAGGCGTTGCTGCATGCGACGGTCCCACCGCGGTGGAACGTCCTTCGCCATCGTGCCCCCAGCCGGCTTCCCCGGTTTCGCCGCCGTGTGTGTCGACCACTCGAATGTAGTGGGCACACAGCTGTCCGCGCCCGGATTGGACGAACCTTCCTCCGGAATCCCGCCCTCCGTGGTAGAGGCGTGACGCGGTGTGAACGGCGGGGCGGGGCACGCCGCATGGGTACAGGCGTACGCGCCCCGCCGCGCTCCTCGTGCGCTGGTTCGATGCGGCCACCTGCTTGCCCGCTTCGCTTAACGCGCAGGCCACGTAGGCCTTACGCTCCTGCCTTGTCTTGAACTGCACCCCACCGCACACGTGAAGGCGGAACGCCGAATATGGACAGCGCAGAATACGAGCGCAAGATCGCCGCCCGATTCGCCACCTTCGACCAGGACGGAAGCGGCTATATCGACCGGGAGGACTTCAGCGCGGCAGCGAAGGCGGTGCTGGCCGAATTCGCCGTGGCGGCCCGCTCCGACCGGGGCCAGGACCTCTTCGCCGGCGCGGAGGCCTTCTGGCAGGGCATGGCCGGTATCGCGGACGTGGACGGCGACCAGCGCGTGTCCCGCGACGAGTTCATCACGGGCGCGGCCAAGCGGCTGCGCGACAACCCGCAGCGGTTCGCGGAGATCGCGCGGCCGTTCCTGCGGGCCGTGATCGCGGTGGCGGACACGGACGGCGGCGGCACGACCCCGGAGGCCACGGCGCGCGTCCTGCGCGTGCTGGGCACCCCGGAGGAACTGGCGGTCCCGGTGGCGGCCGCCCTGGACGCCGACCGCGACGGCCGCATCACGGAGGACGAGATCCTGGCGGCCTTCGCCGGCTACTGCGGCGTGGCCGCTCCGGACGCGTAGGCCTGCGGCGCCGGGCGGGCGGAGGCGTACGAGGCGTCGTACACCTCCGGCCCGCCGTCGGCATGCCCTTCACGGCGAGCCCTAAATCGTTTGTCGGGGGCCGGCCCGTTCGGATAGGAAGCTCGCATGCTGAAGGGCAACAAGGTCGGGCTCAGGGCCCGGCACGAGGACGACGTCCCGATCCTGCTGGCCGAGCTCTACGACGACGTGGTCAACTCCTCGCGGGCCGAGAGCGGGCCGTGGCGGCCGATCACGCCCGGCTCGAAGGACCCGCGGCTCGTGGTGGACGACACGGTGCAGGGGCACGTCCCCTTCTCGGTCGTGGAGTTGGAGGGCGGCACGCTGGTCGGCAGCGCGACGCTGTGGGGCATCGACAACCACAACCGGTCCGCGCACATCGGCCTGGGGCTGCTGCCGGCCGCCCGCGGGAAGGGCTACGGCACGGACGTCGTCGCGGCGCTGTGCCATTACGGGTTCGTCGTGCGCGGCCTGCAGCGGCTCCAGATCGAGACGCTGTCGGACAACGCCGCGATGCTGGGCTCCGCCGAGCGCAACGGCTTCGTCCGCGAGGGCGTGCTGCGCTCCTCGGCCTGGGTGATGGGCGAGTTCCTGGACGAGGTGCTGCTCGGACTCCTCGCCCGCGACTGGAAGCCGGCCCCGGACACCGTCTAGGGCCGCGTCAGGCACGGGTCGCGAGGGCCGGCATGCCGCGCAGGGCGCGGCGGGCGATGTCGGCCAGCGAGGCGACCTCGGTGGGCGAGAGCGGGGCCGTACCGGCCGCGGTACGGGCCGCCGCCGGGCGGGGTGTCGCGGTGAGGGCCGCCGCCGGGCGGGGTGCCGTACGCGGTGCCGTACGGGCCGCCGAGCAGCTGCCGCACGGCGTGTCGGGGCTGGGCAGCGGATCGCGGCAGACGTCGCATTCGGCGGGCGCCGCCGCGGGGGCGGCGGGGTCCCTGCGCAGGCGGGGCGGCGGGAGTTTGCGGACCAGGCGGTCCGCGAGCAGGGCGCGCGCGGAGTAGACGAAGTGCGGTAGCCCGTCGGTGAGCAGCGAGCGGGCTTCCAGTTCGGACACCCCGTGGGCGAGCCACTGTTCGGCGAGCGGGGCGAGCGCGAGGGTCTCCGTGACGCCGAGGGCGAGCCGCGGCTCGAACGCGGCGATCCGCGCGAGCAGCGCGGCCCCTCGGCCGGAGGCCGTCGCCGGCCGGTCGGGCCCGGGGAGGGAGGGTTCTACTCCCGTAGTACTTCTCGTCGAGGGGGACGCTCCCGTCACGCCGTCGTCCCCGTCACCGGTTCCCGGGTCCTGCACGGGGTGCGATGCCGAGTCCGTCGCGGGGTCCGCTGCGGGGGCCGGTGCCGGTTCGCTCTCAGGGGTGAGCTTCGGACCGTCCTCGGCGGCGGCGGCGGCGGTGGCGGTGGCGGCGGCGCGCGGCGGCGCCTCGTCCGGCTGCTGCCAGGACTCCGTACCGGGGGCGTCGGAGACGAAGGTCTCCGTGTGGACGTGTCCGGTGCGCGCGTCGCGCACGGTCCGGCGTACGTAGTACCCGTACCGGACCAGCTCGTCGACGGCTTTGGCCACTCCGCGCCGGCCGACTCCGGGGTGCTTGTCGGCGAGCGTGCGGACGTCCTCGCGGGAGCCGTCGGGGAGGGAGAGGAGGTATCCGAGGATGCCCCGGGCCGTGAAGCTGAGGCGCCGGTCCCGGAGGACTTCGTTGCCGAGGACGGTGAAAGCGCGCTTGCGCGGGCTAATGTGGATGCGCACTGAAGAGCTTCCTTCGGTGTCGGACCCCGGGGTGTTGGCGCACCGCCGGGGTCACCTGACTGTGTGGAGTTCGTGTCGAGCCGGGACGGTAGCGCACCCTTTTCGGCATATACCAGCCGTGGCCATCGATATGAACCATGCGTAGTCGAGGTGGAGTTGACCCGCGGTGGTGTGGCTCGGGCCGGCGCTCCGGCTCAGCTGCCGAGGCTTTCGCGGGCGCGGCTGATGAGCCGCTGGGCCTGGGCCCCGAAGACCGCCGACCCGTGCAGCGTGGACCACACCCGTCGGTAGGTGGCGACGGTGTCCGCGTCGTCCAGCCACATTTCCGCGTGCCAGGTCTCCACGATCACCCGGCGGTCGTCGTAGATCCAGAAGCCACCGGCGGGCGGAAGCGCCAGAGGGGCGCCGAGGGGGACGATCCCGAGTTCGACGGTATCGAGGCCGATCACTCCCAGTAGACGGTCCAGCTGTCCGGCGAGAGTGGCGGGGGAGCAGATCCGGGCGTGGAGGGCGCCTTCCCATAGGAGGACGTGGTAGGTCCGGCCGGAGTCGTACAGCCCTTCCTGCCGCCTCATACGGGCGCGGACCGCCTCTTCGACATCCCTTGCGCCGCCGTGCAGTTCGGCGAACCGAGTAAGGATCGAGCGTGCGTAGTCGGGGGTCTGGAGCACGCCGACGATCCACGCGGGCTCCCAGGCGCGGAGCACGCGCGACTCGGCCTGTGCCGCGTTGTGGGCCTCCTGTACGGCTCGATGGCCCGAGGCGAGCTGGCGGCGCCACGAGCGGATGTGGGACTCCAAGCCGCGCAACCGGCCGAGCAGCTCGTCCGCCGACTCCGGTTGCCCGACTCCCGAGGCCCACGCCACGAGATCGCCGGGCGTCGCGGTCTGCCGGCCGTTCTCCAGCTTGCTGACCTTCGACTGGGTCCACCCCAGGCGCGCGGCCAGCTGTGTCCCGGTGAGCGGGCCCGCGGGGCAGTCGTGCCGAAGTTGGCGGAGCCTCACGCCGAGGGCCGCGCGTGCCTGCTGGAAGTCTGTGCTCACCGGAACACGCTCACGCTCGCTCGCAGTCGGGTCACTCCGCCAGGTGCGACTCGAAGATCTCGTAGGGCACTGCGAAATGCCAGGCCGCGTCGCGCACCTGTGCGTAACGGTTGACCTCGGACGGTTCCGTGATCAGCTCGACGTCGACGAGACGGTCCTCGGTGTCGAAGTTCAGTACGGCCACCAGACGTGAATCGAAGATCCAGAAGTCCTCGGCGGGAACCTGGAGGCGGCTGGCTTCCGCGCGGTACAGGTTGCGGATGTCCTCACCGAGGGCGGCGTTCTTCCGCGCATGGGACAGCAGGTACCTCTGCCCCGTGGTGGGAGGAGCATCGACCAGGCGTACGCGGCTCACGGTCGCGCCGGCATCGGTCTTGGCCCGCATGGTCACGGCCCAGCCCGTTCCCATGTCCCAGGACGGCGCCTCTCCCCGCAGGAACTGGGCGTAGGTGTCCGTCGCTTCGTCGGACGCGTAGCGGCCGCGGGTCTCCAGCCGCCAGGCCGTGTGCTCGAAGACCTCGAAGAGGCGGCCGAAGGCTTCCAGATCGATGATGCGCGGCCGCCGAGTGACCTCCTTCGGGCCGAAGTCGACCAGCAGTTCGCGCGGAACGACGACCGCGACCTCCCCGGGGGAGAGGTGGCGGAGCTGCGTGACCTCTCCGGGATCGGTGAGCGGCTGTCCGTGGACCACGATGTCTCCCGTGTCCAGGTCCTCGTGTACGGCGGGACAGCCGCCCTCGCCGCTGCCGGTGCCGTTGAAGCGCAGTCGACGTGTCATCGTGAACCACCTCGTGTGCAGGGGAAGCCGTCCCTGCACAGGCTGCCCGGACCCCCACGGGAATGTCGAGGAGTCGCCGGACGTCATGCGCGAATAAGGGAGAATATTCGCCTCAGCACCCAACCTTCGCTCCCTACCGTGGTGTTCACGTTCCGAGCGTTCGTGAGGGGATGGCGATGCATGATGCGCAGGGCTGATGTCGAGGCCGAAGCTGAAGCCGGGGCCGTGGGGTCGGCGGCCGCCGGGGATCCGTTGGAGTACCTGACGTACGCGCCCTCGGGGGCCGTGTGCACCACGTGCCGGCGGCCGGTCGAGGCACTCGATCCCGTGCGTCGGTGTGATGCCCGACAGGACGGTTCGGGTGTACCCGCGTACTACCGCCACGCCGATGAGTGTCCCGGCGTCGCCATGGACGGCAAGCACGCCGGGCCTCCGCAGGACAAGCCGTGGACGCCGCCGTCCCCGCCCTCCAGTCCGGACGGGAGCCGGCCCGCTCAGCCGTCCGCCCCGCCGGCTTCCCCGCCGCCGGGGAAGAAGTGAACCGGGCGATCTGCCGTGCGGCCCTCGTGACCGCGGGGCTGCTGCGTGAGCCGTGGCTGGGGCGCGCCTTCGACGCGGTGGACCGGGAGGCCTTCGTCCCGTCGGCGGTGTGGCTCGACGTCCCGGACGCGGAAGGGCGCTGGACTTTCGTCGACCGCGCGGTGGAGCCGGACGTCTGGCGCCGCGCGGTATGGGACCCGCACCGCGCCGTGATCACGCAGCTCAACGACGGCGACGGCCACGGTGACGGCGACAGCGACGGCTACGGCGACAAAGGGCCGGCCACCGGCCAGTTTTCTTCGTCCGTGTCCGCCCCCGACGTCGTCCTGCGCAAGCTCGGGCACCTGGACCTGGAGCCGAGCGCCCGTGTGCTGGAGATCGGCTACGGCTCCGGCTACCACACGGCCCTGCTGTGTGAGCGCGTCGGAGCGCGCCGGGTGGTGACCGTCGAGGTCGACGCGGAGGTGGCCCGCTCCGGGGCCTCCAGCCTCGCGGCCGCGGGATACGCGCCGGAACTGATCGTCGGGGACGGTCTGCGGGGCGCCCCCGGTGGGGATCCGTTCGACCGCGTCATCAGCACGGCGGCTCTGCGGCGCGTGCCGTACGCCTGGATCGAGCAGTCCCGGCGGAACGGAGTGATCCTGACGCCGTTCGGGACGGCGTACAGCAATGCCGGGCTGCTGCGGCTGCGGGTGGACGGGGCGGCCGCGAAGGCGGAGGGCCGGTTCGTCGGTGAGGCCTCGTACATGTGGATCCGCACGGAGGGGCCGGCCGTGCGCCTCGAGGTCGCGGGCGGGCCGGCCGGCCGGAGGTCGCCGGTCGATCCGGCGCAGGTGCTGGGGCTCGGCCATCTCCAGGACTTCGCGATCGGCCTCCAGGTCCCGGACGTCTCCTTCTCCCACCGGGGGGACGGCGGCTCCCGGCAGGTCCAGTTCGTCGACGAGGCCGGCACGTCGGCCACGCTCGTCCGCTACGCCGACTGGTGGGAGGAGGGCGCGGTGCGCTCCTGGGGGCCGCGCGACCTCTGGGCGGAGGTGACGGCGGCCTACACGTGGTACGAGGTGCAGGGACGCCCGCACCTCACCCGCTTCGGCGTCACGGTCGACCGGGACGGCCAGTACGCGTGGCTGGACGAGCCCCGCCACCGGCTGGGGCCCCCGCCCGGCACCCCTCAGGCGTAGCGCTCGCGGAGCTTGTACTTGAGGACCTTGCGCAGGGCGTCGTTGCGCGGGAGGGATTCCACCAGTTCCAGCTGTTCCGGGAGCTTGTGGGGGGAGAGGCCCTCGGCGCGCAGGTGGGCCGTCAGGTCGGCCAGCGTCAGCGGGGCGGCTCCCGCGGGCTGTTCGACCACGGCGCAGACGCGTTCGCCGCGTACCGGGTCGGGGAGGCCGATGACCGCCACGTCGGCGATCGCGGGGAGCCGGTGCAGCAGGTCCTCGATCTCCTTGGCCGAGATGTTCTCGCCCTTGCGGATGATGACGTCCTTGCTGCGGCCCGTCAGGACCAGGTAGCCGTCCGCGGTGAGGTGGCCGAGGTCGCCCGTGACCAGGTAGCCGTCGGGGTCGAAGACCCCCGTGTCCTCCTCCCGGTTGAGGTAGCCCTGGCAGACGGCCTCGCCGCGCAGGCGGACCTCCCCGTCGGTGCCGGCGGGCAGGACGGTCCCCTCGGGCGTGGTGATGCGGATGGACATGCCCGCCGGGGGGCGGCCCTCGGTGGTGGCCAGGTTCTCGGCCGTGTCGTCCGGGGCGCCCATGGTGATCATCGGGACCTCGGTCATGCCGTAGCCGTGGGTGAGCTGGCAGCCCAGTTCGCGGACGACGGCGTGGTAGATCTCCGGGGGCTTGGGGGCGCCGCCGCCGGCCAGGAGGCGCAGGGTCGGGATGAGCCGGGTGGCCGGGTCCTTGCGCTGCTCGGTGAGGAACATCGAGTAGAAGGCCGTGGAGCCGCCGGCGACCGTGACTCCGTGGCGGCGGTAGCCGTCGAGGGCGCCGGGCATGGCGAACTTCTCGAAGAGGACCGCCGGGAACCCGTAGAGCAGCAGCATGACCGTGTAGTCGGGACCGGCGATGTGGGCGAAGGGGAAGGCCATCGAGCCGACGTCGGCGGGCGTGAGGTGCAGGGCGTGGGCCAGGCAGGAGCCGCCCGCGATGAGGGAGCGGTCCGTGTGCAGGACGCCTTTGGGGTCCGAGGTGGTGCCCGAGGTCCAGTAGATCCAGCGGACCGAGACGCCGTCCCCGGGGGGCGGGGGCAGCACCGCGGGGTCTCCGTCGGGGAGGGAGGCGTAGGCCTCGAAGACGCCCCGCGCGCCGAGGCGTTCGGCCATCGCGGTGTGGTCGAAGCCGCGCCAGACGCCGGGGACGGCGAAGAACTCCGCCTTGGACTCGCGCAGCGCGAAGCCGACCTCGCGGTCCCGGTAGAAGGGGATGACGGGGGTCTGGACGGCGCCGATGCGGGCGAGGGCGACCGAGAGCAGAACGGTCTCGATGCGGGTGGGGAGCTGCCAGGCGACGACCGTCCCGGGGCGCACGCCCATGGCGTACAGGCCGGCCGCGACCCGCTCCGAGCGGTCGCGCAGTTCCCCGAAGGTGAGCCGGCGGTCGTCGGCCGGGTCCTCGGCGGCCTCGATGAGGACGGGGGCGTCGGGGGTCAGGGCGGCCCGGCGGGCGATGAGCTCCCACAGGGTCCGGGACCGGCCGAGCTCGACTGCGGTGTTGTCCGTCATCCCGGACCGACCTCCCCTGGCCGAAGATACCTGACGGATAGTCAGATCAAGGGCAGAGCGTAGAGCGCGGACGCTTGTCGGTCCAGGGGTGGCGGAGCTAGCTTGGTTCCAGATTTCTGACGCACCATCAGATTCGTATCGGACGCACCGGCGTCAGCGCGACCAACGGAACCATTCGGCATGCGGCGAGGGGACACCATGGAACTGCCTCGGATCATCAGCGTCGACGACCACGTCATCGAGCCCGCCCACCTCTTCGACGTCTGGCTCCCGGCCAGGTACCGCGACCGAGGGCCCAAGGCGCTCACCGCCGGCATCGGCGAACTCGAATACACCGGCGGCAAGTACGTGATCACGATGGACCCGGACGGTCCGCCCACCGACTGGTGGATCTACGAGGACCTGAAGTTCCCGTACAAGCGCAACATCGCCGCCGTCGGCTTCGACCGGGACGAGATGACCCTGGAGGGCATCACCCGCGAGGAGATGCGCCGCGGCTGCTGGGACCCCAAGGCGCGGCTCCTCGACATGGACCTGAACCACGTCGAGGCCTCCCTGTGCTTCCCGACCTTCCCGCGCTTCTGCGGGCAGACCTTCGCCGAGGCGCACGACAAGGAGGTCGCCCTGGCCTGCGTGCGCGCCTACAACGACTGGATGGTCGAGGAGTGGTGCGGCGACAGCGGCGGCCGGCTCATCCCGCTGTGCATCATCCCGCTGTGGGACATCGGCCTGGCCGTCGCGGAGATCCGGCGCAACGCCGCGCGCGGGGTGCGGGCCGTGACCTTCTCCGAGATCCCGACCCACCTGGGACTGCCGTCCATCCACTCCGGGTACTGGGATCCCTTCTTCGCCGTCTGCCAGGAGACCGGCACCGTCGTCAACATGCACATCGGGTCCAGCTCCCAGATGCCCGCCGCGTCCCCCGACGCGCCGCCCGCCGTGCAGGCCTCGCTGAGCTTCAACAACGCCATGGCCTCGATGATGGACTTCCTCTTCAGTGGGGTCCTGGTCAGGTTCCCGACGCTGAAACTGGCCTACAGCGAGGGCCAGATGGGCTGGATCCCGTACGCCCTCGAGCGCGCCGACGACGTGTGGCAGGAGCACCGCGCCTGGGGCGGGGTCAAGGACCTGATCCCCGAGCCGCCGTCCACGTACTACTACCGGCAGATGTTCTGCTGCTTCTTCCGGGACAAGCACGGCATCGCCTCGCTGGACGTCGTCGGCCGCGACAACGCCACCTTCGAGACCGACTACCCGCACGTGGACTCGACCTTCCCGCACACCAAGGAGGTCGCCCTCGACCACGTCAAGGGACTCGACGACGAGACCGTCTACAAGCTGATGCGCGGCAACGCCATCCGCATGCTCGGTCTCGACCTCGACAAGGACCGGCGGACGGGGCGGTAGGCGCGGTGGACCTCACCTACACCGAGGAGGAGCAGGAGTTCCGGGCCCGGCTGCGCGCCTGGCTCGCCAAAGTGCTCCCCGAGCTCCCGGCGAAGCCCTTGCCCGACGACTGGCCGGCCCGCCGCGCCCACGACGCGGGCTGGCAGCGCAGGCTGTACGACGCCGGGTACGCGGGACTGCACTGGCCGGTCGACGCGGGCGGTCGCGGGGCCACCCCGACGCAGCACCTGATCTTCCTGGAGGAGACCGAGCGCGCGGGCGCCCCGTACGTGGGCGCGAACTTCGTCGGGCTGCTGCACGCCGGCCCGACCATCGCCGCCGAGGGCACCGCCGCACAGCGGGCGCGCTGGCTGCCGCCCGTCCTGCGCGGCGACGAGGTGTGGTGCCAGGGCTTCAGCGAGCCGGACGCCGGCTCCGACCTGGCCTCGCTGCGCACCCGCGCCGTCCGCGACGGCGACGAGTACGTGATCACCGGGTCGAAGATCTGGACCTCGCACGCGGAGGTGGCCGACTGGTGCGAGCTCCTGGTGCGCACGGAACCCATCAGCGCGACCGTGCCCAAGCACCGCGGGATCAGCTGGCTGGCCATGCCCATGGACGCGCCGGGGGTGACGGTCCGGCCGCTGCGGACCCTGGCCGGGTCCACGGAGTTCGCGGAGATGTTCCTCGACGAGGTGCGGGTCCCGGTCGCCAACCGGGTCGGGGAGGAGAACGACGGCTGGCGGGTCACGATGGTGACCCTGTCCTTCGAGCGCGGCACCGCCTTCGTGGGCGAGGTCGTCGCCTGCCGGCGGACCCTGGGCGAGCTCGCGCGCACCGCGAAGGCGAACGGCCGCTGGGACGACCCGGTCCTGCGCCGCCGCCTCGGCCGGCTCTACGGGGAGTTCGGCGCGCTGTGGCGGCTCACCCAGTGGAACGTCAGCGAGTCCGAGGGCTCGGGCGGCGTCCCGGGCATCGGCGGCAGCGTCTTCAAGCTGGCGTACTCGCACGCGCGCCAGGAGCTGTACGACACGGCCGCCGAGGTGCTGGGGGCCGGAGCGCTCTCGCTGGACGAGGAATGGACCCTGGACCGGCTCTCCTCCCTCTCGTACACGATCGCGGCCGGCACCTCCCAGATCCAGCAGAACATCGTCGCCGAGCGGATCCTCGGCCTTCCGAAGGGCAGGTGAGCGTTCCGTGGACTTCCAGCCGACGCAGGACCAGCGGGACCTGCGGGCCGGCGTACGGGACCTCCTGGCCGGCCGCTACGGGCGGGAGGCGCTGCGCGCCGCGGCCGACGGCGGGGCGTGCGTGGACCGGGCGCTGTGGCGGGAGCTGGGCGACGCCGGGTTCTTCGCGCTGCGGCTCCCCGAGGAGCGGGGCGGGGTCGGGCTCGGCATGCCGGAGGCGGTCCTCGTCTTCGAGGAGGCCGGGCGGGCGCTGCTGCCGGGTCCGCTGGTCGCCACCCACCTGGCCGCCGGGTCGGTGCCGGGCGCCGACCGGGGCACGGCGGTGGTGACGGCGTTCGACCTGGACGGCCCCTGGGTGACCCACCTCGGGGAGTCGGACGCGGTGCTCGGCGCCACGGGCGTGCCCGCCGGGGAGGCGGTGCGGCCGGCGGATCCGCTCACGCCGCTGTCACGGGTCTCCGTACGGGACCCCGCGGCGGCCGGCGCGTCCGAGGCGGCCGACGCGCACCGCGACGAGGGCGCGCTGCTGACGGCGGCGCTCCAGCTCGGCAGCGCGCTGCGCACGGTCGAGATGGCCGTGGGCTACGCCAAGGAGCGCGAGCAGTTCGGGCAGCGGATCGGGGCGTTCCAGGCGGTCAAGCACCTGTGCGCGCAGATGCTCGTGCGGGCCGAGGTGGCCCGTACGGCGGTGTACGCGGCCGCGGTCACGGGCGATCCTGGAGAGGTGGCCGGGGCGAAGCTGCTGGCCGACGAGGCGGCGGTGCGCAATGCCCGGGACTGCCTCCAGGTGCACGGCGGGATGGGCTTCACCTGGGAGGCGGACGTGCACCTGCACCTCAAGCGGGCGTGGGTGCGGGCGGAGCAGTGGCGCACCGCGGCCCGGGCGGAGGAGGCGCTGGCGGCGGAACTGCTCGGGGCCGGGCTGCCGGAGGGCGGCGCGGAGTAGCTCGCTGTGACGGGCGGGCACGGGAGGGACGGCGCGGGACGCATGTCCGATTACAGAGAGTTGATATCGGTTTGTGTCCTTCGCCCGACTCATTGCGGCCCGGTCGCGGGGGGCGGCTCCGGTACGCTCCCGGGAATGCGAGCGGTTGAGCGGCGCGAGCGCCGCACAGTATGCACCATGCCTACTCCTTCGCGCTGGAATATGCCCGAAGCGCTTGTCGTGGTGACGGAACGTCAACCATGCTGCTCCGCAAGGGGGTCACGGTCGGTGACCCCGTCCTGTCGCGAGGCGAAGTGTCCGCCGGTTCGGATGGTGTGAGCGGTGCAGGTGCTTCAGGTGCAGCTGGAGGTAGGACCGGATCCCGCCGAGGTCGGCCGGGCCCGCCGGTGGGCCCGTTCGCGGCTGGCGGGCTCGGGCATAAACGAGGACGAGCCCCTCGCCGAGACGCTGATCCTGCTGATCTCCGAGCTGGTCACCAATGCCGTCGTGCACACCGGCTGTCCGGCCGTGCTGCGCATGCTGTTCGGGGAACCGGGGGTCCGCGTCGAGGTCGCCGACGCGAGCGACCGGGCGCCGGCCCGGCGGCAGGCCGGCGGGGACGACACCGGCGGGCGCGGCCTGGAGCTGGTGGACGGGCTGGCGGACCGCTGGGGCTGGCAGCCCGAGGGCGCGGGCAAGCGGATCTGGTGCGAGGTCGACCGGGCGGAGAAGGCGGCGGCGGACCTGGCTTCCGACGGGCCGGGCCTCCAGGACCCGACGCACCGCCCGACGCACGCCCCGATGCCGGACCCGACGCACCCCCCGACACACGCCCCGACACACGCCCCGACGCACGCCCCGACGCACGCCCCGGCGCACGGAGCGAACCGTGATCCGATCGTCGGCTCGGTCCGGGAACCGCGCTTGTACCTCTAACGAGGTGTTGACGGTTCGTCACATGTTGATCACTCTTGTGTTGAACGATTCGTCGCGAGGGGACGCCAAGGGTTCAGTCCTGCCTTGACGAGTGCGGGTCGTGGGGTGGCGGCCGCCGTGCCGCGCTCGGGGCGTGCATGCGCGCCGCCGCCACCCACAGTCCCCTGCCGTGCCCCCGTCAGATGCGTACGGGCAGGCTGAGCAGCCCCCGGTGGCGGGGATTGGACTGCCAGCGGGCCTCGTGCTCCTCGTGCGGCCGGAGCCGGGGGAAGCGCTCCAGCAGCCGGGTCAGGGCGATCTCGGCCTGGAGGCGGGCCAGGGGAGCGCCGAGGCAGTGGTGGATGCCGTGGCCGAAGGCGAGGTGCCGGGCCGCGTCGGGCCGCCGGATGTCGAAGGTGTCGGGGTCGGCGAAGACGGCCGGGTCCCGGTCGGCGCCGAGCAGGCAGATCTGTACGAAGTCGCCCTCGCGGATCGTCGCCCCGTTCACCTCGATGGTCTCGGTGGCGTAGCGGAACGACGCCAGACCGGACGGGGACTCGTACCGCAGGGCCTCCTCGATCGCGCCGTGCACCAGCGTGCGGTCGGCGCGCAGGGCGGCGAGCTGCTCGGGGTGGGTGAGCAGCGCGTGGATCCCGTTGGCGAGCAGGTTGACCGTGGTCTGGTGGCCGGCGACGAAGAGGAGGAAGGCCATCGACGTGATCTCGTCCTCGGTCAGCGCGTCGCCGTCCTCCTCCCGCGCCGCGAACAGGGCGGACAGGAGCCCGTCCTCGTCCGGATGCTCCCGCTTGAGGGCGATGAGGGCGCGGAGGTAGGCCAGCATGCTCTCCGCCGTGAAGACGGAGACCTCGCCGTCGCCCTGGCCGCCACCGAGGCTGTTGCCCCGGATCTGCAGGATCTCGTGGTCCGTGTCGGAGGCGCCGAACAGGTCGAACACGACCGCGACGGGCAGCGGCAGCGCGAACTGCGAGATCAGCTCCGCCTCGCCGGCCGCCCCGCCGCCTTCGCCCCCGCCGTGCGGCGCCTTCGCCTCCAGGGCGTCGAGGAGCCCGTCCACGTGCTTCTCGATCATGGGCCGCAGGCGCGCGGTGCGGCGCGCGGTGAACGCCTTCTGCACCAGGTTCCGCAGCCGGGTGTGGTCGGGCGGGTCGGAGTTGAGCATGTGCGAGAACATCGCCGCGCCCGGCCCCTGCGTGAGCCCGACCTGCTGCCCGAACCGCTGCACCGCCTGGTTCTTCGACAGCCGCGGGTCGACCAGCAGCGCCTTGGCCTCCGCGTGCCCGGTGACGACCCAGCCCTCGACGGCGCCGGGCCCGGGGTAGCGGACGTAGCGGATGCCGCCGGTCTCGCGCCAGCCGCGGTAGAGCTCGTGGGCGTGGTCCTGCCAGGATTCCTCGAGGACGGTGACGTCCCGGCGGTCGGCCGGGCGGTGGGCCGTACGGTCAGCCATGGTGCACCTGCTCCTTGTCGCGTGCGCCGCCGGCCCGGCCCGTGCGGCCCGCGCGGCCCACGTGGACGGTCTTCACGCCGAGGAGACCGACGAGCGGCACCTCCGCGGTGCGCTGCCCGGGGGCCACGACCAGTCCCGTGCCGCGGAGGTGGTCGAGCAGCTTCTCCGCGAGCGGCATGACCATGTGCCGGCCCCAGCAGCGCTCGCTGACGTGGCCGAAGGGCATGTAGCCGGGGGTGTCGTCCGGGTCCAGCGTGTCCCAGCGCTCGGGCCGGAACGCGTGCGGGTCCTCCCACAGCGCCGGGTCGCGGTGGCTGAGCAGCGGCAGCATCAGCAGGTCGTCGCCGGGCCCGATGCGGGAATCGATGAGCGGGTACTCGGGGCCGCGGTTGCGCAGCAGGTTCCAGGACGGGGGCAGCAGCCGCATGGCCTCGTAGAGGATGTTGCGGTTCGAGACCCCGTCGTCGAAGGGGGAGCCGAGCCACAGCGCGTTCGCGACGAGGGTGGAGATGGTGAAGCACACGGGCGCCGCCGCGCGCCGGTACATGCCCATGGCGTACCGGCGGTCGTGATAGCCGCCGGCCTCGGCGAAGAGGTTCGCGATGTGCGTCAGGTGCGGGCCCGGCTTCGGCCGCCCCGGCAGGAGCGCGCCGGCGACGATCGTGGTCCAGGTCAGCTTGGGATCGATCTCCAGCTTCCGGGACATCAGGATCCGCAGCCGGTACGGGTCTTCGCGCAGGAGCAGGTCCCGCAGGAACAGGTGACCGGTGAGGGGCCACGGCCCGGAGAGGTCCTTGTCCTCGGGTATCGGCTGGTCCAGGGCCCTGCGGACGTCCTTGCCGATGGTGCGCATCACGGACGCGGCCTCGGGCTTGTCGATCGACCGGCCGTGCAGCGGCTTGAAGGTCGGCCGTTCGGTCTCGGTGGCCTTGCGGGCGGCGAGGATCCGGTGGGAGAGCTCGGCGCCCGCGATGCCGATGGTGTCGGGCTCCAGGCGGACGAGGTCCTTGCCGAGGTGGTCGTCCAGGAGCGCCTGCAGGCGCGGGGCGAAGACGGTGGCGCGGCGCGTGCCGGGGTGGGAACCCGGACGGGGCTCGGGCGAGGCGGTGGGCGTGGTCATCAGGGGCTCCGGGGGAATGCGAAGGGCCCGTACGCGGCAGGGCCGGAGGGTCGATCGGCTCTGCCGGGTACGGGCCCGGTGCGTGGATCTACCGGCCTAGTACCAGAAGTACCAAGCGCTCTGCTTCAGGCTCGGCTCGCTCTTCTTGACGAAGCCGAGCTCGCGGCAGATCGGGACGCTGCGCAGGGTCGCAAGAATCATCTTCGACATGGCTGTTCCCCTCCATTCCTGTGCGCTGTTGCGCATCAACTGGCCGTCCAAACACCGGAGTTCACCGTCATTTGTGATGGCGGCCACCCCGATGTGTGGTTGATGCAAGGAGTGAATAGGCAGGTGACAGGGGTTGTCAACGATTCTGGTTCGGGCGGCCTGTCCGGATCGGAGGCAACCAACCGACCGCCCTGAACCTCCACTTGGAGCCCGCCCGTTAGAGCCGGACGCACCCCGCCGCGGCCTCCGTCCGGCCCCTGCGGCCCAGGCCCCGCGCGGTGAGGATCTCCCCGGCCCGGTCCGCCGTGACGCGGCCGCGGGGCCCGGTCCGTCGCCGTGGGCGCCGTGTCAAGAGGGCGAGATCCGGCCAATAACTGGTCAGAGGACGGCCACCGGGGCCACGGGGGTGCCCACCGCGCCCACGAAGGGTTCCGGCATGGCGGAGAGGAGGAAGGAGTAGCGGGATTCTTCTGCACAGGCTGTGGACAACTTTTCGAGGTTCCAGTTCTGGCCCTGGTGCATGCCCATCTCGACCAGGTCCAGCGCGTGCACCGGAAGCCACAGGTCCTCGATCTCCGGCGGGAAGACCTCGAAGGTGAGGGTGTCGTTCGCGACGGCCGCCACGTCCCGGGCGTGGAACCACTCGGGCGTGCGGACGGACAGACCGGGTGAAGGGTAACCGTATCCGTGCTTGTCGCCCGCCAGGTACACCTGGACCTGGCCCGTGCGGACCAGCACGATGTCGCCCGCGCGGACGGTGACGCCGCCGAACTCCTCCGCCTCCGCGAGGTCCTCCGGAGTCACCGCGTGGCCGCCGGGGAGCCGGTCCAGGCCCTTCGCGCGGGCCACGTCCAGCAGGACGCCGCGCGAGACGATGGGTCCCGCCTTCTCGATGCCGCTGAACTCGGCGCGCCCGTGCGCGGTGATCGTGCCGGCCGGGCGGCCGTTGTAGATCTTCCCCGAGTGCGAGACGTGGGTGAGCGCGTCCCAGTGCGTCCCGGCCTGGAGTCCGAAGGTCACGGCGTCGTCGCTGCACGCCACCGTGCCCGGGCCGAAGAGCTCCTGGTTGATCTGCACCATCGTGTGCAGCGGGTTGATCCGGCCGGGGATCATGCCGGACTGGACCCCGTCCTCCTTGAGGGGGAGGGCCAGCGGGATGCGGCGGCCGGTGCGGATCTCGGCCGCGGCGGCCCGTACGACCTCGTCGGTGACGAGGTTCAGGGTGCCGATCTCGTCGTCGGCGCCCCAGCGGCCCCAGTTGTTGACGCGCTTGGCGATGTCCTGGAACGCGGCGGGCATGCCCATGGATCCCATCAGCTCCTCGCATGAGAGAGACGTTCCCTACGTGAACTAGGGCTTGTGTTCCTGCATCTGACTGCCCATAGAATCTAACGGTCCGTCAGAAATCGCGGAAAGGGGCCGGACGTGGGGAACTTCTTGGCAGGCAAGGTCGTCGCCGTCACGGGCGCCGGCCGGGGCATCGGACGGGCCGTGGCACTCGCCGCGGCCGCCGAGGGCGCCAAGGTCGTCGTCAACGACTACGGAGTCGGCATCGAGGGCGGGGAACCGACCAGCGAGATCGCCGAAGCCGTGGTGAAGGAGATCGTCGCGGCGGGCGGCGAAGCGGTCGCCGTCGCCGACGACATCTCGACCATGGCGGGCGGGCAGCGCATCGTCGACACCGCGCTCGCCCAGTACGGGCGCATCGACGGCGTCGTGTGCGTGGCGGGCATCCTGCGCGAGCGGATGCTCTTCAACATGTCCGAGGAGGAGTGGGACCCGGTGGTCGCCACCCACCTCAAGGGCACCTTCACCGTCTTCCGGGCCGCCTCCGCCGTCATGCGCCGGCAGGGCACGGGCACGCTGATCGGCTTCACCAGCGGCAACCACCAGGGCTCGGTGGCCCAGGCCAACTACAGCGCGGCCAAGGGCGGGATCATCTCCCTCGTCCGCTCCGCCGCACTCGGCCTGGCCAAGTACGGGGTCACCTCCAACGCCGTCGCGCCCGTCGCCCGGACCCGGATGTCGGCCAACGTGCCCATGGAGCTCAAGGAGATCGGCGAGCCCGAGGACGTGGCGGCGCTCGTCACCTACCTGCTCTCCGACAAGGCCGTCGCCGTCGGCGGCGAGAAGATCACCGGGCAGGTCTACACGATCGCCGGCCCGAAGATCGCCGTCTGGGCCCAGCCGCGCGAACTGCGCGCCGGCTACGCCGAGGGCTCCTGGACCCCCGAGAAGATCGCCGACTTCCTGCCCGGGACGGTCGGCACCGACCCGATGCCGATGCTCGTGCAGCTGGAGGCCATGGCCAAGGCGGCCGCCGCCAAGGACCGCCCCAACGCGTAGGCCCCGGCCGGGCGGTCCCCCGGGGGGGCCCCGGGGCCCCCCCGGGGCGGGGGTCGCGGGGCCGCGGGGAGCAGGACGGGGCCGACCCGGGCCCGGGGAGGGGAGGCGAGGGGACCGGGAGCCCAAGGGAA
>NZ_JBSGWY010000002.1:167951-170611 GCF_053609145.1 Streptomyces sp. NPDC054961 | reverse complement strand
CTCTCGGTCACCGCGTCCCCGCGGCCCCCCCCCCCCCCCCCCACCCCCCCCCCCCCCCCCCCCCCCCCGGCGGGCCCGCGCCGGGGGGGGCCCCGCCCCCCCCCCGGGGCCGGGAGTCGCGGGACCGCGTGGAGCAGGACGGGGCCGACGCGGCCAGGGGCAGGGACGCCGAGGGACAGGGGAGCCAAAGGACATGGACTTCAGCTTCGACGAGGAGGACGAGGAGCTGCGCGGCCGCGCCCGGTCGTGGCTCGCCGAGCACCTCGTGGGCCCGTACGCGCAGGCGGTGGGCCTCGGCGGGCCCGGCAGCGAGCACGAGGGGGTCGAGGTCCGGCGCGCGTGGGAGCGCGAGCTGGGGCGTGGCGGATGGATCGGCCAGGGCTGGGAGACGGAGGGGGCCGGGGACGCGTACGGCAACCGGCGGCTCTCCCTGACCGGGCAGGTGGTGTGGGCGGAGGAGTACGCCGCCGCGCGCGCCCCCGCCCGGGTCGGCCACATCGGCGAGAACCTCCTCGCGCCGACACTGATCGCCTACGGCTCGCCGGAGCAGCGGGCCCGCTTCCTCCCCGCCATCGCCCGCGGCGAGGAACTCTGGTGCCAGGGGTACTCCGAACCCGGCGCGGGATCCGACCTCGCGGGCATCCGCACCACGGCGGTGGCGGATCCGGCCGACGGGCTGCTGCGCGTCACCGGGCAGAAGATCTGGACCTCCCTCGCGCGGGACGCCGACTGGTGCTTCGTCCTGGCCCGTACGGAGCCCGGGTCGAAGCGTCACCGGGGGCTGTCCTTCCTCCTCGTGCGGATGGACCAGCCGGGGAAGGTCGAAGTCCGGCCGATCCGGCAGATGTCGGGGACCTCCGAGTTCAACGAGGTGTTCTTCGACGGGGCCGTCGCCGCCGAGGTCGTGGGCGGGGAGGGCAACGGCTGGACCGTGGCCATGGGGCTGCTCGCCCTGGAGCGGGGCGTCTCCACGCTCGTCCAGCAGATCGGCTTCGCGGCCGAACTGGAACGGGTGGTCGCCTCCTACACGGCCGCGGGCACGGGCGCGGGAGATCCGGTGCTGCGCGAACGCCTCGTACGGCAGTGGGCCGAGCTGCGCACGATGCGGTGGAACGCGCTGCGGACCCTGGGGTCCGCGGGTCCGTCCGGGAACCCGTCCGGGAACCCGTCCGGGAACGCGGGCGGCGGGGACCAGGGCGCGCCGAGCGTGGCGAAGCTGCTGTGGGGCGGCTGGCACCGGCGGCTCGGCGAGCTGGCCGTGGCGGTCCGGGGCGCGGCCGCCACGGCCGGGCCGGGCGACTGGGCGCGGGACGTCCCGTACGAACTCGGACTCGACGAGGAGCAGCGGCTGTTCCTGTTCACCCGCGCCGACACGATCTACGGCGGCTCGGACGAGATCCAGCGCAACATCATCGCCGAGCGCGTGCTCGGCCTGCCTAAGGAGTCCAGGTGAGAGGCGTCGTGTTCGACGGCAAGCAGGCCCAGGTGGTCGACGACCTGGAGGTGCGTGACCCGGGGCCGGGTGAGGTGCTGGTGGCGATATCCGCGGCCGGGCTGTGCCACAGCGACCTGTCGGTGATCGACGGGACGATCCCCTTCCCGCCGCCGGTGGTGCTCGGGCACGAGGGCGCGGGCATGGTCGAGGCGATCGGGTCCGGCGTCACGCACGTGGCGCCCGGGGACCACGTCTCCCTCTCCACGCTCGCCAACTGCGGGGCCTGCGCCGACTGCGACCGCGGGAGGCCGACCATGTGCCGCACGGCCATCGGCCGGCCCGGGCAGCCGTTCTCGCGGGGCGGGAAGCCGGTCTTCCAGTTCGCCTCCAACTCCGCCTTCGCCGAGCGGACCGTCGTCAAGGCGGTCCAGGCGGTGAAGATCCCCCGGGACATTCCGCTGACCTCGGCGGCGCTGATCGGCTGCGGGGTGCTGACGGGCGTGGGCGCCGTACTGAACCGGGCGAAGGTGGACCGGGGCGAGACGGTGGTCGTCATCGGCACGGGCGGCATCGGGCTGAACGTGCTCCAGGGCGCCCGGATCGCGGGCGCGACGACCATCGTGGCGGTGGACGCCAACCCGGCGAAGGAGGCGGTGGCCCGCCGGTTCGGCGCCACGCACTTCATCGACGCCTCGGCGGTGCCCGACTCCTCGGCGGCCGTGAAGGAGATCCTGCCGACCGGCGCGGACCACGCCTTCGAGTGCGTGGGCAACGTCAAGCTGATCCGGCAGGCCATCGACCTGCTGGACCGGCACGGACAGGCGGTCCTGCTCGGCGTGCCCGGCTTCGCGCAGGAGGCGTCCTTCCAGGTCTCGTCCCTGTACCTGGACAAGACGATCATGGGATGCCGCTACGGCTCCTCGCGCCCCCAGCGGGACATCGCGCTCTACGCCGAGCTCTACCGGCAGGGCAAGCTCCTGCTGGACGAGCTGGTGACGGAGGTCTACCCGGTCGAGGACTTCGCCAAGGCCGTGGACGACGCGCACCACGGGCGGGTGGCGCGCGGGGTGCTCACCTTCTGAGGGGCGGGCGGCCGGGCGGCCGGGCCGGAGACGGCCGGCGTCAGGACGGTCCGCGTGCGGGCGGGGTCCCTGTCTCTTATAAAAAAAACCCAGCCCACCAAAACACGAAAGATCTGGGTGTGGCGGGGTGTGGGGTAGACAGA
>NZ_JBSGWY010000002.1:164928-167941 GCF_053609145.1 Streptomyces sp. NPDC054961 | reverse complement strand
GCGGGGCGGTGGCGGCGGGGGGCGGGGGGGGGGGGGGCGGGCGGGGGGCGCCGGGGGCCCCCCCCCCGCTTCCGTGTGCCGGCCCGCCGGCCCGCCGGCCCGCCGGTCAGCCGCCCGGACGGTGGCCGGTGGCCGGGAACGGAGCGGGAGGGGTTCGGGAACGGCGGGAGGGAGTCTCTGTCAGGAGAAGGGCTGCCGACCGGGCGGCCGGATGAGATGGGGGTCTCATGGCCAAGTTCGTTCTGGTATCGGGAAGCACGAGCCGGGAGTCGGTGAACGGCACCGTACTGGCGACCGTGCGCCACCTCCTGGCGGGTCTGCCCGGCACCCACGAGGCCGAGTCGCTCCCCATCGCGGACCTGCCGTTCTACGAGACCGCCCTGGAGCGCGCCGGCGGCTCACCGGCCGTGCGCGAGGCCAAGAAGACGGTCGCCGGAGCGGACGTGCTGTTCATCAGCACCCCCTCGTACAACGGCGAGATGCCCGGCGCGCTGAAGAACGCGCTGGACTGGCTGTCCCGGGCGGGCTGCGGCGCGAGCCCGCTGTCCGGCAAGGTGACGGCCGTGGCCAGCGCCTCACCCGGAGCGCGCGGCGCGATCGACGCCCAGCCCGGGCTGACCGGCGTACTCGGCCGCTGCGGCGCGCGGGTCGTCGCGCACGAGCCGGTCGCCGTGGGCGGTACGGGATCCCTGGCGGTCGAGGACGGCCGCTACACCGACCCGGAGCTCGTGGCCCGGCTCGAGGGCCTGGTCCTGGCCGCGCTCGCCGAATTCGCCGAACTCGACGCAGTGGACGAGACGGACGGGACCGACGCCGCCGACGCGGTCGGCGACCGCGTCGCGGCGCTCGTCTGAGAGGAACGGGACGTGGTGGTGGTGACGGTGGTGGTGGAGACGGACGGTCCGCCGGTGCGCGGCGGCCGCGAGGCCCTGCCGCCCGGGGCGGCACCGGCGAGGTCCGCGCGGCTCACGGCGCCCGCGCCGTCGGCGCGCCCGGCCGCGACACGGCGGCTCCGCCTGCGCGTCGTGCGCACGACCGCGCGGGCCGTCTCCTGGTACGCCCGCCGCGACCTCCGGCCCGTACCCGCCGCTTCCCGAAGGAATCCCGACATGCCGAAGACCACTGCCGGAACCGCGTCGTGACCGGCCCCAGCTGTACGGGCCGGCTCCTGATGGTGATGCCGTACGAGGAACTCGTCCGCAAGGCCGTGGAAGCGGGCTTCCGGGTCTGGTCGATCTGGGATCCCAAGCTGCGTCCGGCCGCCTACCTCGACCTGGTCGCGGCCCATTCGGAGGAGCTGGCCCTGGCCGACTTCGACGACGAGGCCGCGCTGCTCGCCCTGGTGGCCCGCATGGCCGAAGAGCACCGCGTGCAGCACGTCCTGCACCTGGGCGGCGGGGCCGGCCTGACCCCGGTGCCCGCCGGAGCCGGGGCCGAGGCCGAAGCGGAGGCGCTGGGCCGGTCGGGGAACGGCGCGGAGTCCGTCCGGCTGCTCAACGACCGGAACGCGATGAGCCGACTGCTCAACCGCAACGGAGTCTCGGTCGTTCGCGTCAGGGAAGCCGCGACGTACGACGAAGTCGGTTTGCTGCTCAGGGAGTTCGGCCTGCCGGCGGTCGTCACTCCGGTCAACTCCCCGGCCGGGCAGGGGGTCGCGCTGGTCCGTACCGACGCCGACCTCGCGCGGTGGGCGGAGCCGGCCGGGTCCGTCGGGGCCGCCGCGCTCGAAGGCCCCTTCACGGTGGAGGACTTCCTCGAGGGCCCGGAGTTCAGCGTCGAGACCCTGACCGTCGACGGCATGCACCTGGTCGCCGGGATCACCGCCAAGGAGGCGCTCGGCGACCCGTACGGCGCCACCTGCGCCACCTGTGCGCCGGCCGGACCGGCTGGAGCGACCGGAACGAGCGGAACGGCCGGAGCGGCCGAACCCGACGCACCGATCGAGCCCACCGCAACCGCGGGAAGTGCGGGAAGCACGGGAACCACCCACCACGCAGGAATGACAGGAACGACCGAGCCCGCCGCCGGCCCGGCGCCGCTCGGGGAGGTCGAGGAGGGTGCGATCCGCGCCACCGTCGCGGCTCTGCTCGACCTCGCGGGCCATGAGTTCGGGCCCGCGCACACCGAAGTGGTCCTCACCAGGACCGGACCGCGCATCCGGGAGTGCCGGACCCGCCTCGGCGGCGACCGGGATCCCCTGCGCGCGGGGTCGGACACCGCCGGGCGGATCCCCGCGGCCCACCCCTGCTCGCGCAGCACCACATCCACCCCCGCCCCGAAGGAGGCCCTGCGATGACCACGAACAACGTGCCCGCCGATGCCCTGCCGATGGCCGGAGACACCGGCTGGGGCGCCACCCCCGCGGGCCGGGCACCGGCCTCAGGCCAGGCGCCGGTCGTGCCGGCATGACCGCGCTCGTCCTGCACCGGTTCCCCCTCGATCCCTTCCCGTACGACCGGTGGCTGTCGGACTTCGACGGCGGCGTGGTCATGATCGCGGCCCGCGACGCCATCGTGGCGGGCGGCGAGCAGCTCCCGACCGGCCTCGGCGGCTACCGGCACCTGGAGATCGTCGACACCTTCGACGACGGGGAGCTCGTCGACCGCCTCGCCCGCGACCTGGCCTACGAGTACCAGGTCACGCACGTCATCGCCCACCACGAGGCCGATCTGCACCGTGCCGCCGCGCTCCGCGAGAAGTTCGGCCTGCCGGGCCAACTGCCCTCCGGACTCGCGACGTTCAGGGACCGGGTCCTGATGAAGCGGAAGCTGGCGGCGGCGGGCCTCGAGGTCGCCCCGCACGCGCCGGCGGGAACCGCGGCCGAGGTGCGGGCCTTCGGGGCCGTGCACGGCCTGCCGCTGCTCTTCAAGGCCCTCGACGGCCCCGTCCCCGTCCCCGGCCCGTCCGGGCCGGGCGGCCCGGGGGGGGGGCGGGCCGGGGGCGTGCAGGGTCGGGGAGACCACGCCGCCCCGGCGGATAGTAACAAAAGACACTCCCGGCGCCAGAGGATGTG
>NZ_JBSGWY010000002.1:154660-164918 GCF_053609145.1 Streptomyces sp. NPDC054961 | reverse complement strand
TCTGGCGTGGGTGGTGTTGGTTTGTTTGGTCTTCCTGGTTTCTCTTTTTCTCCTCCCGCCCCCCCCCCCCCCGCCCCCCCCCCCCCCCCCCCCCGCCCCCCCCGGCCCGCGGATCGTGCGGACCGGGGAGGAGCTGGAGCGGTACCTCGCCGAGGCCTTCGCGCCCGCCGCCGGGCCGCGCGAGGACCTGCTGGTGGAGGCGTACGTGGCGGGCCGGACCTGCCACGTGGACGGGGTGGTCGCGGGCGGCCGCACGGTGATGGCCTGGCCCTCGCGGTACGCGTACGACCCGGTCTCCTGCGGAAGCGGTGGCGGGGCGCTCCTGGACCTCACCCTGGACCCCTCCGACCCGCTGACCCCGCGGCTGCTGGCCCTGGTCGAGGACGCCCTCGGGGCGCTGGAGGGCCCCGCGGACCACGCCTTCCACGCGAAGGTCTTCCACACCCCGGACGACCGGCTGGTGCTCGGCGAGATCACGGCCCGGCCCGCGGGCGGCCGTGTCCAGGACGTGCTGGGCGCGGTCTTCGGAGTGCACCCGGTGGAGCTGGCGGCGCGCGCCCAGGTGGGCCTGCGGCTGCCGGCGGTGGAGGCCCGCGCACGGTCCGGCGGGCGGCTGGAGCCGGTCCGCATGGCGGGCCAGGTCCTGATGATGAAGCGGATGGGAACGGTCCGCTCCCTTCCCACCACGCCCGAGGAGCCGTGGGTCGAGTTCTACGGAGTCTTCGCGGAACCGGGAGAGGCGATCGGGGCCGCCGTCGATGCCTGCGATTTCCTTGCGGTTGCGGTGCTTTCGGCCCCCACTCGGGCGGAATGCGAGAAACGTCTGCGGGCTTTGGGGCGACATTTTGAGACAGACATCGTGGTGGATTGACGCAATGTCAGCCAACCCGGTATCTCGCACTCGAAACGTGGACTAGCCCTGGATCCCGCCTAGTTCCCGTTGTACTGTCCGTGCGTGGTATCGGAGGGGGAACCGTTGGGGAACGGTTCCGGGGAACCTCTGGTGTGTCGAAAGCGGAACGCACGACGTCACAAACAAGGGGCGGGGAAAAAGAAAATGCGCACCAAGCTGGCCGGAATCGTCGGAATCGCCGGAATCATCGCACTGGGCCTGACGATCGCACTCGGAGTAAGCGGAGACCTGGAATCCAATTCCGGTAACCAGCCGTCGGTGCAGGCCGAGGACGTCGGCCCGCGCAACCCGTCGCCCGCCCCCTCTCCCGGCGTCTGACACCAGCGCCCGGCACGGGCGCCCGGAGCCACGACGCACGGCGGCCCACCCCCTGTCCGGGGTGGGCCGCCGTCGTACGCCACCGGGGGCCCGGCGGGTCAGTGCGGGTCGCGCGCGTCCTGGGGCACGCCCATCGAGTCGAAGAGCGCCTCGGACCGCGTCCGGTACTCCCCGGCCCGTGCACCGTCCCCGAGGGCGGCGGCGGCCTGCGCGATCCCGGCGAGGGCGCGGGCCTCCTCCATCCGGTACTCCGCCGCGGCCGCGCGGCGGTACACGCCCTCGAACAGCTCCAGGGCGAGGGCGTGCTCGCCCCGGTCCAGCCGCAGGGTGCCGACGAGCCGCTCGACCTTCATCTGCCGGGCCGGGGACGCCCGGCGCCGGACCAGCTCCATCGCCTGCTCCTCGCACCGCCGCGCCTCCCCGGCCTCGCCGAGGAGGTGGCGGACGTGCGCCATCAGGGCGAAGGTCACCGCGAGGTTGTCGGGCTGCCGTGATTCGTCGACGAACTGCAGCGCCCGGACCAGGCACTCCTCGGCCTCCGGCACGCGCCCCAGGGCGAGCAGCGCGCTCGCGAGGTCGTTGCGCGCGGCGACCTCGCCGTCCAGGCTGCTCACCTCGCGCGCGAGCTCCACGGCCCGCTGAGCCGCCCCGAGCGCGTCCTTCGGGCGGCCCAGCGACCCGTAGGTGGTGCTCACCGAGCACATCAGGTGCAGTGCGGCCTGGACGTCCCCGGTCTCCTGGTGCACCTCCACGGCCAGCTCCTGGTAGCGCAGCCCCTCGGCGAGCTCGCCGAGGCTGCTGTGCAGCAGCCCGAGCATCTCCAGGCAGCTGCCCTCCCCGATGCGTTCGCCCTCCGTGCGGGCGAGCGCGAGCGCCTCCTCCGTGAGGGTGATGCCCTCACGGAGCCAGCCGAGTTTCCACAGCGGGACCACCTGGTTGGTCAGGCTGATCCGCAGCCCCTGGACGTCGCCCAGCCGGCGGGCCGCCGCGATCGCCATCTCGCCCACCCGCCGGTACTGCTCCATGTAGGTGCGCATGTTCAGGAAGAACGACAGGTTGCGGGTCGTGTACACGACGTGCCGCAGGAAGCCCCAGGTCTCCGCGAGGGAGAGGGCCGCGGCCACCGCGCCGGCCTCGCGGTCGAACCAGGCGGTGGCCGCCTCGGCGCCCGCCAGCGGGGGCAGCGCCGCCGCCGTGTCCCGCAGACCCGTCTCGTACGGTGACCGCGCGGGGAACAGGACCGCGCACGCCGCCTCCGTGGCCGCGTAGAAGTAGTCCAGCAGCCGTTCCACCGCCGCCGTGTCGTCCGTGGCCGTCTCCGTGTTGCGCAGGCTCTGCGCGAAGCTGCGCACCAGGTCGTGGAAGGCGTAGTAGCCCAGCTCGTGCTGCTGGACCAGGTGCATGTCCAGGAGGTCCTCGAGGAGGTCCTCCGCGTCGCGGGTGTCCGTGGCGAGCAGGGCGGCGGCCGAGTGGAGGTCGATGTCGGTGCCCGGGTGCAGGCTCAGGAGCCGGAAGGCGTCGCGGTGTTCCTCGTCCATCGCCTGGTACGAGAGCCGCAGGGTGGCGGCGACGCTGCGTTCGC
Organism: Streptomyces sp. NPDC054961; assembly: GCF_053609145.1. Lineage (NCBI taxonomy): Bacteria > Bacillati > Actinomycetota > Actinomycetes > Kitasatosporales > Streptomycetaceae > Streptomyces > Streptomyces sp. NPDC054961. The sequence goes on along the minus strand of NZ_JBSGWY010000002.1, from coordinate 162,105 downwards.
CCGAGCTCAGCTCGTCCAGCAGCCGGGTCTCGTCGCCCAGACGGTCGACCAGGTGCTGCACGGTCCACCGCGAGCGGTTGCGCAGCCGGGCCGTGGCGATGCGCAGGGCCAGCGGCAGATGGCCGCACAGGGCGGCCAGCGAGCGGGCGGCCGCGGGTTCCCGCTCGGTCCGCTCCCGGCCCAGGGTCTCGGTGACCAGCGCCATGCTGTCCTCGGGGGACATCACCCCGATCGAGATCCACTGCGCGCCGTCCAGCTCGACCAGCCGGGCCCGGCTGGTGACCAGGACGAGGCAGCCGGGCGAGGCGGGCAGCAGCGGATGCACCTGGGCGGCGTCGCAGGCGTTGTCGAAGAGGAGGAGCAGCCGCCGGCCGACCAGGGTGGCCCGCCACAGGGCGGCCCGCCCGGCCGGGTCCTCGGGGATCCGCTCGCCGGGCACCCCGAGGGTGCGCAGCAGGCTCGCGATCACCGGACCGGGCTGGAGCGGCTGCTCGCCGGGGGTGTAACCGCGCAGGTCGACGTGGAGCTGGCCGTCCGGATACTGCTCGGCGAGCTGGTGCGCGACGCGGACCGCGAGCGCGGTCTTGCCGGTGCCGCCCATCCCGTCGACGGCGACGATCCGGGTCCGGGCGTCGGCGCCGTCCGGACCGTCCGCGTGCCCGTTGCCCGCGGCGGCCAGCAGGGAGCCCAGCTCCCGGCTGCGTCCGCTGAAGTCGGAGAGGTCGTACGGGAGGGTGCAGGGCGCGACGCCGGCCCCCGCGGCCCCGCCCCCGCCGGTGGCCTTGCGGGCGTCGGCGGCCGGTGTCGGCCCGGCGGGGCCGGAGCCGGAGCCGGAGGCCGCGGTGTCGGCGGCTCCGGCCGGGGCGGCGGGAGCGGGGGAGGGCGCGCGGGCGGCGGCCGGCGCCGGCCGGTCCGGGGCCGCGGGGGCCGCGAGTTCCGGGCTGTCCCGCAGGATGCCCTCGTGGAGCCGTCCGAGCCGGGGGCCGGGGTCGACGCCGAGTTCCTCGACGAGGAGCTCGCGGACCCGGCCGAACTCCTCCAGGGCCTCGGCTTGGCGCCCCGAGCGGTACAGGGCCAGCATCAGGTGGCCGCGCAGGGTTTCCCGCAGGGGGTGGGCGTCGACCAGTTCGCGCAGGTCGCCGACGAGTTCGGCGCTCTCGCCGTGGTCCAGGCGGAGCTGGTAGAGCTGTTCGGCGGCGGTCAGCCGGCGTTCCTCCAGGGCGGTGGCCGCGGCTTCGACGACCGGTCCGCCGGCACCTGCCAGGACGGGCCCCCGCCACAGTCCCAGTGCGGTGCGCAGTGCGCTCTCGGCGTCCGAGGAGCGTCCGGCGGCCAGTGCCTCGCGGGCCAGCCGGGTGTGCAGCTGGAAGAGGGAGAGGTCAAGCTGCCCGTCTTCCAGGACGGCCCGGTAACCGGGTCCGTCGGTGGCGATGAGGTCGCTTCCGCCGGGTATCCGCCGACGGAGGTCGGCGACCGCCTTGCGGATCTGGTGCGAGGCCGTGATGGGGGATTCGTCCTCCCAGGCGGCCTCCACGAGTCGTGCCACGGGTACGACGCGGCCCGGTTCCAGAAGCAAAGTGGCAAGCACTCTTTCCTGGATGGGGCCGCCGAGTCTCAGCCGGTTTCCATCGGACCAGCCCTCCAATGAGCCAAGGAGATTGAACCTCACCTTCGTATCGTTTTGCTCCGCCATGTCCCCCACCAGTCGTACGCGTAAACCCCCAGGCAGAGGCCACGCATGAGAAAGAGACTAGAGGGTTCCGGGTAGGAGCGGTACTGGTCAGGGAGGGGATCGGGGAGGCCGAAACTGAAGCTTTACGGGGGGTGGAACATCGTGCGAACGGAGTGTCCGGGAGGGAATTCAGGCGCCTCGGGGGGAGTCGGGCGCGTGCTTCGCTGGCGTTCGCATTGCGTTGTTTCGTCCTCGCTCCGGGAGGGCTGAGCGGCGGCCGCCAGGTCCCGCGGGGCGCACGGGACGCGCGTCAGTCGGCGAAGCGCCCGAAGCGTCCCTTGTGGAAGAGCAGCGGCTCGCCCTCGCCGGCCGCGCCCATGGCCTCGACCTTGCCGACGACGATGAGGTGGTCCCCGCCCGTGTGCACGGCGTGGATCCGGCAGTCGATCCACGCGGGGACCGCGTCGAGCTGCGGTGATCCGGTGGAGGGGGCGGGCGTGTGGGCGACCCCGGCGAACTTGTCGGCCCCGCTGACGGCGAACGCCCGGCACAGCTCGCCCTGCTCGGCGCCGAGGATGTTGACGCAGAACACCCCGGCGCGCGCGATGCGGGGCCAGGTGGTCGAGGTGCGGGCCACCATGAAGGTGACCAGTGGCGGGTCGAGGGAGAGCGAGGCGAAGGACTGACAGGCGAACCCGGCCGGGCCCTCGTCGTCGGTGCCGGGCGGGGCGGTGATGATCGTGACCCCGCTGGCGAAGTTCCCCAGTACGGCCCGGAACTCGGCGGGGCTGACGGGCGCGCGTTCGTCCTCGCCGACGGCCCGCAGGGCGGGGCGCGGGGTGGGGTCGACATGGCCGGGTCCCGGCTCCGGCTCCGCCACGGCGGAGGTGGGGGAGCCGGCCGTTCTGAGGTATCGGACGACGGTGGCCGCCATCCCTGCGTGTCCCATCACCCGACCGATTGAAGCTGACGGAGCGTCAGATGGGAAGGCCGGTGCAGGGTCCGCGTCGATCGGACGCGTCGCGCCGACGGCGGGGGCTCGCCCCGGGGACCCGGCGGGGCAGGGCGGGGCGGACGAAGGCGTAACGGTGGTGTGGCGGTGGCGGTGGCGGTGGTGGTGGCCGGGGCGGTGGCAGGGGGCCGTCAGGGTGAACCCAGGACCGTGCGGGGGCCCGCAGCCCGCGGGCCCCGCGCCCGCTCGGCATCGTGGCGGGGACCGCGTGACGGACCACCACCCGACCGCACGGACCCAGGGAGAACACGCATGCTCGGCACCGACTTCCGTACCGGATCGCCCAACTGGCTCGACCTCGCCAGCCCCGACACGGGGTCGGCCCTCTCCTTCTACACCGGCGTCTTCGGCTGGGACTTCCTCGCCCTCGGCCCGGAGGCGGGCGGCTACGGCTTCTTCCAGATCGGCGGGAAGACGGTCGCCGCGCTCGGGCCGCTCACCGAGGAGGGCGCCACCTCCGCCTGGATGCTGCACTTCTGCACGCCGGACGTCCGGGCCACCACGGAGGCCGTCAAGGCGGGCGGCGGAACGGTGCGCGTGGAGCCGATGGACGTCATGGGCGAGGGCGTGCTGGCGCAGTTCACCGACCCGCAGGGCGCGGAGTTCGCCTGCTGGCAGCCCGGGAAGACCGCCGGGCTGGACCTGGCCTCCGCCGTGAACACCCTGGTGTGGGCGGAGCTGCACGTACCCGACCCGGTCGCCGACATCGCCTTCTACGGCAGCCTGTTCGGGTGGCGCTCCGCCGAGATGCCGGCGCCCGGGATGACCTACCGGGTACTGAGCACCGCCGACGGGGACCAGGAGGAGGCCTCCTTCGGCGGCGTCGCGCCGCAGGGCGAGGGCGCGGGCGCCGGATCGAACGAAGTGCCGCGCTGGGTGCCGTACTTCCACGTCGCCGACGTGGACGCCACCGTCACCGCGATCCGGGGCAGCGGCGGCTCGGTGCTGATGCCGGCCGCGGACGTGCCGGAGGTCGGCCGGATGGCATGGACCGCGGACCCGGCGGGCGCGGTGTTCGCGCTGCTCACGCCGGACCCGCGGATGTGAGGCCCCCGCGGGCTCGGCAAGATCCGAAAGCGACGGCCTAGCGGCCGAGGTACTTGGGCGTGCGCCGCTCCACGAAGCTGGCCACTCCCTCGTTCGCGTCGGCCGTGGTCATGTTGAGTTCCTGGGCGGTGGCCTCGGCGGCGAGGGCCGTCGCCCGGTCGCCGTCCAGGGAGGCGTTGACCAGCTGTTTGGTCAGGGCGAGGGCGCGGGTGGGGCCCTGCGCGAGGCGCTCGGCCCACTCCCGGACGGTGTCCTCCAGGGCCTCGGCCGGGACCACCTTGTTGACCAGGCCGAGGCGTTCGGCCTCGGCCGCCGGGACGGCGTCGCCGAAGAACATCAGCTCCTTCGCCTTCTGCGGGCCGACGAGGCGGGGGAGGAGGTACGCGCCCCCGCCGTCCGGGACCAGGCCGCGGCGGACGAACACCTCGATGAAGCGGGCCGGTTCGGCGGCGATGACCAGATCGCAGGCGAGCGCGAGGTGCGCGCCGATGCCGGCCGCCGTGCCGTTCACGGCGGCGAGGACCGGCTTCTCGCAGTCGAGCACGGCGGTGATCAGCCGCTGGGCGCCGAGCCGGATCATGCGGGCCACGTCGCCCGCGACGCGTTCCGCCGTGGCGGGCGCCCCGCGCAGGTCGGCGCCCGCGCAGAAGCCCTTGCCGGTGGCGGTGACGACGACGGCCCGCACGGCGGGGTCGGCGGAGGCCTCGGCGAGCAGCGAGATGACCCGCTCGCGCTGGTCCCAGGTGACGGCGTTCATGGCCTCGGGCCGGTTGAGCGTGATCCACGAAACGCCGTTGTCGATGCGGTGGAGGACTGCGTCCTCGGGGGTGGGGGCCATGGTGGAACCGCCTTCCGGGGGTGGTGGGGCGTACCGGGCACGTGCCGGCCGCGGGGGGCCGGCTCCCGGGGGCGGCCGGGGGCCGCGCTGCGCGCGCGGGGGCGGGGGCGGCCCCCGGGGGAGCCGCGGCGGCGCCCCCCGCCCGCGGCCCCCGCGCCGGGGGGGGGGGGGGGGGGTCCGCGCCCCGGCCCGCCGGGGGGGGGCCCGGCCCCGGCCCCCGCCCCTCCACCGGCGCGGGGCCCGGGGCCGTCAGCGACAGATGGCCAGCGCGTCCAGCGCCACCGCGCCCTGTCCGCGCGGCAGCACCATCAGCGGGTTGATGTCCAGCTCGGAGAGCTCGTCCCCGAGCTCCATCGCCATCCGCTGCACCCGCAGGACGACTTCCACCAGCGCGTCGACGTCCGCCGGCGGCGCCCCCCGGACGCCTTCCAGCAGTGCGTGCCCGCGCAGCTCGGCCAGCATCGCCCGGGCCTGGTCCTCGCCGAACGGCGGCACCCGGACCGCCGCGTCGTGCAGCACCTCCACGAGTACGCCGCCCAGGCCCACCGTCACCGTCGGGCCGAAGAGGTCGTCCTGCGTGACCCCGACGACCATTTCGACCCCGCGCTCCACCATCTGGCAGACGAGGATCCCGTCCAGCGGGACGTCCTCGTAGCGTGCGATGTCCGTCAGCTCCCGGTAGGCGTCGCGGATCTGGCTCGCCGAGGTCAGGCCGATCTTCACCAGCCCCAGCTCCGTCTTGTGCGCGAGCTGGGGGCCCGAGGCCTTCATGACCACGGGGTAGCCCACCAGTCCGGCCGCCCGTACGGCGGCCGCCGCGCTGGTCACCAGCTGCTCCCGGGGCACCCGTATCCCGTAGGCGCGCAGGAGCTGCTTCGCCGCGTGCTCGCTCAGCTGCTGGCCCGGGCGCATCAGCGCCTGCGCCTTGCGGAAGGAGGGCGACAGGGTGCGCGGGGCGTCGTCGAAGGGGGAGCGGTAGGCGGCGGTGAAGCGGTGGTGGCCGAGGTAGGCGCGGACGGCGGTGATGCAGTTGCCGAAGGTGCGGAAGGTCGCCACGCGGGAGGATCCGAGGAGCGTGGTGCGGTAGGCCTCCTCGGTGCCGACCGGCGAGCCCCAGATCACGCAGATCAGCTTGTCGGTCCGCTCGGCCGCGTCCACCAGGTCCTGTGCGAGCTTGTCGCTCATGGGCGGGAAGGGCCCGGTGATCGGGCAGATCAGGACCCCTACGGACGGGTCCGCGAGGATCGCGTCGATGATCTTGCGGCCGCGCCAGTCGCCGACGGGGTGGCCGCCGTTGTCCACGGGGTTGGAGACGCCCAGGTACTCCGGGATCCACTGGTGGAGTTCGTCCTGCTTGGCCTGGGAGAGCGTGGGGATGCTGAGCCCCGCCTCGGTGGCCAGGTCGGAGAAGTGCGCGCCGGTGCCGCCGGAGATGGAGTACACGACGACCCCGTCGGCGAGCGGCTTGCGCGCGCGGGCCAACAGGGCGGCGGTGTCCTGGAGTTCGTCCAGTCCGTCCACCCGGATGACGCCGAACTGCCGCATGGCGGCGTCCACGACGGTGTCCGCGCCGGTCAGCTTCCCGGTGTGGGAGGCGGCCATCCGGGCGCCGGTCTCGGTGCGGCCTACCTTGACGGCGACGACGGGCACGCCGTTGCGCGCGGCCCGGTCGGCGGCGAGGAGGAACTGCCGGCCGTCCTTGAGGCCCTCCACGTAGCAGGCGATGGCTCCGACCTCGGGGCGCTCGGCGAAGTAGGAGATGAAGTCGGAGGTCTCCAGGTCCGCCTCGTTGCCCGTGGGGGCCCAGTGGGAGAGCCGGATGCCCAGCTCCTGGAGGGTGTACACGGGCCGGCCCTGGTGGCCGGACTGGGTGATGAGCGCGATGGCCGGGCCGTCGAGGTCGTCGCGGAACTTCTCGAAGGCGTTGAGGTTCGTGTTGGGGCCGAGCAGGCGCAGGCCCGAGCGCCGGACGGCCGCGCCGAGGCGGGCCTGCGCGGCGGCGCCCTCGTTGCCGGTCTCGGCGAACCCGGAGGCGAAGGCGACGGCGAACTTCACCTTGGCCTCGGCCAGTTGCTCGACGATGGGCAGCGGGTCGGCGACGAGGAGGACGGCGAGGTCCACCTGTTCGGGGAGATCGGCCACGGAGGCGTGGCAGGGCAGCCCGAAGACGCTGGCGCGGGTGGGGTGGACGGGGTGGAGCCGGGCCCCGACGCGCTCGGCCCAGGCGATGAGCTGCCGGGTGATGCCGGTGTTCGGTCTGCCGTCGGCGTCCGAGGCGCCGATGACGGCCACGGACTCGGGCCGGAAGAACCGGTCCAGGTCGGGAGCGTCGGCGTGCAGGGGCCGGCCGCTGACGTCCAGCGCGACCGTGTCCTCGGCGGACGGAGCCGCCGTGGAGTGGACGGCTGTCCTGGGGCTCTCCCCGCAGGCCTCGACGCGTGCGCGGAAGTCGGTGGTGAGGGTGCCGTGAGTAGATCCAAGCATCGTTCCGCCCGCTCCTGCTCGATGAACCTCGACGAATCTCGATAACTGACGTGTAGTCAGATTACTGAACTGACGCGTCGTCAGGAACAGGGATGCGCAGGAAAGGTGGTGGAGGTGGTGTGTGGAACGCCGTGGAACGGCCCGGTATCGGCCCGTCAGCGGTTCAGGAACGGTCTCAGATCACCCCGGGGGAGGTCCAGACCGGTATTCGGCCGAGGTCGCACGGCGTCAGCGCGGCGCCCGCGCGGCGCTCCAGGGCCACGAGGCGCTCCAGGGCCACGAGGCGCGCCGGGGTCACGCGGCGCGCCGGGGGGGGGGGGGGGGCGCGGCGCCGCGGGGCGCCCCCCCGCCGCGAGGGGCGCCGCCGACGGCGCGCCGCCGCGGGCGGGGTC
>NZ_JBSGWY010000002.1:110597-154650 GCF_053609145.1 Streptomyces sp. NPDC054961 | reverse complement strand
GCCCCCGGGCGGCGCCCCCGCCCCCCGGGGGCCCCCGGCCCCCGGGGCGGGCGGGGGGCCCCGGGCGCGGGGGGGGTCGGCGGCCCGGGGGCGCGCCCGCCCCGGACACGTCCTAGTGCCGCGCCCGGCTCCGGGCGCGGAGGGTGTCGGCGACCGCCTTGGCGATCTTCTCGGCGTCCAGGGACAGCTCGCGGAAGTTGCCGCTGATGGGGTTGGTGAACCCGGTGAAGTAGAGGCCGGGGGCCTCGGCCGGGGTCCGGGCGCCGTGCACGCGGGGGCGGCCCCGGCCGTCCAGTACGGCGAGGTTGCCGACGAGGCCCTCCAGCGCGCGGCGGTATCCGGTGGCCGCGATCACCGCGTCCGGGGTGATGCGGGAGCCGTCCGCGAGGACCACCTCGGCGCCGTCGAAGGAGTCGACCGCGGCGACCGGCTCCACGCGCCCGGCGCGGACCGCGTCGATCAGGCCGACGTCCTGGACCGGGATCGCACCCTGCTTCACCCTGCTGTACAGGCCGGTGGTGGGGCGCGGGAGCCCGTACGGCGACAGGTCCGGGACGGAGATCCGGCCGACGATCGCGCCGAGCCGGTCGACGAGGGCGACCGGGAGCCTCCGTACGAGGATCCCCGTGCGCTGGGCCGGCCAGCCGGCGGTGGAGCGGCGCAGGATGTGGGGGGCCGTGCGCACGGCGAGCCGGACCCGGGCGGCGCCGCCCTCGGCGAGGTCGACGGCGATCTCCGCGCCGGTGTTGCCGACGCCGACGACGAGGACGTCGCGGCCGGCGTAGGGGGCGGGGTTGCGGTACTCGGCGGCGTGCGCGAGGTCTCCCTCGTACTGCTCCCGGCCGGGCCAGTCGGGGATGACGGGCGTGTGGTTGAACCCGGTGGCGATCACCACCGCTCCGGCGGCCAGCGTCCGGCCGCCCGAGGCGTGCAGGGTCCAGCCCGCGCCGTCGGCGGAGCGCTCGATCCGGGTCACCTCGATGCCGGTGACGAGCTCCAGCTCGTGGAACTCGGCGTACTTCTCCAGGTACCGCACGACGTTGTCGCGCGCGACCCAGCGTCCGAAGCGGCGCGGCATGCCGAGGCCGGGGAGCGCGGAGAGGCGGCGCGTGGTGTGCAGGTGGAGCCGGTCGTAGTGCCGCCGCCAGGAGGCGCCGACTGCTTCCGACTTCTCCACGACCACCGCGCGGACCCCGCGGGCGCGCAGCGCGGCGGCGACGGCGAGGCCGCCGGGGCCGGCGCCGATCACGTAGACCGGGCGGGGCTGGGTGGACATGTCGAGTGCTGCGGGGGCTCCGGGCATGAGGTGTGAGCGTATCGATCCACGGCGCCGGTGGGTCTCGGACGAGGAGGGAATCGATTGCGGATCGATCACGGGGCCCTTGTGGGATGGGCCCCGATCCGCTGAACTGACGATGCGTCAGGAGCGTTGCTCCACCGACGCGCAAACCAAGGAGCGGAGTGACGTGGTGAGCGACACGAGTGTGACGACCGGTGCGCGGTTCGACCTGCCGGAGATCGACGACTTCACCCGGCCCTACTGGGACGCGGCGGCCCGGGGCCGCCTGCTGCTGCGGCGCTGCGGCGAGTGCGGGAAGGCGCACCACTACCCGCGGGAGTTCTGCCCGGCGTGCTGGGCCGGGGAGGACCGGGTGACGTGGGAGACGGCGAGCGGCCGGGCGGCGCTGTACACGTGGTCGGTGATCCACCGCAACGACCTCCCCCCGTTCGGCCGGCGCACGCCCTACGTGGCGGCGGTGGTGGACCTGGCCGAGGGGCCGCGGATGATGACCGAGGTCGTGGACTGCGACGAGGCCGCCCTGCGCATCGGCATGCCCCTGTCGGTGACCTTCCGCGAGGCCGCCCAGGGCGTCTGGACGGCGGTCTTCACCCCCGCCCCCTGATGCGGGGCCCCGGGCCGCCCGGGGTCAGGGCCACAGCAGGTGGCGGGTCCAGGGGGCGTCTCCCGTACGGGTGTACTGGAGGCGGGTGTGGCGGCGGGCGGCGTCGCCCTGGAAGAACTCGACCTCGGTGGGCGAGAGCACGTACCGGGTCCACGTCGGAGCCGGGGCGTCCGGCTCCGCGCCCGCGCGGTCCCAGGCGGCCGCCGATGCGCGGGCCAGTTCCTCGGGGGAGGACAGCACCTCGCTCTGCCGGCCCGTCAGCGCCGCCGCGAGCGCGCCCCGCGAGCGGACCGCCAGGTCGGCACGGCTCTCCGCCGCGCCGCACGCCGTGACCCGCCCCCGGATCCGGATCTGACGGGCCACGGCGGGCCAGTAGAACCCCAGCGCGGCCTCCGGCCGCCCGGCCAGCTGCCGCCCCTTCGCACTGGTGGAGTGCGAGGCGAAGTGCCAGCCGCGCTCGTCGGCCTCGTGCAGCATCAGCGTCCGCACGTCGGGCCGCCCGTCCGCATCCACCGTCGCCAGACTCATCGTGTGCGGCTCGGGCTGCCCCGCCTTGGCGGCGTGCGTGAACCACTCCTGAAACAGCGCCAGCGGCGCGTCCGGCGCGGCGGCCGCATCGAAGACGGGCAACGGCCCGTCCCAGACGCGCAGGGAGTGCAGGATGGCGTGGAACTCGTCCGGGGAACGCCCGTGATCGCTGGTCATAGACATGCCCCCAGGCTAGAGGGGCGCCCCGAGCCCCCTGCCGCTCCGCGACCGGCGTAACGAGCGGCGCCCCGCCCCGCCCCCACCCGCGCCCCCCTCAGTCCCGCCCCAGGATGACCGTCCCCGAGGAGCAGAACCATCCCCCCGTGCCCGAGGCGAGGGCGACGCGGGGGAGGGCCCCGTCGCGCTTGAGGACCTGGCCCTCGCCCGACTCTCCGCGCAGCTGCCGTACGGCCTCGACCAGGAGGAACAGGCCGCGCATGCCGGGGTGGCAGGCGGACAGGCCGCCGCCGTCCGTATTGACCGGGAGCTCGCCGTCGCGGAGGAGCCGGCCCTTCTCGACGAAGGCACCGCCCTCGCCCTTGGCACAGAAGCCGAGGTCTTCCAGCGTCACCAGGGTCATGTACGTGAAGGCGTCGTAGATCTCGGCCAGGTCCACGTCCGCCGGAGTGAGCCCGGCGCGGGCGAAGGCCTGGCGGCCGGACACCGCCGCGGGGGAGACCGTGAAGTCCTCCCACTCCGACATCGTGGTGTGTGACACCGAGGTGCCCGAGCCCAGGATCCAGACCGGCTCCTTCGCGGTGTCCGGTACGTAGTCCTCCGCCGCCAAGAGCACCGCGCAGCCGCCGTCCGAGCGGATGCAGCAGTTCAGCTTCGTGAAGGGGTCCGCGATCATCCCCGAGGACAGGACGTCGTCGACCGTGATGGGGTCGCGGAACATCGCGTCCGGGTTGGTGGCGGCGTTCGCCCGCGCCTGGACGGCCACCTCGGCGAGCTGCTCGAGCGTGGTGCCGTACTCGTGCATGTGGCGGCGCGCGGCCATCGCGTACTTGGAGACCAGCGTGTGCCCGTACGGCACTTCGAACTGCAGCGGTCCCCGCGCGCCGAAGGAGAGGTTCGATGTCCGGCGGCGCGCCTTGATGTCGGCGCGCGCGGTGGACCCGTAGACGAGGAGCACCACGTTGGCGTGGCCGGCCGCGATGGCGTCGGCGGCGTGAGCCGCCATGACCTCCCAGGTGGAGCCCCCGACCGACGTGGAGTCGACCCAGGTGGGCCGCAGGCCGAGGTACTCGGCGACCTCGACCGGCGCGAGGATCCCGAGGCCGGCCGAGGCGAAGCCGTCGATCACCGAGCGGTCGAGGCCCGAGTCGGCCAGGGCCCGGCGGGCGGCCTGCGCGTGCAGGGCGTACGGGGTGGGCCCGTCCACCCGGCCGCAGTCCGACAGGGCGACGCCGACGACGGCGACCCGCCGACGGCCTCCGGGCGATGCCGATGAAGCCGAGGAAGCCGGCGAAGGCAAGGAAGGCGAGGAAGGCATGGCCCGACCGTACATCTGACGGCCAGTCAGTTCTAGTCCACGCGACGGCACCCGCACACCGAGGTCCGCCACCCCCTGTGCATCTGGCGCCACCCGCCCTAACATGACGGCCCGTCAGATACGGGGAGGAGCCCGACGATGGATGCCGCCTTCACCGCGGAGCAGGACGAGATGCGCCGTACCCTGCGCGAGATCCTGGGCAAACGCTGTGGCCCGGACGAGGTCAAGGCCGCCGTCCGCACCGCTGCCGGACACGACCGCGAGCTGTGGCAGCAGCTCTCCCAGCAGCTCGGACTGCCGGGCATCGCCGTAGCCGAGGAGTACGGCGGGGTCGGCTGCACCCCCGCGGACCTGGCCCTGGCCTGCGAGGAGACCGGGCGGGTGCTGCTGCCCTCGCCCCTGCTGGCCACCGCCGTGCTCGCCGCGCCGCTGGTCGCCGCCCTGGGGACCGGGGCCCAGCGCTCCGCCCTGCTGCCGCCGCTCGCGGCCGGCGGGCTCACCGCCGCCCTCGCCGTACCCGGCCCGGCCCTGGGCACCGCCCTCGCGCTGACCGGGGACGACGCCGGAGGCGACTGGGCGGGCGGCGGCCGCGCCGGCGGGGTCCAGGCCCGCGCGGTGGACGGCGGCTGGCGGCTGTACGGGGAGGTCGCCCAGGTGCTCGACGGGCACAGCGCCTCGCTGCTGCTGGTCGCCGCGCACACCGGAGGCTTCGCCCGCAGCCGTACGCTGCTGTTCCTCGTACGGGAGGACGCGCCCGGCCTTGTACGGTCACGGCAGGCGACCCTGGACGAGACCCGCCCCCAGGGCCGCGTCCAGCTGAGGGACGTGGAAGCCGAAGTGCTCGGCGAAGGCCCGGACGACCCCGGCGTCGTGCTCGCCGCGCTCGCCGCCACCGGACGCACCGCCGCCTGCGTCCTGGCCGCCGAGGCGGTCGGCGCGGCCGGACAGGCGCTCGCCCGCACCGTGGAGTACGTCCGCCAGCGCGAGCAGTTCGGCCGGGCCATCGGCTCGTTCCAGGCCGTCAAGCACCGCCTCGCCGACCTCTACGTACAGGTCCAGGCGGCCCGCTCCGCCGCCTACTACGCCGCCTGGGACCCGGCGCAGGGCGGACTCGCCCTCGCCCAGGCCCTGGAGGCCCTGCGGATCACCTCGGGCGAGGCGATCCAGCTGCACGGCGGCATCGGCTTCACCTGGGAGCACGACGCCCACCTCTACTTCAAGCGGGCGGCGGCCGACGAGCTGCTCTTCGGCCCCGTCCACCAGCTGCGCGCCCGTGCCGCCGACGCGGCAGGCCTGTTCACCCCCGTCCCCCGGAACGAGAAGAAGAAGGAGGTGGCAGCGTGATGTCCACGGCTCCCGGCGAAGGCAAAGGCGCAGGCGAAGGCAAAGGCGCAAGCACCGGCGGCGGCGCCGGCGCCAGTGCCAGCGTCGGCGTCAAGCTCATGCAGAAGGTCTCCTCGACCCTGCTGTTCGCCAAGATCGCACCGCACTTCATCCCCGCCATGGACAAGGCGGTGCACAAGCTGACCCGCGGCAAGGTCATCCTCAGCGCCCAGATGCTCCCCGGCGTGATCCTGACCGCCAAGGGAGCCAAGACGGGCGAGCCGCGCGTGACCCCGCTCGCGTGCATGCCCGAGCGGGACGGCGTGACCTGGCTGCTGATCGGCTCGAACTTCGGCCGCCCCGGACACCCGGCATGGACCGGGAACCTGCTGAAGAATCCGGACGCGGAGGTGAGTTGGAAGGGCGAGGACATCCCCGTGCGCGCCCGCCTGCTGGCGGGTGAGGAGCGCGAGGAGGCGTGGCGCGCGGCGCTGAAGTTCTGGCCGCCGTACGCGACGTACCAGGCGCGCATCGAACGCGAGATCCGGTTGTTCCGCCTGGAGCGACGCTGATCGCGGCGGAAGTCCTGGAGGCGACGCGCAGTTGCCCGCCCTGTAAAGGTGCTGGAGCCCGCACGGTGAGGGTGGTGAAGCCCGCACGGTGAGGGTGGTGAAGACGGCGGGCCCTGTGGTCAGGGTCCGCCGCTACTTCGTCGGCTTCTTGCCCGTGATGCCCAGGTGGACGAGCAGCGCCAGGTTCGGCTTGAGCTCGGCCTGCTTGACGCCCCAGGTCTGGAACCCCTTCTGGTGCGAGGCCACCGCGGCCAGCATGGCGACCAGCGAACCGGCCATCGCCGCCGGGCTGACGTCCTTGTCGACCTTGCCCTTGGCCTGGAGTTCCTTCATCGACTCCGTAAGGGAGTTGGTGACGGAGTTGAGGATCTTCATGCGGATCTTGTAGAAGCGCTTGTCGCCCTCGGCCGCGCCCAGGTCGACGACCCGCAGGATCGCGTCGTTGCGCCGCCAGAAGTCCAGGAATCCCTCGACGAGTTCCTCGGCGGCCGCCCATCCGGCCTTGCCGACCCATGCGCGTCCCTCGACCAACGCGGTCAACTGCGCACCCTCGTTGGCCATGCGCTCCGCGATCTCCAGGACGGCGCCCTCGACGTCCGGGAAGTACTGGTAGAAGGTCGCGGGGGAGGTGCCGGCCTTGCGGGCGACGTCGATCACCTTGACGTCGCGGTACGGCGAGGAGCTGAGCATCTCGCTGAGGCAGTCAAGCAGCTTCTGCCTCGTCGCCTGACCGCGCCGACCGGCAACGCGGCCGTCGACGGTACGTACTTGTCCTGTCATGCCGTCAGCTTACCGAGGGGTGATGGGGGCGCGATTCGGCCGCCTGCAAATGGGGTCACGGGGTGCCTGGCCTGGGCGTACACCGGTCCCACCCGGCCCCGACGGCGATTTCCGGCCGAGCGGACGCCCCGGGCGCGCCCTCCGGGTTCCGGGCGTATCCCCCGAATAGTCTTATCAACAGGCTGTGGACAAGTTTTCGGGCACATCATGATCCGGAGGTGCATGGCCGGGCGAGTGGGGCGGATGCCTCACATCCCCGCACAACGGAAGGAACCGGGCTCATGGCCGCATTCGCGGAAGGCGCACCCTGCTGGGTCGACGCCTCGCTGCCGGACGTGGAAGCGGGCAAGCGCTTCTACGGTGAGCTCTTCGGGTGGACCTTCGCCGAGGGTGCGGGAGCACAATACGGCCATTACACCCAGGCCTACAGCCGCGGCCGCAACGTCGCCGCCCTCGCCCCCAAGCCCGACGGCCGCATGCCCACCGTCTGGGGGGTCTACCTCTACACGACCGACGCGTACGCCTGCGCCCAGCGCATCCGCGCCGCCGGCGGCCAGCTGGTGATGGACCCGATGCCGGTCGGCCCGTACGGGACCGCCGCGATGGCCGCCGATCCCGGCGGGGCCGTCTTCGGGCTGTGGCAGCCCGGCACCCACCACGGCTTCGACGCCCAGCAGGAGCCGTACACGTACTGCTGGACCGAGGTCTACACACGGGCCCGCGACGCCGTCGACGTCTTCTACGCCAAGGTCTTCGGCTACGTCCCCCAGGACCAGGACGAAGCGGGCGGCTCCGAATACCGCGTCTGGTCCCCGCCCGGTTACGCGCCCGGACCGGACAGCGCCGTCATGGGCCGCAGCCTCATCACCGACGCCTTCCCGGCCATCATGCCCGCGCACTTCCTCGTGTACTTCGCCGTCCCGGACTGCGACCAGTCCGTGGCCATGGTCCAGCGGCTCGGCGGACGGGTCACCGCCGATCCCTTCGACACTCCGTACGGGCGGATCGCGGTCGTCGCCGACAACCAGGGCGCGGTCTTCGGTCTGTTGTCGGAGCCGCGCACGAAGCCGGCCCCGTAACCGGACTCCCGGCCACTTCCCGGCCGCTTCCCCACCGTTTCCCCACCGTTTCCCGACCGTTTCCCGACCAGGTCCCGACCGGTCCACCACCAGTCCACCACCGGTCCACCACCGGAGTCCCGCCCGTCCCCGACCACTCGCCCCACCCGTTCCCGACCGCCCCCCGGCCCGTCTCCCGGCCCGTCCCGCGCCCCGCCGCGCACCCGCCCGGGGAGCCCGGCGCGTGCAGCCTCACACGAACCCGCCCGCGTACCCGGGGCCGGACGGAGCGCGGGCCTGACAGAATCGGGGTGCGCGACTGCGGGCGGAGCCCGCGGTGAGACGCCGCACCCGCCGACCGCCGGGTACCGGCGCGCTCGCCGGTGGCGTGCTTGGCGAAGGAGCGGGCCCGCGCACGGAGCCCGTACGGGGATGGGTGTGGAGGCGAGTGGTGGAGCAGCTGACGCAGCACGACCCGAGACGGATCGGCCCCTTCGAGGTGCTGGGACGGCTCGGGGCCGGCGGCATGGGGCTGGTCTATCTCGCGCGGTCGGCGTCCGGACGCCGCGTGGCGATCAAGACGGTCCGCACCGAGCTCGCCGAGGACCAGCTGTTCCGCGTGCGCTTCACCCGTGAGGTGGAAGCCGCCCGCGCCGTCTCCGGCTTCTACACGGCGGCCGTGGTCGACGCCGACCCCCGCGCCGCCGTGCCCTGGCTGGCCACCGCGTACGTGCCGGCGCCCTCCCTGGAGGAGATCGTCCACGAGTGCGGGCCCATGCCCGCCCAGGCCGTACGGTGGCTCGCGGCCGGCATCGCCGAGGCCCTGCAGTCCATCCACGGGGCGGGACTGGTCCACCGCGACCTGAAGCCGTCGAACGTGCTCGTCGTCGAGGACGGCCCGCGCGTGATCGACTTCGGCATCGCCAGCGGCGTCTCCAACACCCGCCTGACGATGACCAACGTCGCCGTCGGCACCCCCGCCTACATGTCGCCCGAGCAGGCGAAGGACTCGCGCAGCGTCAAGGGCGCCAGCGACGTCTTCTCGCTCGGCTCGACGCTCGTCTTCGCCGCCACCGGGCACCCGCCGTACCACGGGGCGAACCCGGTGGAGACCGTCTTCATGCTGCTGCGCGAGGGACCCAACCTCGCGGGCCTCCCGGACGAGCTCCGCCCGCTCATCGAATCCTGCATGCAGATGGACGCCACGAAGCGGCCCACCCCGGCCGACCTCCAGGCGCAGCTGGCCCCGCACCTCTTCGAGGGCGGCGACGAGAGCGGCACCGCCTCGGCGTGGCTGCCCACCCGGGCCGTCGCGATGATCGAGGCCAGGCGGGCCGGCCACCGCAACGCCGCCGCCGCGGCAGCGGCCGCTTCCGCCGCCGCGGCCGCCTCCGCCGCCTCGGCGGCCGTCGTACCGGCGCCCGCCCCGGAATCCCCGGGCCGGCCCGGCTCCGCCCCGCCCTCCGGGCCCGCCACGCACCGCCGCCAGCGCGGCGGAGCCGACCCCTGGACGGACCCGCGGACCGGCCAGGCCGTCCCGCAGCGCCCCGAGCACCCCCCGATGACTCCCTCCGGCGAGCCCGTCCGCCTCGGCGGCTCCCCGGTGCCGATCGGTCCCGGCCCGCACGCGTCCGCGTCGGCGCCCGCCGCGCACGCCGTCGCCGCGAACTCGGCGACCGGCTGGATCCGCCCGCCGGGCGGCGGCCCGGCGTCCGCGGTCTCCCCGGCCTCCGGTCCTTCCGCGCCTGCCGTACCCGGCCCGGGACCGGCTCCGGACAGCGGCCGCTGGCGCCCGTGGCGCTTCCGCATGTCGAACGAGGTCTGGGGCACCCCGACCGTCGCGGGCGACATGCTCTACGTCACCTCCTTCGAGGTCCACGCCCTGGACGTGGCCAGCGGCCGCCGCCAGTTCAAGACGCGCGACGTCGCCTGGTCCATGGCCGTCTCCGACCACCGCATCCATGCCTCCGACGGCCCGTCCCTCTACGCCCTCGACGCCGCCGACGGCTCCGAGCGGTGGCGGCTGTCCACCGACGCCTGGGTGTACGCCCTGCGCGCAGACCGGGGCACGGTCGTCACCGCCACGCGCGGCGGCGGCGTACAGGCCTGGGAGGCGTCCAGCGGGCAGAAGCTGTGGGAGCTCTCGGGCGCGCAGAGCGACTTCGAGACCAACGAGGCGTCCCCCGTCCTCCACGACGGCACGGTCTACGTGTGGCAGGACGCCCGGCTGCGCGCCCTCGACGCCCGCTCCGGCCGCGAGTCCTGGTCGTACCCGGTCGGCGACGCCGGCTCCTGCGGAAACGTGCCCGTACGGGTCACCCCGGCTCCCGACGGCAACGTCTACGTCGCCGCGGGCACCCGGGTGATCTCCATCGACCGCGCCTCGGGCCGGGTCCGCTGGCACTTCGAGGCCCCCGCCGTGTTCCTCGCGCCCCCGGCCTTCGCGCCCGGCGCGGCGGTCACGGGCGGCGGCGTCTACCTCGCGGACTACCTTGGCACCGTCTACGCCCTGGACGCGGCCAACGGCAAGGACCGCTGGCGCATCGCCACCGAGCCGCGGCAGTCCGCCGACCCCGTCCTGGTCGCGAGCGGCAACGTCCACCTGGGCGCGGGCAGCGCCCTGTACACGCTCGACGCGGTCACCGGCACCCCGAAGTGGCGGTTCGCGGCCGGCGGCGAGATCACGGGCGCCCCGGCCGTCATGGACGGCCGGGTCCACTTCGGCTCCGCCGACCACTGCCTCTACACCCTGGACGCGGCGGGCGGCCAGCTCCGCTGGAAGCTCGCCACCGGCGGGGAGATCACGGGAGCCCCGGTGGCGGAGGCGGGCGTGGTGTACGCGTGCAGCAAGGACCGCTGCGTCTACGCTCTGGACGCGGCGAAGGGCACGGGCACGCGTACGGGGGGCTGAGGGGCGGCTCCGCCGGGGCTCCGGACGCCCGTCCGACGCCTCCCGCGACACCCGCTCGGACCGCGTTTCGGGCCCCTCGGACGCGCGCGGCGCACCGGGAGTGACAGGATGGACCCCATGAGCAACGTATTCTTCGACATCACCATCGACGGCCAGCCCGCCGGCCGCATCGTCTTCAACCTCTTCGACGAGGTCGTCCCGAAGACCGCCCAGAACTTCCGCGAGCTCGCCACCGGCCAGCACGGCTTCGGCTACGCCGGCTCCCCGTTCCACCGCGTCATCCCGCAGTTCATGCTGCAGGGCGGTGACTTCACCAACCAGAACGGCACGGGCGGCAAGAGCATCTACGGCGAGAAGTTCGCCGACGAGAACTTCGAGCTGAAGCACACCCGTCCGTACCTGCTCTCGATGGCGAACGCCGGCCGCAACACCAACGGCTCGCAGTTCTTCATCACCACCGTCGTCACCCCGTGGCTGGACGGCAAGCACGTCGTCTTCGGCGAGGTCGTCGAGGGCCAGGACGTCGTGGACGCGATCGAGAAGCTCGGCACCCCCTCGGGCTCCACCCGCGGCAAGATCGAGGTCGCGGCCTCCGGCGTCGTCGAGGCCTGATCCCCACCCGCCTACACGGCTGGCCGGCCCCGCCCCCTCCGGGGGTCGGGGCCGCCGTCATGTCCGCGCGCGGACGAGGGCCGGGGGCCCCGGCGCGGGCCCGGGGTGCGGGTGCGGTGGGCCTGGCGTAGCGTCGGGACCGAGACCCCGTCCTCGGAGGACCGGGCACGATCCGTAACGCACACGGTGCACTCGGTTCGCCGATGGGTCTCATCGGAGCGGCGGCCGCCGTCCGGAGCCCCTTCCGTGCCTGGTGCGACGGCCGTCACGGACGCGATCACCGCGTCCAGGAGCTCTTCACGGCCGCGCGCGTCACCGACGCCACCCGGACCCGTCCCCGCCCCCGCCCCCGGCGGCCTGGCCCACGCCGCCGCGGGACCGGTAGGAGACGGGCCGCCGAAGCGGAACTGAGCCCTCCTGATGAGGGGCCCGAAACCCCTGGTACGGTGCCGCAATTGCCCACGGGGAGAGGGGTGGCCATGAAGGTCACGGGACGGCGTGTCCGGTTCGCGGCAGTATTGGTGGGAGTGGTGCTCGCGCTGACGGGCTTCTCGTCGACCGGCGGAAGCGGCAGCGGGAAGAGCAAGAGCGGTGGGGGCGGCTGCTCCAGCTCCAAGAGCAAGCCCAAGACCAAGAAGCACTCCTCCGGCAGCTCGGGCAACGGCACGAGCACGACCGCCGCGCCCACACCCACCTCGACCGGTCCGCTCGCGCGCGCGGAGGTCGTCACCTGCGCCGGTCCGGGCCGCGCGAAGGCCACGGTGAAGGTCACCTCCGAGTCGGCGTCCGGACGCGCCTTCCGCGTGCCGCTGGTCTTCGAGGGCGCGTCCGGCCGGGTCGACTCGGCCTCCGTCGACGTCGAGCTCAAGGCGGGCGAGAGCCGGACCGTGGAGCTGCCGATGGCGAGTGCGGACAAGGCCGGCGACGTCCAGCGCTGCGTCGTCGGACGGATCGACCTCGTCCCGTCCTCGGCCTCCTCCTCCACGCCCGGCTCCGGCTCCGGCAGCGTCCCGAAGCCGAAGCCCACGAAGAAGACCGGCTAGGCCGGCCGGCTGGGCCGACCGGGCGACGGCGCCGGACCGCGGCCAGGTCGCCGGGACGGGTCACCCCACCCGCGGCCCCGTCACCGCGACCGGATCACCACGGCCCCGTCACCGCGGCCGGGTCACCGCACCCGCGGCTCCGGCCCCGGGCTCCGCCGTCCCGCGAAGAGCTCCGCCTGCCGCTGGGGCGCCAGGTTCCCCAGCGCGATCAGCGCCGGCGCCTGGGACAGTGCCTGGTGCAGCGCCGCCTGTTTGGCCGACCACAGCGCCCGGACCGTGCCCTGCACGGCCTCCGTCGGGAACCCGGCCATGGTCTCGGCCGCCCGCAGGGCCGCGGGGAGCAGCCCGGCCGGCTCGGCCAGCTCCGAGACCAGCCCGATCTCGTACGCCCGCCGCGCGGACACCCGCTCCGCCGTACCCATCAGGGACATCCGGGCGGCCTCGCCGAACGGCATGCGCTGGGCCATGTACACCGCTTCGTAGGCGCTGACCATGCCGTAGCTGGTGTGCGGGTCGAAGTACGTCGCCGTGGTGGAGGAGACGATGAACTCCGATTCGCCCAGCAGGTAGAACGCCCCGCCGCACGCCATGCCGTTGACGGCGGCGACCACCGGCTTCCACAGGTCGTTCGCCTTCGGGCCGATCGCGAGGAGCGGGTCGTCCACCGAGTACGGGGACGAGGGCTGGCGGACCGAGACGCCGCGGTCGATGCCCGTGCAGAAGGCCGCCGCTCCGGCGCCCGTGAGCACGACCGCCCGTACGTCGTCCTCGTAGCGGAGCTCCCGCCACACCGCCGCGAGTGCGGCGGCCGTCTCCAGATCGATCGCGTTGTGCTTGCGCTCCCGGTCCAGGGTGAGCACGGCGACCCCGGTCGCCTTGTCCCGCTCCACCCGGAGCCCCTGGCCGGCCGTCACGACTTCTCCAGCACCCAGCGCGGCACGGCCACCCCGCCCGTCTCGGTGAACACCACCTGGACCCGCGCCCCGATGCGCAGCCGCGCCGGGTCCACGGAGTCCAGCGGCGCGTCGGCCGAGGTGACGAGGTTCCCGACGAGGCGGATGTGCGGGGCGTCGGCGAGCTCCACGAGGATCACGTTGTACGGGGCCTGCGCGGCGTACGCGGGAAGCAGCGGCGGGTGCGGGCGCACGTAGGACCAGATCCGGCCGCGTCCGCTCATCAGGCGCCACTCGGAGTCGAAGGACCGGCAGTGCGGGCAGCAGGGGCGGGGCGGGAAGCGGAGTTTCCCGCAGGCGGGCTCGGCGCAGGCCTGGACGCGGAGCTCGCCCCGGGCCGCGTACTCCCAGAAGGGGGCCCCGTCCTCGTCGGGGACGGGGAAGAGGAGTTCGTCCGAAGCGGCGGCGGTCGTGGTGGTCATGGTCGGCAGCTCCTCAGGCGCGCAGCAGGATCGCGGACGTCGGGACACCCTCGCCCGCCGTCACCAGGCAGGTCGAGGCGTCGGGCACCTGGGCGGTGGAGATGCCGCGCAGCTGCTTGACGCCCTCGTTGATCAGGTTGAAGCCGTGGACGTAGGCCTCGCTCAGGCCGCCGCCGCCGGTGTTGATGGGCAGCCGGCCGCCCATCTCCAGGGCCCCGCCCTCGGTGAAGGCGGCGCCCTCGCCGCGCCCGCAGAAGCCGTAGCCCTCCAGGGAGAGCGGGATCAGAGGGGTGAAGGCGTCGTAGATCTGGGCGACGTCCACGTCCGCCGGGCCGAAGTCGGCCTGCTTCCACAGGTGGCGGGCGGCGGTCCAGGCGGGGCCGGACAGGGGGTCGTCGTTCCAGTAGTTGACCATCCCGTGGTGCTGGGCGGGCAGGCCCTGGGCGACGGAGTGGACGTAGACGGGCTTCTGGCGGCAGTCGCGGGCGCGCTCGGCGCTGACGATGACGCAGGCCAACGCCCCGTCCGTTTCGAGGCAGTTGTCGAAGAGGCAGAGCGGGTCGCTGATCATGCGGGAGGTCATGTACATCTCGCGGGTCAGCGGGCGCTCGTACATCATCGCGGCCGGGTTCTCGTTGGCCCGGTTGCGGCAGGCCATGGCGACGTTGAAGAGGTGGTCGCGGGTGGCCCCGTACTCGTGCATGTAGCGGCGGGCCAGCATCCCGATCTCGTCCGCGGGGCGCAGCAGCCCGAAGGGGCGCGTCCACTGGCCGGGGGTCGGGAGCTGCACGGCCGTGTTCTTCCACGGGCGGGGGCCGGAGCCGCGCTTGCGGGAGCGCCAGGCGACGCCGACGGTGGCCTGGCCGGTGGCGACGGCCGAGGCCAGGTGGCCCACGGTGGCGCAGGAGCCGCCGCCGCCGTAGCCGATCTTGGAGAAGAAGGTGACGTCGCCGGCGCCGATGGCCTTGGCGACCTCGACCTCGTCGGTCTCCTCCATCGTGTAGGAGGAGAAGGCGTCGACCTCGGAGGGGTCGATGCCGGCGTCGGCGAGCGCGGCGAGGATCGCCCGGCACGCCAATTCCTTTTCGGACTGCGGCAGTTGTTTGGCAAAGGCGGTTTGGCCGATGCCGACTATCGCCGTAGCGTCCTTGAGCGTTGCCGCCATCGCCACCTCCGGGGTGCACCAGTACTGACAGCGGCGAAGGCTACAGCTAATCTGACGGTTAGTCAGCTACTGGTGTCGCAGGGAGGGGCGGGCGATGGACGAGGACGGGCACGGGGTCGCGGGCGCGACCGGGGGCGGGGCGGCGGGGACCGGGGCCGGGACGGGGTCCGAAGCCGCGGGTCCGGACCCCCGGCCCGCTGCGGGATCCCCCTCGGGGGACCGGCTCGCGGAGCTCCCCTGGAGCAGCATCGGCGCCCTCGTGCGCGACGCCGCCACCCGCTACGCCGGCCGCGAGGCCGTCGTCGACGGCCGCGTCCGCATCGACTACGCGCAGCTCGGCGAGCGCGTCGAGCGCGCCGCGGCCGCCTGCGTGGCCGCCGGGGTCGCGCCGGGGGACCGGGTCGCCGTCTGGGCGCCCAACACCCTCGAATGGATCGTCTCCGCACTCGGCGCCGTCTCCGCGGGAGCCGTGCTCGTTCCCCTCAACACGCGCTTCAAGGGCACCGAGGCCGCCTACGTCCTCCACCGCAGCCGCGCCCGGCTCCTCTTCGTCACCGGCACCTTCCTCGGCACCTCCTACGTCGCCTCGCTGCGCCGCGCCGCCGCCGAGGGCGAGGGCTCCGGGCCCCTGCCGGGCCTGCCCCACCTGGAGCAGGTCGTGGTCCTGTCCGACGACGCCCCGGACTCCTTCCGCACCTGGAAGGACTTCCTGGCCGGAGGGGACTCCGTACCGGCGGAGGCCGTCCGCGCCCGCACGGACGCCATCCCCGCCAGCGCCCCCTCGGACATCATCTTCACCTCCGGCACCACCGGCAGCCCCAAGGGCGCCGTCATCACCCACGCCCAGTCCCTGCGCTGCTACGACGTGTGGAGCGAGCTCGCCGGACTGCGCGAGGGCGACCGCTACCTGATCGTGAACCCCTTCTTCCACACCTTCGGCTACAAGGCCGGCATCATCGCCTGCCTGATGCGCGGGGCCACGATGATCCCCCAGCCCGTCTTCGACGTGGACACCGTCCTCGCCAACATCGCCGCCGAGCGGATCTCCGTACTCCCCGGACCGCCCACGCTCCACCAGTCCCTCCTCGACCACCCCCAGCGCGACCACCACGACCTCTCCGCGCTCCGCCTGGTCGTCACCGGCGCCGCCGTCGTCCCGCTCCAGCTCGTCGAACGGCTCCGCGGCGAACTGCGGATCGCCACCGTCCTCACCGCGTACGGGCTCTCCGAGGCCAGCGGCATCGTCACCATGTGCCGCCGCGGCGATCCCGCGGAGGTCATCGCGGCCACCTCCGGGCGGGCCATCCCGGGCACGGAGCTCCGGATCGCCGGGGCCGACGGGCGGGCGCAGAACACCGGACAGGCCGGGGAGGTGTGGGTGCGCGGCCACAACGTCATGCAGGGCTACTTCGAGGACGAGGCCGAGACCGCCGAGGCCATCACCCCGGAGGGCTGGCTGCGCACGGGCGACGTCGGTGTCCTCGACGCCGCCGGGAACCTGCGCATCACCGACCGGATCAAGGACATGTTCATCGTCGGCGGCTTCAACGCCTACCCCGCCGAGATAGAGCAACTCCTCGGCCT
This sequence comes from Streptomyces sp. NPDC054961, assembly GCF_053609145.1. NCBI lineage: Bacteria > Bacillati > Actinomycetota > Actinomycetes > Kitasatosporales > Streptomycetaceae > Streptomyces > Streptomyces sp. NPDC054961. Next base: position 138,300 of record NZ_JBSGWY010000002.1, on the reverse strand, counting down.
GCACCCGGACATCGCCGACGTGGCGGTGGTCGGCGTCCCCGATCCGCGTCTCGGCGAGGTCGGCAAGGCCTACGCGGTCCGCCGCCCCGGCGCGGTCCTCACGGCCGACGACCTGATCGCCTGGTCCCGCCGCGAGATGGCCAACTACAAGGTCCCGCGCCAGGTGGAGTTCGTGGCGGAACTCCCGCGCAACGCGAGCGGCAAGGTCCTCAAGCGCGAACTCCGCACCCGCTGACGGCGGGGGCGCTCAGTTCCCGTGCGCCCCGGCCGCCCCGCCCGCCCCGCCCGTGTCGTCCGTCCCGGGCGGACCGCAGTCGTTGCAGCGGCCGCCCCGGGTGGGGCTGCGGTAGGCACGGTCGCACCCGTCGCAGATCTGGAACGGATCCGGCGCCACGAAGGCGGCCCGGCGCGGGGCCGGGACCACCACGGGCGGCAGCTGGGCCGCGAGCCGGTGGGCGATCAGCCCGGCCGGGTTGCGCGGGAGGTCCGGGAGGTTCGCCGTCAGGGCGCCGACCAGCGCGTGCACGCTGACCCCGCGCTCCAGCCAGGCCTCGACCCCGCCCGCCAGGTACGCGATGTCCCGCGCCCCGAGCAGCAGCCGGGGATCGGTGAGGCGGAGCTCGGCGAGGATCTCGGTCGCGAGCCGGCGGCGGAGCGCGTTGTCCCGGTCGAGCGGTACGGGAACACGGGCGGCCGCCGGGCGGGCGGCCGCGTCGGCCGGTGGCGCCGCCGCTCCGGCCGGTGCCGGTGCCGGTGTGGGTGCGGGTGCCGGTGTAGGTGTGGGTGCGGCTGGTCCGGGCTCGGGCGCCGGGGCGGCCGTCGGCTCCGGGGCCGGTGCGGGCTCGTCCGCCGTTGCCGCAGCTGGTGGCGGTGCCGGATCGGGTACGAGGTGGGGCCGCCGCTCCACCGCCGGCGGGGGAGGGGCGTCGATGACGGCACGGGGGTGGTTGTAGGACACCGTACGGGTGACGATCCGCCCGCCCGGCAGGCTCTCCAGGGATCGCTCCAGGTACCCGAACCGCACCAGCTCCCGGAGCCCGCCCGCGATCGAGGTCTCGCCCAGCGGAAGCCGTCTGGCCAGGTCCTTGATGCCGATGGGGGTTCCGGCGGGCAGCGATTGGATGTAAATCCCCAGGATCCGCGCGACCGCCGACATCTCGGGGTGCTGGATCAGGTCGTTGCTGATCACCGTGAACCGGCCGGTGAGGCGGATGTTGGAGTGGCGAACGCCGTATGTCGCGCGGGTGGGCGCGGTAAACTGCACCGAAGCCATAGGGGAAGGTCTGCTTCCTCGTTGGTCAGGCCCTCGATCGGGATTCGCAGTCCCGGCGGGGGCCGTCTCATGTCTGGGTTGTCGGGGCGAGCATATGCCAGACAACCACCCTTAAATCCAGCCTAGTTGTGCGATTCACCCATGTGGGTGACCGGCCGTGCCGCGGGAGGCTGGAGGGGTCTGGCAAGCGGTTCTTTCTCTGAGTACTTCCACCAAAAGAAGCATCGTCCGCCACCGGGACGCGACCCGACACGTCCCGGCGACAGCGCACCCCCGCACCACCGTTCGAATCCGCGGCCCCCTCCCTCCAGCCCTCCCTCCCTCCCTCCCTCCCGCGAACCGGTCAGGAATGGAGAAGCAGGTCCCGGGGGGCCGGTCGTAGCGTGGAACGCATGGACATCACACTCGCTCAGTGCTTCATCGCCGTCGACGACCACGACAAGGCCCTCGGCTTCTACCGGGACGTGCTCGGACTGGAGGTGCGCAACGACGTCGGGTTCGAGGGGATGCGCTGGGTCACCGTCGGGTCGCCCGCGCAGCCCGGGGTGGACATCGTGCTCGAGCCGCCCGTCGCGAACCCGAACGCATCGGCCGCCGACAAGGAGGCCATGGCGGAGCTGCTGGCCAAGGGGCTGCTCCGCGGGGTGGTCTTCGCCACCGGCGACTGCGACGCGACCTTCGAGAGGATCCGCGCAGCCGGCGGCGAGGTGCTCCAGGAGCCGATCGACCAGTTCTACGGGGTCCGCGACTGCGCGTTCCGTGACCCGGCCGGCAACATGCTGCGCTTCAGCCAGCCCCGCGGCCGGTAGGAAGCGCGGACGGAGCGGGACTCCTCGCGGCCACGCCGATCAGATAGACAGAGGGCTCGCGCCCGACGGATGGAGACAGCCAGGATGAGCAAGGCCCCGAGCAAGGCCCCGCACAAGGCCCCGCACAAGGCCCCCGGCCAGGCCGCGGAGGCGGTCGTCCCGCACGTCGCCGACAGCCACGGTCTGATCCGCGTGCACGGCGCGCGCGAGAACAACCTCAAGGACGTCAGCGTCGAGATCCCCAAGCGCCGGCTCACCGTGTTCACCGGCGTCTCCGGGTCGGGCAAGAGCTCGCTCGTGTTCGACACGATCGCCGCTGACTCGCAGCGGCTGATCAACGAGACGTACAGCGCCTTCGTCCAGGGCTTCATGCCGACGCTGGCGCGCCCCGAGGTCGACGTGCTCGACGGACTGACCACCGCGATCATCGTCGACCAGCAGCGCATGGGCTCGGACCCCCGCTCCACCGTCGGCACCGCCACCGACGCCAACGCGATGCTGCGCATCCTCTTCAGCAGACTCGGCACGCCGCACATCGGCTCGCCGGGCGCCTTCGCCTTCAACGTCCCCTCCGTCCGCGCGAGCGGGGCGATCACCGTCGAACGCGGCAACAAGAAGACGGTGAAGGCGACCTTCAGCCGCACCGGCGGCATGTGCCCGCGCTGCGAGGGCCGGGGCAGCGTCTCCGACATCGACCTCACCCAGCTCTACGACGACTCCAAGTCGCTCGCCGACGGCGCGTTCACCATCCCCGGCTGGAAGTCCGACAGCTTCTGGACCGTACGGGTCTACGCCGAGTCGGGGCTCCTCGACCCGAACAAGCCGATCGCCGAGTTCACCAAGAAGGAGATGCAGGACTTCCTGTACCGGGAGCCGGTCAAGGTGAAGGTCGAGGGGGTGAACCTCACCTACGAAGGACTGATCCCCAAGATCCAGAAGTCCTTCCTGTCCAAGGACCGCGAGTCGATGCAGCCGCACATCCGCGAGTTCGTCGACCGTGCGGTCACCTTCGCGACCTGCCCCGAGTGCGAGGGCACCCGGCTCAGCGAGGCCGCCCGGTCCTCGCGGATCGGCGGGACCAGCATCGCCGACGCCTGCGCGATGCAGATCAGCGACCTGGCGCAGTGGGTGCGCGGCCTCGAGGACGCCTCGGTGGCGCCCCTCCTCGAAAAGCTGCGGCAGAGCCTCGACTCGTTCGTGGAGATCGGGCTGGGCTACCTCTCGCTCGACCGGGCCTCGGGCACGCTCTCGGGCGGCGAGGCCCAGCGCGTCAAGATGGTCCGCCACCTCGGCTCCTCGCTCACGGACGTCACCTACGTCTTCGACGAGCCCACCACGGGCCTGCACCCCCATGACATCCAACGGATGAACGACCTGCTGCTGCGGCTGCGCGACAAGGGCAACACGGTGCTCGTCGTCGAGCACAAGCCCCAGACGATCGCGATCGCCGACCACGTCGTCGACCTCGGCCCCGGCGCCGGCCAGGCGGGCGGCACCGTCTGCTTCGAGGGCTCCGTGGCGGGGCTGCGCTCCTCCGGCACCGTCACCGGCCGCCACTTCGACGACCGGGCCGCCCTCAAGGAGACGGTGCGCAAGCCCACCGGAGCGCTGGAGGTCCGCGGGGCGACGGCGCACAACCTCCGCGAGGTTGACGTGGACGTCCCGCTCGGGGTGCTCACCGTGGTCACCGGCGTCGCCGGATCCGGGAAGAGCTCGCTCGTGCACGGTTCGCTGGTCGGCGCGCCGGGGGTCGCGGGCGAGGGCGTGGTGTCGATCGACCAGACCCCGATCCGCGGTTCCCGGCGGAGCAACCCGGCGACGTACACCGGACTCCTCGAGCCGATCCGCAAGGCCTTCGCCAAGGCCAACGGGGTGAAGCCGGCGCTGTTCAGCGCCAACTCCGAGGGCGCCTGCCCCCAGTGCAACGGCGCAGGTGTCGTCTACACCGACCTGGCGATGATGGCCGGAGTGGCCAGTACCTGCGAGGAGTGCGAGGGCAAGCGGTTCGAGGCCTCGGTCCTGGACCTCCACCTCGGCGGCCGCGACATCAGCGAGGTGCTCGCGATGTCGGTGACCGAGGCCGAGGAGTTCTTCGGCTCCGGCGAGGCGCGCATCCCGGCCGCGCACGCCATCCTGAGCCGGCTCGCGGACGTCGGGCTCGGCTACGTCAGCCTCGGGCAGCCGCTCACCACCCTGTCCGGCGGCGAGCGGCAGCGGCTCAAGCTGGCCTCCCGCATGTCGGAGAAGGGCGGGGAGGGGCTCGTCTACGTCCTCGACGAGCCGACCACCGGCCTTCACCTCGCCGACGTGGAGCAGCTGCTGGGCCTGCTCGACCGGCTCGTGGACTCCGGCCGGTCGGTCATCGTCGTCGAGCACCACCCGGCGGTCATGGCGCACGCCGACTGGATCATCGACCTCGGCCCCGGTGCCGGGCACGACGGCGGCCGCATCGTCTTCGAGGGCACCCCGGCCGACCTCGTCGCCGCCCGCTCGACCCTCACGGGCGAGCACCTCGCGGAGTACGTCGGCGCCTGAGGCGGGGCCCGGGGCCGGGGGGCGGGGCGGCCGCCGGGCCGCACGCCGGCCCCGGCCGCCGGGGCAGGCCGCCGGGGCAGGCCGCGCGGGCGCTCCGGCCCGGACGGCGTTCCCCCGGGCCCTCAGGCCGCCCGGCGGGCCAGGACCAGGCGCCAGCGCGGCGCGCCGTCCGGGCGGTGGCCGAAGTGAGAGAGGGGGACGGTCTCGACGGTGAAGCCGGCCGCGCGCAGGTCGGTGCGGACGCCGCCCAGGGGGAAGGTCCGGTAGTACATGACGAACGGCGGCCGCCACACGGCGTTGCGCACCCGCATCGCGGCGTCGAAGCCGGCCACCGCCCACCACGCCGGGTGGCTCGGCGGGATCGGAGCGCCGATGGGGAAGGCGAAGACGCCGCCCGGCCGCAGGGACGCGTGGACCCCGGAGAAGACGGCGGGGCGCTCGGCCGGGAGGAAGTGGCCGAAGGCGCCGAAGCTGACCGCCAGGTCGTAGGAGTTCCCGAGCGCGGCCGGGAGCGCCCGCGCGTCGGCGCGCAGGAAGTCGACCCGGCGCGGGCCGGTCTCCCCGCCCGTCTCCCCGCCCGTCGCCCCGCCGACGCGGTCGGCGCCGGGGGCGTCGCCCGCCGCGTGGGCCCGCTCCGCCTGCGCCAGCATTCCCGCGCTGAGGTCCACCCCGGTCACCCGGCCCCGGCACAGCCGCCGCAGCATGCCGATCCCGGCGCCCGTCCCGCAGCACACGTCCAGCCCGGCGCCGAAGGAGCCTTCGCGGTCCGCGAGGGTCTCCTCGACCGCGTCGAGCATCCGGTCGGGGGTGCGGAAGGGGGTCTGGTCGAACGTGGGGGCCAGCAGGTCGTAGCCCCGCTCGACGGAGGACAGGGCCTGTACGGCCAGTTCGCGGAGGGTCGGGCCCTGGGAGGTGAACACACCGTCAGCCTAATCCTGGCGCACTCGGCGAGCAGGGCCACGCGGTCACCGACGGCGCGGGCCGCTACGGCGTCGGCCCGCGCGAGAGCCGCACGGGCCGCAGGGCCCGCCGGTCTCGGCAGCCGGTCCCGGACAGGGGTGTGCGGCGGGGGGGGGGGGGGGCGCCCCCCCCCCCCGCCCCCCGGGGGCCCCCCCCCCGCCGGCGCGCGCCCCCGCGCCGCCCCGTGCGCCCGCGGGCCGGGGGGCCCCGGGGGGCGGGGCGGGGGGGCGGGGGGGGGGGTGGGGGGGGGGGGGGGGGCCCCCCCCGGGCCCCCGCCCCCCCCCCGTTCCCCCGTGTACCCCGTCGGTCCCCCGTGACCTCCGGTCCCCCGTGGCAGTACGTGCCGTACGACCCGGTCCCCCGTGTCCCCCCGTGGTCCACGACCCGGGCCGTACGCGTCCTGATGGACCTACAGACCCGGACCCGACGCGTGGTTGTCCAGCGTCACGATGTCCTCGCCAGAGGCGTGATTGTCGAGAGGTTTGATCTCGGCACCCGAGGCGTGGTTGTCGAGCGGCTTGATTTCGACGCCCGAGGCGTGGTTGTCGAGCGGCTTGATGTCACCGTCGGTCGGCAGGATGTTCTCGTTCGTCGTCATCGGATCTCCTGATGGATGGGTCGGGCCCGTTCGGCGATTCCCCCGTGGACCGCCGAACGGGTGGTCCTCCAGCCGACTCGGGTGCCCCCCCGGTACCTCGAGTCGGTGAACACCATCCTGTCGGGAGGCGATAAACGAACGATGAACGCCTCATTCAGCGCGGGCGGCGGAGCCCGGCGCCCGGACCCGGGGCCCGGGGAACGCGCCGCCCGGCACGCGCCTCAGGCGGCGATCTCGGCCGCCAGCAGCGCCCGCACCTCGGTCAGCTCCGGCGACTTGAGCTGGGTGAACACGACCTCCGCGTCCCGCCAGCACACCCGCGCCCGGTCCCGCTGCCCCAGCTGCCGCAGCGCCCGGCCGAGCACTGTCAGCACCGTCGCGCGGCGCCACTCGCCGCCGATGCCCCGGAGCGCGATGGCCTGTTCGGCGTGCGAGGCGGCCAGCGTGGGCCGGCGTGCGGCCAGGTGGACCTTGGCCAGCCGGAAGTGCGTGACGCCCTCCCACAGCGGCTGGCGGTTCTCGTGGAACAGCGTGAGCGCCTCGCTGAGCTGCGCGTGCGCCTCGGAGAGCCGGTCGGCCTGGGTGAGGGCGATGCCGAGCGCGTAGCGGCCGTTGGCCAGCCGCAGCGTGAGCCCCATCCGGTCGTAGATGGCGATGCCCTGCCGGGCGAGGTCGATGGCGCTGCTCAGCCGCCCCAGCTCCACGTGGATGCGGGAGAGGTTGCACAGGGCGCTGGCCTCGCCGACGTAGTTGGCGTCGGCCCGGAAGTTGGCGATGGCCTCCAGCAGGTACCGCTCGCCGTCGCTGTAGCGGCCCTCGTAGAGGGCGATGATCCCGCGGTCGTTGGGCGCCCAGCAGCTGGGCAGCGGGTCCCCGGCGGTGCGGGCGAGCAGCGTGGCCTGACGGGCCTCGTCGTCCGCCTCGGCGAACCGGCCCGCGACCAGGTGGGTGTTGGTGAGCGTGGTGCGGGCGCGGCCCTCCGCGTACGGGTCCTTCGCGCCCTGCGCGGCGTCGCGCAGCGCGGTGGCGGCCGATTCGTACTGCTTGGAGTTGGCACCCGACTCGGCGAGGTCCTTGGCGGCCCACAGCAGGTCGACGGCCCGGCGCAGGACGTCCGTCCCGGCGCCCGTCCCGGCGCCCGTCCCTGCGGCCGCCGGTCCATCGGCCCGCTGCCCGGCCGGGTGCGCGGCGGCCTGCCGGACGCACGCGAGCAGCGGATCGGCCTCGGCGTACAGCCAGTCCTGGGCGGAGCGCGGCTCGGTGAAGACCAGCCCGGGGTAGCGGGTGGCGGACAGGTGGGCGACGAGGCGGTCGCCCGGCCGCTCCAGCCCGTACACCCCGGCGGCGGTGGCCAGGTAGAAGTCGAGCAGCCGGTCCAGGGCCGCGTCGCGTCCGCTCGGCGGCTGCTCGTCGCGCTCGGCGCATGCACGCGCGTAGAGGCGTACGAGGTCGTGGAAGCGGTAGCGGCCGGGCGCGGCCGATTCCAGGAGGGAACAGTCGACGAGGGCCTCGAGGAGGTCCTCGGTGGCGTGCTCCGGGCGGTCCAGTACGGCGGCCGCGGCGGCGAGGGAGATGTCCGGGCCGTCGGGGAGGCCGAGCAGGCGGAACGCGCGCTGCTGGGCGGGTTCCAGCTGGCCGTAGCCGAGCTCGAAGGTGGCCTTGACGGCGAGGTCGCCGGCCTGGAGCTCGTCGAGGCGGCGGCGCTCGTCGGCGAGCTTGGCGGCGAGGACGGACACCGTCCAGGTGCGGCGCGCGGCGAGGCGGGAGGCGGCGATGCGGATGGCCAGCGGCAGGAACCCGCAGGCGCCGACCACGTCGAGCGCGGCCTGCCGTTCGGCGCGTACGCGTTCCTCGCCCACGATCCGGGTGAACAGCTGCAGGGCCTCCTCGGGGCTCATCACGTCGAGGTCGACGAGATGGGCCCCCGCGAGGCCCGCCATGCGGACCCGGCTGGTGACGAGGGCGGCGCAGCCGGCGGTGCCGGGCAGCAGCGGCCGGACCTGCGCGGCGTCGCGGGCGTTGTCGAGGAGGACGAGGACGCGGCGGCCGTCGAGGGTGGAGCGGTAGAGCGCGGCCCGTTCGGCGGGGGAGTCGGGGATCGAGGCGTCCGGGGTCCCGAGGGCGCGCAGGAAGGAGCCGAGGACGGCCTCGGGCTCGGCGGGGCGGGCCTCGGTGCCCTGGAGGTCGACGTAGAGCTGCCCGTCGGGGAAGTGCGGGCGCGCGGCGTGCGCGACGTGCACGGCGAGGGTGGTCTTGCCGACGCCGCCTATGCCGGCGAGCGCGGAGACGGCCATGACCTGGCCCTCGACGCCGGCGAGGATCTCGCCGAGTTCGTTCACGAAGCTGGCGCGGCCGGTGAAGTCGGGGACGGTGGCGGGCAATTGTGCGGGCCTCACGTGGACGGGCGCGGCGGCCGGTGCGGGGTCTTCGGCGCGGGCGAGTTCGGCGTCGGCGCGCAGGATGCGCTGCTGGAGGTCGGAGAGTTCGGGGCAGGGGTCGACGCCGAGTTCGTCGGCGAGGAGCCGGCGGGTGTCGGCGTACACGGCGAGGGCCTCGGCCTGCCGGCCGCTGCGGTACAGGGCGAGCATCAGCAGCTCGCGCAGCCGTTCCCGCAGGGGGTGCGCGGCGGTGAGGGCGGTGAGTTCGGAGACGGCCTCGGCGTGGTGGCCGAGCTCGAGGTCGAGGTCGAGGCGGGTCTCCAGCAGCTGGAGGCGCCACTCGGCGAGCCGGGTGCGTTCGGTTTCGGCGTGCGGTCCCGGTACGCCGGCCAGCGGTTCGCCGTCCCACAGGTTCAGGGCGCGGGCCAGCAGCGTACGGGCGAGCGCGCGGTCCCCCTTCTCGTTCCGCGCGGCCTCGGCGTCGGCGGCCACGGCGCGGGCGATGCCGAGGTCGAGGGCCTCGGGGTGGGGCAGGCGGATCGCGTAGCCGCCGGCGTCGCTGACGAGGAGGCCGGGGTCGAGGATCTTGCGCAGGCGGGAGGCGTACGTACGGATGGTCGCGAGCGCCTGCTGCGGGGGGTCCTCGCCCCAGATGGCGTCGATGAGTTCGGGCGCGGTGGCGGTGCGGCCGTCGCGGAGCAGGAGCACGGCGAGCAGGGCGCGCTGCTGCGGGGTCCCGGAGGGCAGCGGATCGGGCCCGCGCCAGGCGCGGAGGGGGCCGAGGACGGCGAAGCGGTTGCGGGCGGCGGCGTCGGCGTGGGCATCGGCGGCGCCGCGGGCCGGGTCGGCGTGGGCATCAGCGGTGCCGCTTCCGGCCGTTGTGGCTCTCGCGGTGGCGGTGTCGACTCCGGTGTCGGCTCCGGGTACGCCTGCGGTCACGACTCCGGTTACCGCGGCGGCGTCACCGGTCTCGGGGTGGTTCCGCTGGTGCGGGATGGCCGGTATGCCGTCCATCTGGTGTCCCCCCTGCCTTCCTTAGGTGTAAGGGTCAGTCTGCCCTGTGTTGCGCGTACACGTCAGCCCGTAGCGGTGCCAGTCCCGGCGGATCCGGAACCCTTACCCGTCCAACTAGCTGACGGTTCGTCAGATTGACGCTACCGTGAAGGCATGGAGACCTTCCCGAAGATCATCTCGGTGGACGACCACACGGTTGAGCCCCCTCACGTCTGGCGGGACCGGCTCCCGTCCAAGTACCACGACATCGGCCCCCGCATCGTCCGCGCGCCCTTGAAGGAAATGACCTTCCTCGGAGGGAAGTTCGCCCCCGTCATGGGGACCAAGGGCGACGACGGACCCATAGGCGACTGGTGGGTGTACGAGGACCTGCACCGACCCCTCACCCGGCTCGACACGGCCGTCGGATACGACCGCGACGAGATCAAGCTCGAAGTCATCACGTACGAGCAGATGCGCCCGGGCTCCTTCTCGGTTCCCGACCGCCTCGCGGACATGGACGTCAACCACGTCCAGTCCGCCCTCTGCTTCCCGACCTTCCCGCGCTTCTGCGGGCAGACCTTCACCGAGGCCAAGGACCGCGAGCTCGGCCTGCTCGGCGTGCGCGCGTACAACGACTGGATGGTGGAGGAGTGGTGCGGCCCGGCCGCCCACGGCCGCCTCATCCCGCTCACCCTCGTCCCGCTCTGGGACGCCCGCCTCGCCGCCGCCGAGGTCCGCCGCAACGCGGCGCGCGGGGTCCGGGCGGTCGCCTTCTCGGAGATCCCGCCCCACCTGGGACTCCCCTCCATCCACACGGACGACTGGGATCCCTTCCTGGAGGCGTGCGACGAGACCGGCACGGTCATCGCCATGCACATCGGCTCCTCCTCGCGCATGCCGTCCACCTCGGCGGACGCCCCGCCGGCCGTCGGCTCCACCATCACCTTCGCCAACTGCTGCTTCTCGATGGTCGACTGGCTGATGAGCGGCAAGTTCGAGCGCTTCCCGAACCTCAAGATCATGTACGCGGAGGGCCAGATCGGCTGGATCCCGTACATCCTGGAACGCGCGAACGTGGTCTGGGAGGAGAACCGCGGCTGGGGCGGCGTCGCCGACAAGGTGCTGCGCCCGCCGTCGGAGCTCTTCGCCGAGCACGTCTTCGGCTGCTTCTTCGACGACGCCTTCGGCCTGAAGAACCTGGACTCGATCGGCGTCGCGAACGTCCTCTACGAGACCGACTACCCCCACTCGGACTCCACCTGGCCCAAGTCCCGCGAGGTCGGCGAGTCCCAGATGGGCCACTTGGCGCCGGACGTGGTCGACCGCATCGTGCGCGGCAACGCGATCGACCTCCTCGGCCTCACCCCGGAAGGCCTCTGGCCGGGGGCGTAGCCCGCGGCGGCGCGCACCGGGTCCGGACCGGACCCGGTGCGGACCCGCCCGCGCGGAGGGCCTGCCGCGTGCGCTCGCGACGGCGGCGGACGCGCGTCACGGACGCTCGGGTGCCGGGCACGACCAGACCTCTGCCGAGGTGACGTGGACGCCCTGCGCGCCGTGGACGGTCCCGCGCTCGACGGCGCCCGCGGCGAGCGGGGCCCCGCAGGAGACGCACGCCCGCCCGAGGGCCTGGTCGTGGGTGAGCCGGGAGACCGAGGCGGGCAGGGGCGCCAGGTGGCAGGCCACGGCCGGTGCGGCGATCACCTGCCCGATCCGCTCTCGACGTGCCGCGAACACTTCACGATCGGCCATCTCACGCTGAAACCCGCGACGAGCGCCTCGCCCGCCGGGATCAGCCCCTCTCCGACGGCACCGCAATCCCAACAGGCCTGTCCATGCAGGCGCTCCACGCTCACGTCCGCGACGTCGGCTACGACCGGATCGGCCATGGGCCCCTCCCCTCTGCTCGTTCCGTGCGGGCAGACCGATGATGGGCGGCGGAATGGGCCGCAACGGATACACGGTGTAGCCCTCGAGCGGTCGGTACACCCGCAAGAGGTGCGCCGCACACCCTCCGGGGGGTGCGCCGCGCTCACCGGGCCGTACGGCTAGACCGCGCCGATCCACTGCGCGAACGAGCTCAGCGACCCGGTGTCGGCGCGCTTGAGCCGACGGATCGTCTCGATGTCCTCCCGGGCCCACGGGTGTTCGCGGACGTGCTGCGGTGCCAGACGGCGGGCGGCCTTCAGCGACTCGAACGCGGCGTCCGGCCGGCCGGCCCACAGCTGGGCGCGGCCGATCTCGACGTGGAAACCGCTCCGGCGTTCGGCGGGGATCTCGTCCCCCGGCGTCCAGCTCCCCGCCATTTCCAGCGCCCGGCCGATGTGGTCGCCGCCGAGGCTGACGGCCACCGCCACCTGGTGGATGCGCACGCTGGACGGGCCGAAGGCCGTACCGAGGTAGATGCCCTCCTCCAGGTGCCCGGCGAACCGTCCGGCCTCGCGCAGGTGGGCGTGCGCCGCGTCCGCCGCACCGGCGCGGGCGGCCACCACGGCCGTCCGCATGTGCAGCGCCCCCCGGAGTGCGGCCGCCTGAGCGGTAGCCGGGCAGGGCCCGGTGTCCAGCGCCCGCTCCAGGGTGATCTGCCCCGCCAGGTGGGCGCGGGCCGCGAAGAACGTCTCCGCGTGGACGTACGCGGCGACCGCGCCGATGTCGGGATCCTCGGTCCGCACGGCCGCCCATCGCATCACGTCGATCAGGCGCGCGGACAGGTCGTGCGCGCCGACCTTGTAGGCCACCGCGTCGGCCGCGCGGGCCGCCGCCACCACCAGACGGGCCGCGGACGCCCGATGGGCACCCGACGCGGCGTGCAGATGCGCCAGTGACTCCGTCAGCAGGCCCGGCGCCTCGCCGGCGATCCGCCCGTACTGGGCGGCCAGCCGCCACCCGGTCGCCTCGGCGACGGCGGACTCGAGCTCGGGGCGCGGGCGCGCGGGCGGGGCGAGCGGGACGTCGTACCCCGCGATCGCGGCCGAGATCGAGGGCAGCGCCGTGTGGACCTTGCGACGCGTGCCCGTGTACGAACGGTCCAGCCTCGAGGGGTCCACGCCGAGCGCCGACGCGAGGGCTTCGAGAAGGGCCGCGGACGGGGTGCGGACGCCACGCTCGATCGACTTCACCATGGCGAGGGAGACATGGGACTCGCGTGCGAGGTCGGCTTGGGTCAGGTGTCGGACACGGCGCCGCGCTGCGATGCGCTGCCCGATGTGATCGGCCATGCACGCACCGTACTGGTCCGCGGACCGGATGGCGCCCGCTATGCCCCGGCGGCGACCAGCCCGGCCAGTTCCGCCAATGAGTCGATCGAGTAGTCCGCGGCCCGCCGCGCGCGCACCGCGTCGGCCCACCAGAACCCCCAGGGGCCGCGCCGCAGATGGGCGGTCAGCAGGCCGGCCGCGCGCGCCGGGACCAGGTCATGGGTCGGATGGTCGCCGACGTACAGGGTCTGTGCCGCGGGGGCGCCCGACACCTCCAGCACCTTGTGGAAGAAGGCGGGTTCGGGCTTGGCCACGCCCCACTCCCCGGACGTCACGACCAGGTCCGCCGGCAGGCCGAGCGCGCGCAGCATCGTGCCGGCCTTCGGGCTCTGGTTTCCCGCGACGACGACGCGGACCCCGGCCGCCCGGAGGGCGGAGAGGGCGGGGCGGACGTCCTCGTACAGGTCCGTCTCGTCGAGCTGCTCGCCGCGGCCCGCCGCCTCGCGGGCCGCGTACTCGGCCTGGACGTCGATGCCCGGACGGAGCAGCCGGAGCGCGTCGGAGTTGTCGCGGCCGTCGATGACGACCGCGCCGACGAGCGCGGACAGCGTGTGCCGGGGCACGCCGAGCCAGTCGGCCCAGCACCCCCAGTAGCGGTCATCGCGGGTCAGGGTCTCGCCTACGTCCAGGACGACGGTGCGGATCATCCGCTCAGCCTACGACCCTCGGACGCCCGCCCCCGGACGCCCACCCCTGGGCAACGGCCCGCTCGGCCTGCGGGGCCGGAGTGGCCGGCGTGGCCGGCGTGGCCGTGAGGAGGGGGCGGACGTGGGTCAGGAGGAGGTCCAGGAAGCGGTCCGGGCGGCGGAAGGAGGCGAAGTGGCCGCAGTCCTCGATCAGCGCGAAGTGCTTGAACGGGGCCTCGACCTCGTCGAAGAACGCGCGGGCGGCAGCCGGCGGGGTGAGGACGTCGTGTGCGCCCTGGAAGACGAAGAAGGGCACCTCGAAGCGCGTGCCGTCGGCCCGGTCGTCGAACCCGGCCGTCCCGGCGGTGATCCGCTCGGAGAAGGACTGCCCCTGGAAGTAGTCCCGCAGATCGCGCAGCGAGTGCAGGGGGGACAGCCACATCGAGCCCAGCACCACCTTCTTGAGGGTGTCGAGCGTCAACGGGTCGCTCTGCGCCGTGAGTTTGGCGTACGTCGCCCGCTGCCGCGGCGACCACCCGTACGGGTCCGGTCCGATCTCCCGTACCCGCGCGAGCTGTCGGTGCTTCCCGGCGGCGCGCAGCCGCTCCAGCAGCGCGTCGTGGGCGCCGGTGTCGCGGCCGCCGGTGTGGATGTTCTGGTCGGTGCCGACGTACGCGGAGTAGAGCTCGGGGTGCGCGCGGGCCAGCCGCAGTCCGAAGGCGCTGCCGTAGGAGTTCGCGAGGAGCACCACCCGGTCCGCGCCCAACAGGCGCCGGGCGTAGCGGGTGACCTCCAGGGCGTCCTCCTGGAGCCGCTCGAACGTGGCTTCGCCCTGGCCCTCCGGCCCGCCCCGGCCGAAGGTCTTGCCGGCGCCGCGCATGTCCCAGCGGACGAGGGTGAAGTGGCGCTCCCAGGCGCGGGTGCGCGCCGTGTAGACGGAGTTGGCGGCGCCGGGGCCGCCGTGGACCTCGACGACGACGGGGTTGGCCCGGTCCTCTCCGCGGACCGAGATCCACTGGTCGATGCCGCCGATGCGGACGAAGCCGCGCTCGTCGATGCCCCGGGGGGAGTCGATCCGCAGGGCGTCGGCGGCCCGTGCGCGGCGCAGTGCGCGGTGGACGAGGAGGCCGGCGGCGGGGGTGGCGAGGGCGGCGGTGGTGAGGGTCGCGAGGGCGGCGATCATTGTGTCCTCCGTAAACTGTTTCCAGTGGATACGGATGAGTGTGGGGCGGGGGCCGTTCGCTGTCAACTGGTCGGGAGGGGGCGGCTGATGAGGTCGGCCGGGATGCGTCTTGCGACAGGCGTGGTCCGCAAGGCATGCTTCGCCAGAGCAAAGTGGGGAGGGGTGTCTGTGGTGGACAAGCGGACCGTGGTGACCGGGGTGTTGTGCGCGGTGGCGGCGCTGGCCGCGTCCGCCGTGATGACGAAGGTGGTGCCGGTCGACGACGGCAAGGCCTCCGCGCACGCGCAGGCGGCGCCTCCGACGACGTCCTCCACCGCCCGTCCATCGCAGTCGCAATCGCCGAAACAGCCTCAGTTGTCGACCGGTTCGACCAGCCCGGGCCCCGGGCCGTCGGCCTCGGCCCCCAAGGCCGGCGGGCCGGCGGCGTTCGCCGGAGCCCTGTTCGAAGGCGATGTGACCGGGGATCACTTCTGCACGGCCACGGTCGTGCACAGCCCCGGGCGCAACCTGATCGTCACCGCGGGCCACTGTCTGCTCGCGGGCCAGGCCGGCGAAGGCGGGGCGATCTTCGCACCCGCGTACGCGGACGGGCGGGCCCCGTACGGCACCTGGAAGATCGAGGAGGTCTTCGAGGACGCCCACTGGTCCGACGACACGGACGATGACTACGACCTCGCCTTCGCCCGCCTCGCCCCCGACGCCTCGGGCCGCACCATCGAGGACGTCACCGGCGCGGCCGTCCTGGACACCACGGGCCGCACGGGCGAGGAGGTGACGGTGACCGGCTATCCGGCGGACCGCAAGGTCCCGCGCACCTGCACGTCGCGCGCGATCCGGTCCACGCCGACGGAACAGCGCTTCGACTGCGCGGACTTCCCGGGCGGCACGAGCGGCAGCGCGTGGATCGCCGCCGACGGAAAGATCATCGGAATCCTGACGGGCGGGGACACGGACGACGTCTCGACGAGCACGATCCTCAACGGCTACGCCGCGGCGCTGTACGCGCGGGCGACGGCCGGGGCGGGCGGGGCCGGAGCGGGCACGGCGGCCGGGGCCGCGGCCGCGGGGTGAGCCAGTACTACGACGTCGGCGACGAGACCGTCTGGAACCCCTCGAACGGCGCCGCCCGGCTCTTCCACGCCCAACTGGGCGTCTTCGAAGCCGAGCTCGGCGTCCCCTCGGGCATCGGTCCGCTGGAGAACGACGCGTGCCGGATCGACCCGGCGGCCCTCGGCGTCTTCAACGAGGCCCTCCTCTCCCGCCACGGGAGCACCGGCCACGCGGTCATCATCGCCCTCTCGCAGGGCTTCGTCGCCACCGTGCTGGTACTGGCGGAGCGTGCGGGCGCGTGCGTATCGCAGTCGCAGTCGCCGGCGTCGGCGGCCGGGTCGGCGGAGGGGGGCCGGGACGTGCGGCTCGGGCCCCGGGCCGCCGGTCCCGCGGCGTCGCTCCCGCCCCCCGCCGCGTCCTCCTCCCCGGCCCCCGGCTCCTACGAGGCCGCGCGCCTGGCACGGGTGCGGTCCGCCGCGCGGGAGCTGTCCGGGGCGATGCCCCGCTGAGCGGGGCGGCGGACCGGGACACCGGCGAACCGGCCGTCCGCACGGGACTCAGGCGATGAGCCCCAAGTGCACCGGCTCGGACGGGGCTTCGCCGAGCAGCTCGGCGAGCCGCGGCGGCCACAGCGGCTCGCCGAGGGTGGCGAGGTTCTGCGGCGACAGCCAGCGCCAGTGGGCCTCGGGGTACTCGGGGACGGGGTCGCGGTGCGGGCCCGTCGTGAGATAGATGTGCTCGTGCTGGCGCACGGGAGTGCCCTGGTACGTGAAGTCGTGCTCCCAGGTGCAGAGCAGCCGCTGCGGCTCCAGGTCGGTCCACCCGGTCTCTTCCCGCAGCTCCCGCCGCACGCACTCCTCGGGCGTCTCCCCGGGATCGATCCCGCCGCCCGGCGGCAGCCAGTGGATGCCGACCTCGATGTTGTTCTCGCGGAACAGAAACACCGATCCGGCGGGGTTGACTACGACAATCCTTGCAGCCTGCCGTGGAGTTCGCATCAGATCAGCGTACGACGGGGCCGCGGGGGACGGCAGGGGTTTGACGGGCGCCCGGTGCGCGGTGGTCCGGGGGTGGCGCCCGGACGGTGTGCGCCGCTCGGCCCCGGTGCCGTGACTGGTGGACCTTCCCGGCCCCGGCGCGGGACCGGGCGGCGCACCCGGGCCGTTCCTACGGGACGTACGCCTGCCCGGAGGCGCAGGTCCAGATCACCGGCTGGGACCGCTGCTGCGCGTCCAGGGCGGTGCCGCCGACCCGGTCGTCGTCCGTCACGGCGAACGCGGCGGTGTAGCCGGCCGGGTCGAGGCCGGGCAGGACGCGCATCGGGCCGCGGCCGGTCCAGTACTGCGCCCTGATGCCCGGGTCGGGCTCGGGCGGCGGGACCGGGTCGCGGTACTCGGCCACACCGACCATCACGCCGGTGTTCGGGCTGACGGCTTCGAAGGTGCCGGTCGAGGCGCCGGCCGCCAGGGGCGCGTCCACGGGCGTGCGGCCCGGCCCCTTCCAGACGGTTCCCGTCGGGCCCGGCTTCTCCGGGTCGACGTGGTAGCCGACGAGCCTGCCGGAATCGTCGACCGCCCGGACGGCGTAGACGTCTCCCGGGCGGTCGGAGGATTGCAGTACGGCGGGAGTCCCGGCCGGACCGGCGGACCAGGAGCCGCCCCGGCGGAGCCAGGGCGGCCCGCCGACGGGGCTCTGCGGCACCAGGACGTTGCCGGCGACCTGCCCGGAGCTGTTGATGCCGGCCAGCCAGGCCAATCGGGTCCCGGCGAGCAGGGGCAGTTCCCGGCGGACCCCGGCGGCGTTCCACCGCAAGGGGATCTCCTGCTCCCGGGCCGCGTCCCGGGCGCTGCCGACGATCACGCCCCGGTCGTTGACGCCGTTCGCGGCCTCCCCGCCGGGCAGCAGGGTGACGGCGGGGTCGCCCGCCCGGTAGCTGAAGGCCCGGGGGCCCTCGGGGGTGCTCAGCGTGCCGACCATGAGGCCGGACCGGTTGACGGCCGCGACCCGGCCGGAGACGGTGCCCGGAGGCATCGGTACGGCGAACACCTTGGTCCCGATCCAGTACACGGGACGGGTCGAGTTGACGCCCACGGCCAGCCGCGCCGGTCCGGGCGCGATGGCGCTGACCTCGGTGCGGCGCACCCAGGGGCTCGGGTGCGGATCGTCCGTTCCGGGCAGGGTCTCCAGCGCCTGGACGGACGGGGTGCAGTGCGCGGCGGATCCCCCCGGAGCCGCGTGCGCGGGTGTGGCCGTCGCGAGTGCGGCGAGGAGGCTCCCCGCCGCCGCGAGGCCCGTGCGCGTCGTTCTCGTTGCCATGGATCCCCCAAGACCGGCTACGAATGAAGTCGAGCGGGGCCATCCTCGCCGCGCCGGTACGAGGAGGAACAGGTGCGTTCCGGACACGAGGACGTTCGTCCGGAACGCTCCTGTTCATCTCCGTCCGCATGCGGTCGTCACCCCCTGCCCCGCCCGTAGCGCCGGCGTCGGTGACGGGCCGCCGCGTGGACCGCCGGGTGGGGGCCGCCACCTGACGGTCGTGCGGGAGCTCACGCCGCCGACCGTCAGGGGCGACCGGACGCTCCTGGGCCATCCGGTGCGGAACCTGCCGGCCCATGCCGTACGTCACAGTCGCACGGGCGGACGCCTGGAGGTGGAGACCTCCTCCGACGGGGTGCTGACGGTGTGCAACACCGGACCGGTGATCGCGCCGCAGGACGTGCCGGGGCTGCTGGAGCCCTTCCGGCGCAGGGCGGAGCGGCAGCACACGGCGGGCGAGGGGGCCGGGTTGGGGCTCTCGACCGTCGCGTCGATCGCGCGGGCGCACGGCGCCGAACCGACGGCGCGGGCCGATCCGGGCCCCGGGGGCGGGCTGACGGTCCGGGTCCGGTTCCCGGCGGCGTCCACGGTGGAGGAAACGCCCGGCCGTTTGACCGGTCAACCAAACCGAAGATCGGCTGTGTACGGTCGGGACAATGAGCAAGCACGCCCGAGCCGGCTCCCGTCCGTCCCGTCCGTCCCGTTCGTCCTCCCGGGGGAGCGGCCCGTTCCGTGAGAGCGGCCAGCCCCTGGAGAGCCGTCCCTCCGGGGGCGGCGGGCGCCGCCGGGGTGCCCGGCGCTCCCGCGCCGCCGGAGAGCGCGCGCTGCGCACCCCGCGCCCGCTCGCGGCCGTGGCCGCCCTCGGCCTCCTCGGCTTCGGCGCGGGCTGGGTGTACATCGTGCACGAGCCCCCGGCCAACGCCGCCCCGCGGGCCGCCGACGCCCGCCCGCCGGCCGGCGCGCGCGCCGCGCGCGGCACGGAGCGCGACGGTCTGCAGGGCCTGCCCGAGGTCAGCGAGCAGACCCGCGCGAAGATCCCCGCGGACGCCCTCCAGCTCGTCCTCGTGACCGGGAAGGCGGCGGACTCCTCGGAGTCCACGGCGGCCCTGTACACGCGCCCGGCGACCGGGGCCGACTGGGCCAAGAGCGCGAGCTGGCCCGCGCGGAACGGGGCGAAGGGCTGGTCCACGGAGCGCACGTACGGGGACCTGACCTCCCCCGAGGGAGTGTTCGCGCTCACCGACGCGGGCGGGCTGCTGCCGAAGCCGCCGGGCACGAAGTTCCCGTACGACCAGGACCGCTCCTTCGTGGCGACGGGACTCGGGGTGGAGGGCGAGTCCCTGCGGGGCTCCTTCGACTACGTCGTCGCCATCGACTTCAACCGCAAGCCGGGGGTGAGCCCGCTCGACCCGACGAAGCCGGAGGGCGAGACCAAGGGCGGCAACATCTGGCTCCACGTGGACCACGACGGTCCCTCGCAGGGCTGCGTGGGCATCCCGAAGGACGCGATGAAGAAGGTCCTGGAGACCCTCGACCCGGCGGCGAAGCCGGTCATCGTGATGGGCCCGAAGGGCTTCTGAGCGCGGAGCCGGCGCCGGGGCGGGCCCAGAGGCCGCCCGCCGCTCCCGCGCGGACGCCGCGCCCGTCCGACGCCGGGTCCGACGCCGGGTCCGACGCCGCGGGGTCCACCGCCAGCAGGGCGACGTACGCGAGGTCGAAGACCGCGCACAGCAGCCCCAGCCCGAGGACGAACGGCGCGTCCTCGAGGACCCCGAAGAGGAAGGTCGGCGCGAGGGTGCCGATCCATTTGGCGACGGCGATGACGAGCGACTGCCCGTGCCGGCCGCGCCGGCTCGCGTAGAGGGCGATGAAGAGCCCCGACATCAGCAGGTTCTGCAGGAAGGCCGAGGAGCGGGACGCGTCGTGCGCGCCGAAGTGGGCGAGGAACAGCCACTGCACGGCGAAGGCCGTCACGAAGACGAGCGCGCTCCACAGGGCGAACAGCGGCCGGGTCACGAAGCCGGGCAACCCGGCCCGCCCGTAGCGCAGGTACGTGTACACGATGACGATGTCGGCGACGGCCCAGACCACGTTGACGACGCCCTGGGCCGAGACTCCGGTACGGAACTCGTTGACGGCGTACGTCGCTTCCCACGCGAAGTTCAGCGCGAGGGCCGCCACGGGCATCGCGTACGTCCGGTCCCGCAGCCCCACCCGGATCGCCTCGACGTACACGACGGTCCACGCCACCCCGCTGACCAGGGTCAGAAACAGATCCACGCGCGCACCCTAGCGGCCGCCCGGCAGCGGCACATAGACCTCGGGCCCGACGTTCCCGCGACTCCTGCCGTCAGACCCCGGCGATCCGGACCCGCTTCCCGCAGAACACGGACAGGTCCTCGGGGTCGGAGGTCAGCAGGGTGACGGGTCCGGGCTGGTCAAGGGCGGTTGCCGCCACGATGGCGTCCAGCGCGTACTTGTGCCCGTGCAGCCCCGCGGCAGCGAGAAGCCTGCTCGCGTGCCGGGCGATGGCCTCGCTCGGGGGGACGATGTTCACGCGGGAGACCGCGTGGTCGAATCGGGCCTGGTTCACCCGGGGGTCGCGCGCCTCGACGAGGGTGACCGAGCTGACGACCACCCGGATGTCCTCGGCTTCCGCGGCCGTGAGCCATTCCAGCAGGCCGGGATCCTGCCGCACGAGCAGGGAGAGACCTTCGCAGTCGAGGACCAGGGCACCGCTCACGCGGCGTCCGATGAAGCCGCCGCGCCGCCGCGCAAGATCGCTCGCTTCGTCTCGACCGCCGCCGGGTCGGCCTGCCCGTTGACGGACTCGGAGTCCTCGATCAGCTCGCGGAGCCGGTCGCGTTCGAGCTGGCGCTGTACGAGCGCTTCGATGTACGCGGACATGCCGCGCTTGCCGGTGCGCGCTTTGAGTGCCGCGATCGTCCCCTCGTGGAGCGAGACGGACACGGGCCGGGTCGGGCCTTCGCCGGGTGCGGGCTGGTCTGCCATGAGCCCATCGTAACAAAACTCCTGTTATTTGACTCACCTCCCGCCCGGTCCCGCCCCGCGGCCTCCGCATCCCGTCCAGCCCCTTGCCTGACGGACCGTCAGCTACGACGATGGCCCCGACCGTCGGTATGACGAATCGGCAGACGAGGACGAGGCGGGTACGGCCCATGGCGCGCGTGTTTCCGGAAGGTCGGCTGGTCTACGGGATGCAGCTCCCGATCCAGTCGCAGAGCACCATCTACGCCGAGCCCTGGGAGGCGGGGGCCGGCGCGGCCGATCTGGCCGCGGTCGCGCGGGCGGCCGACCGGGCCGGCTTCGGCTACCTCGCCACCTGCGACCATGTGGCCATCCCCCGGCGCATGGCCGGCCCCATGAGCACCGTCTGGTACGACCCGGTGGCCACCCTGTCCTTCCTGGCCGGGATCACCGAGAACGTGCGGCTGCTGAGCCACGTCGCGATCCTGGGCCTGCGCCATCCGCTGCTCAGCGCCAAGCAGTACGCGACCGTCGACCACCTCTCCGGGGGCCGGCTGATCCTCGGCGTCGGCGCCGGGCACGTGCAGGAGGAGTTCGAGGCCCTCGGCGTCGACTTCGCGCGCCGCGGGGCCGTGCTCGACGAGACCCTCGACGCCCTGCGCGCGGCCCTCGGGCCAGAGGAGTACCCGGAGTTCGAGGGCGAGCTGTTCTCCTTCAAGGACCTCGGGCAACTGCCCCGGCCCGCCCAGGAACGCATCCCCGTCTGGGTCGGCGGCTCCTCGCCCGCCGCCGTCCGCCGGGCCGCCGTGCGCGGCGACGGCTGGCTGCCGCAGGGCGACCCGCGCGACAAGCTCCCGGCGCAGATCGCCCGGATCAAGGAGCTCCGCGCGCAGGCCGGGGTCGCCGGCCCCATCGAGTTCGGCGCGATCACCGAGGCGCTCTACGTCGGCGAGCCCGGCTGGGACACCGGCCGCCGCACCCTCACCGGCAAGGCGGAGCAGCTCGCGGAGTCCCTGCGCGCGTACGGGGCGCTCGGCATCGACCAGATCCAGGTCCGCTTCCGCAACCGGGACCGGGCCGAACTCATCGACCAGATCACGGCTTTCGGGTCCGAAGTGGGCCCCCTACTCAACGACTGACCACGGAGGGGCGAACACATGGGCAAGCCAGGCAAGCTGGACGGGCGCGTCGTCATCATCACCGGTGCGGCGCGCGGGCAGGGCGAGCAGGAGGCCCGCCTCTTCGCCGCCGAGGGCGCCAAGGTGCTCCTCGGCGACGTGCTGGACGAGCAGGGAACGGCGGTCGCCAAGGACATCGGCGAGGACCGGGCCCGGTACGTGCGGATGGACGTGAGCCGGGAGGAGGACTGGGCGGCCGCCGTCGCCGCGGCCAAGGAGGCCTTCGGCCCGGTCGACGGGCTGGTCAACAACGCGGGCATCCTGCGCTTCAACGAGCTGACCACGACCCCGCTGGAGGAGTTCCAGCAGGTGATCCAGGTCAACCAGGTCGGCGCCTTCCTCGGCATCAAGGCGCTGGCCCCCGAGATCGAGGCGGCCGGCGGCGGCACGATCGTCAACACCTCCTCGTACACCGGCCTGACGGGCATGGCGTACGTGGGCGCGTACGCGGCGACCAAGGCGGCGATCCTCGGCCTGACCCGGGTGGCGGCGCTGGAGCTGGCGGCGAAGAACATCCGGGTCAACGCGATGTGCCCGGGGGCCGTGGACACCCCCATGGCCAACCCGGGGCTGCTGGACCCGGACAACATGACCGACGAGGCCCGCGACGCCATGGCGGAGCTCTACAAGCGCGTGGTGCCGATGGGGCGGGTGGGCCGGCCCGACGAGATCGCGAAGCTCGCGCTGTTCCTGACCGGCGAGGACTCCTCGTACATCACCGGCCAGCCGTTCGTGATCGACGGCGGCTGGATGGCGGGCGTCAGCATCCTCTGAGCGGCCGCCGCCCTGCGAGCAGTGCTCCAGCTCATCTGATGGAGCGTCAGGTATTGACGCTCCCGCCCCCGCGATGGAACAGTCGTGACATCGAATCTGACGCAACGTCAGAAACAGAAGGACGGTGAATCCCCTTGGAATTCGGGCTCTTTGTGCAGGGATACGTGCCTGAGGCGCGGTCCAAGGTCGACCCCGAGGCAGAGCACAAGGCGCTGATCGAGGAGACCGAGTACGTCATTCAGGCGGACAAGTCCAACTTCAAGTACGCCTGGGCCTCCGAGCACCACTTCCTGGAGGAGTACTCGCACCTTTCGGCGAACGAGGTGTTCCTCGGGTACCTCGCCCACGCCACCGAGCGCATCCACCTCGGCTCCGGCATCTTCAACCCTCTCGCCCCGGTCAACCACCCGGTCAAGGTGGCCGAGAAGGTCGCCATGCTCGACCACCTCTCCAAGGGGCGCTTCGAGTTCGGCACCGGCCGCGGCGCCGGCAGCCACGAGATCCTCGGCTTCCTTCCCGGCATCGAGGACATGAACGGCACCAAGGAGATCTGGGAAGAGACCATCGCCGAGTTCCCCAAGATGTTCCTCCAGGAGGAGTACGAGGGGTTCCAGGGCAAGCACTGGTCGCTCCCGCCGCGGAAGATCTTCCCCAAGCCGTACGGCAAGGCCCACCCGGCCATGTGGTACGCCGCCGGCTCCCCCTCCTCGTACGCCATGGCCGCCAAGAAGGGCCTCGGAGTCCTCGGCTTCAGCGTCCAGAAGGTCTCCGACATGGCCTGGGTGCTCGAGCAGTACAAGACCGCGATCCAGGAGGCGAAGGCCATCGGCGCCTTCGTCAACGACAACGTCATGGTCACCTCGACCGCGATCTGCGCCGAGACCCACGACAAGGCCGTCGAGATCGCCGTCAACGCCAACATGAACCGCTTCCAGTCGCTGGTCTTCCGCTACCACGACACCTTCCCGCGGCCCGAGGCCATCCCGGAGTGGCCGGAGACGCTGCCCGAGTACAACGCGGAGATCATCGAGCTCCTGATCGCCGAGGAACTCCTGATCTGCGGCGACCCCTCCGAGGTCCGCGCGCAGTGCAAGCGCTGGGAGGAAGCCGGCGCCGACCAGCTCTCCTTCGGCCTGCCGACCGGAGTGTCCTACGAGGACACGATGACCAGCATCAAGCTCATCGGCGAGCACGTGATCCCGCACATCGACACGGACCCGGTGCACCGCACCACCCGCTTCCGCCAGGCCGTCTGACCCGGCGGGGGAACGGGGGCGGCGTCTTCCCGGACCGCCGCCCCGAACCGGCCCCGGCCGGAGTCATGCCGTGGCTGCGGCCGGCCCGGCGGGCTCCGGCCGGGGCACGCGGGGGCCCGGAGCCCCCGCACCCCGCGGGCGGAGCCCCGGGACACGGCGCGCACCGCGCACACCGGCAGAAGGGACGTCATGCTCGACCACCTGATCAAGGGCGCCACCGTCGTGGACGGCACCGGCGCCCCCGCCCGCGTCGCGGATGTCGGCCTGCGCGACGGCCGGATCGTCGCCATCGGCGCACCGGGGACGGTCACCGAACCGGCCACCACCAGCGAGGACGCGACGGGCCTCGTCCTCACCCCCGGGTTCATCGACCCGCACACGCACTACGACGCCCAGCTGTTCTGGGACCCGTACGCCACCCCCTCCATGAACCACGGAGTGACCACCGTCGCGGGCGGCAACTGCGGATTCACCCTGGCCCCCCTCAACCCGGCCCGCCCCGACGACGCCGACTACACCCGCCGCATGATGAGCAAGGTCGAGGGCATGGCCCTCAAGGCCCTCGAGGAAGGCGTCGACTGGACCTGGTCCACCTTCGGCGAGTACCTCGACGCGCTCGACGGCCGCATCGCCGTCAACGCCGGCTTCATGGTCGGCCACTGCGCGCTGCGCCGGCACGTGATGGGCGAGGACGCCGTCGGCGGACAGCCCACCCCCGAACAGATGGAGGCGATGCTCGACCTGTTCCACGACGCCATGAACGCCGGCGCCTGGGGCCTGTCGACCACCCAGTCCTCCACCCACTCCGACGGCTCCGGCGCCCCCGTGCCCTCCCGGCACGCCCGGCCCGACGAGCTGCTCGCCCTCTCCCGGGCCGTCTCCGAACACGAGGGCACCCAGCTCGAA
Organism: Streptomyces sp. NPDC054961; assembly: GCF_053609145.1. Taxonomy (NCBI): domain Bacteria; kingdom Bacillati; phylum Actinomycetota; class Actinomycetes; order Kitasatosporales; family Streptomycetaceae; genus Streptomyces; species Streptomyces sp. NPDC054961. The sequence continues at coordinate 113,220 of NZ_JBSGWY010000002.1, read as the reverse complement.
GCCATCGTCGCGGGCTGCCTCGACCAGTTCGCCGACGAGGAGATCGACCTCTTCGTCGACATGAGCGCGGCCGCCGGCCGGCCCCTGAACTGGAACGTCCTGACCATCGACGCCTCCGTCCCCGAACGCGTGCCGCGCCAGCTGATCCCGAGCGAGCGCGCCCGCAAGGCGGGCGGCCGGATCGTGGCGCTCACCATGCCGATCCTGACGCCCATGAACATGTCGCTCGGCACGTTCTGCGCGCTCAACCTCATCCCCGGCTGGGGCGAGATCCTCGCCCTGCCCGTCCCCGAGCGGATCGCGAAACTGCGCGAAGCCGACGTACGGGCCGAGATGCTGCGCCGCGCCGACAGCAAGGAGGCCGGCGTCTTCCGGCGCCTCGCCCGCTTCGGGCGCTACGTCATCGGCGACACCTACAGCGAGGCGAACGAGGGCCTGTCCGGCCGCGTCGTCGACGACATCGCCGCCGAGCGCGGCCAGGACGCCTTCCACTGCCTGGTGGAGATCTGCGCCAACGACGACCTGCGCACCGTGCTGTGGCCCATGCCCACCGACAACGACCCGGCGAGCTGGGCGCTGCGCGCCGAGACCTGGCAGCACGAGGACGTCATGCTCGGCGGGTCCGACGCGGGAGCCCACCTGGACCGCATGTGCGGGGCCCCGTACACGACCCGATTCCTCGGGGACTGCCTGCGCGGCCGCAAGCTGGTGCCGCTGGAGCAGGCGGTACGGATGCTCACGGACGATCCGGCCCAGCTGTTCGGGCTGCGCGAGCGCGGCCGGATCACCGAGGGGTTCCACGCGGACCTGGTGCTCTTCGACCCGCAGCGGATCGAGGCCGGACCGGCCACGCTCGTGCACGACCTGCCCGGGGACAGTCCGCGGCTGGACGCGCGGGCGGTCGGCATTGTGTCGGTGCGCGTCAACGGGGTGGAGACCATCCGCGACGACGAGATCACGGGGGCGGTCCCCGGGATCGTGCTCCGGTCGGGCCGGGACACGAGGACGGTGAGCACGCGATGAGTTCCCCGCAGCCCCGGAAGCCGCAGGCCCAGAAGCTCTACATCGGCGGCGAGTGGGTCGAACCGTCCGGCGGCCACTACGAGGTGGTCAACCCGGCCGACGAATCCGTCGTCGGCCTGGCCCCCGAGGCCTCGCGCGCCCAGGTCGAGGACGCGGCGCGCGCCGCGGCCGGGGCCTTCGCCGGCTGGTCCCGTACGAGGCCGGAGGAGCGGGCGGCGATCCTGGACCGGGCCGCCGACATCATCCAGCGGGAGTACGAGCCGTGGGCGGCCCTGGCCCAGGCGGAGACGGGCGCCACGACCGGGACCGCGCGGGGCATGCAGGTCGGCGTGGGCGTGACGCGCTTCCGCCGGTACGCGAAGGGCGCCCTGGAGCCGGTCGAGCGCGGGCTGCCGCCGCAGGTCACCGAGGCGGGCCCGATGGGCGCGGCGAGCGTGCTGGGCGCACTGGAGGTGCGCCAGCCCGTCGGGGTCGTCACCTGCATCACCTCGTACAACAACCCGTGGGCCAACCCGGCGGGCAAGGTGGCCCCGGCGCTGGCCATGGGCAACACGGTGGTCGTCAAGCCGGCCCCGCAGGACCCGTTGTCGGTGTTCCGGATGGCCGAGGCGCTGCACGAGGCCGGCGTCCCGGCGGGCGTGGTGAACGTGGTCTCCGGCACCTCGGTGGAGGTGGGCGAGGCGGCCGTGGACTCCCCGGACGTGGACATGGTGTCCTTCACCGGTTCCACGGGCGTCGGGCAGCGGATCGCCGAGGTCTGCGGCCGCACGATGAAGCGGCAGCTGATGGAGCTGGGCGGCAAGGGCGCGGCGGTCGTCCTCGCGGACGCGGACCTGGACGCGGCGGTGCAGGGGATCGGCACCACCTTCTCCTTCTACTCCGGGCAGATCTGCACGGCTCCGACCCGGGTGATCGTGCACCGGTCGGTGTACGAGCAGCTGGTGGAGAAGCTGACGGGCTACCTGGCCTTCATGAAGGTCGGCGACCCCACCGTGCGGGGCACGGTGGTGGGCCCCGTCATCTCGGCGGCGCACCGGGACCGCGTGGAGTCGTACGTGGAGCTGGGGAAGAAGGAGGGCGCGCGGATCGCCTTCGGCGGTGAGCGCCCGGTGGTCGGTGCCGGCGGCAAGGGCTTCTACGTGGCCCCGACCCTGCTGGTCGACTGCACGAACGACATGCGGGTGGTCCGCGAGGAGATCTTCGGCCCGGTCGTCGTGGTGGTCCCCTTCGACGGAGCCGCCGGGGACGACGACGAGGCGGTGGCGCTGGCCAACGACAGCGACTTCGGGCTGCTGAGCTATGTGTGGTCCCGGGACGCGGCGCGCGCCTTCCGGGTGGCGCGGCGGCTGCGCGCGGGCGGGGTCGGCGTCAACACCATCGGGCGGAACATGGAGGCGCCGTTCGGCGGCTTCAAGCGCTCGGGCGTGGGACGGGACGTGGGCTCGTACGCGCTGCAGGCCTACAGCGAGATCCAGTCGATCGTCTGGACGGGCTGACCGTTCCCGCAGGCCGGGCCGGGGGGCGCCCCCCCCGGCCGGCGCTGGAGGCCGTGGATTATTGGGTGCGGGCGCGCCCCGTCACGAGGCCCCCCGCGCGCAAC